>CAZXLJ010000118.1:0-10039 GCA_964641175.1 uncultured Cellvibrionaceae bacterium
CTGACTGCCTGTCGAGAAGTGCCAACGCAGAGCTCGCAAAGCGCTGCAAGCCCCGGAGGGCGCGGCCAAAACGTTCATCCGCCGCGTTGCTCTTCTTGCGAAGGGCTAAGGCCATTCGCTGCGAAAAGCGTCTTGCGGGCTGAACGTTTTGGCTCGCGCAGACGCTGTCCGGACTTGATCAGAGGTTCCCTAGTGTTAACAGACCCTAATATTAATCCGCGCCTCATTACCCACGATGCCGCAGATTAGCCGGCCAGCCTCCGTGGCTACCGGATTGCGTGAATTCCCAAATGTCCAGACACACCGATTACACCCTTTAAATAGTGTGAACAGGCTTCAGTCATGAATCAAAACCTTGCCCTTCTACAACCCTACCCTTTTGAAAAACTCGCGAAACTGAAAGAGGGAATCTCGCCGCCGGATCTTTCTCACATTGCCCTGTCGATTGGGGAACCCAAACACGAACCGCCCGAATTTGTGTTGCGTGTCTTTCAGGAACACATCCGGACTTTTTCGAACTACCCGCTGACTCGTGGAATACCCGAGCTGCGTGAGGCTATTGCCAACTGGGCGACGGTGCGCTTCCGCCTTAAGTCTGGATCCCTGAAGGCGGATCGGCACGTTCTTCCTGTCGCAGGAACCCGCGAAGCCCTGTTCTCATTTGCCCAGGCGATTGTAAACCCTTCGCCGACTGCCCGGGTCGTCATGCCCAATCCTTTCTATCAGATTTATGAAGGGGCAGCGCTTTTGTCAGGGGCCCAGCCCTGGTTCATCAACTGTGAAAAACGCAACGGGTTTGCTCCGGATTTTGCGAGTGTGCCAGAAAGGGTCTGGCGCGACTGCCAGTTTCTCTATATCTGTTCTCCCGGCAATCCGACCGGACAGGTGCTGAGTCTCGACAGACTCAAGGAATTGATCGAACTGGCGGACCGTTACGACTTCATCATAGCCAGCGATGAGTGCTACTCGGAACTCTACTTCGATGAGACCAGCCCGCCGCCGGGACTACTACAGGCTTGCGCTGAACTTGGGCGTGAGGATTACGCGCGGTGTGTAGTCTTTCACAGTCTCTCAAAGCGCTCGAATCTGCCCGGGTTGCGGTCGGGCTTCGTGGCAGGTGATGCAAACATCCTGCATCAATACCTGCAGTACCGCACTTATCAGGGCTGTGCCTTGCCGGTGCCAGTGCAGCTGGCCAGCGTCGCTGCCTGGAACGACGAACAGCATGTGAGGCAAAACCGGGATCTGTATCGGGAAAAATTCAAAGCAGTCGGAGCCATTTTGGCGGACGTCCTCGAGTTCGAGCTGCCCGACGCCGGATTCTACCTTTGGGCACGGACTCCCACCGACGATACTGATTTCGCCCGGAACCTTTTTGCAAAACAGAACGTGACGGTGCTCCCCGGCAGCTATCTGGGCCGAGAAACGGACGAGGGCAACCCCGGGCGGGGATATATCCGGATGGCCCTGGTCGCCACAGTTGCCGAATGTATTGATGCCGCTGAACGCATACGCACTTTTTGCCGCCGGGGTTAAGACTTGGCGACCTTGACCAAGCGCGAGCGCGTGGCCTTTATTCTGGACACCTTACAGCGCCTGTATCCGAATCCACCCATACCCCTGAGCCACTCCAGCCCTTTTACATTGCTGGTGGCCGTCGTTCTGTCGGCGCAGTGCACGGATGAACGGGTCAATCAGGTCACGCCGCACCTCTGGGCTTTTGGCGAAACCCCGGAAGATATTGTCGGACTGACGGTCGAACAGATTCAGGCGATTATCCGTCCCTGCGGCCTCTCACCCCAAAAGGCCAAAGCTATCTGGGCCCTTTCCGGAATTCTCATCGAAGAGCACGGCGGAGAAGTTCCCGGCACTTTCGAAGCCCTGGAAGCTTTGCCCGGTGTCGGACACAAGACTGCCGGCGTCGTCATGGCCCAGTGCTTTAATGTTCCGGCCTTCCCTGTTGACACCCATATTCACCGGCTGGCGCAACGCTGGGGTCTGACGTCCGGGAAAAACGTCTCGCAGACGGAGGCGGATTTAAAAAGACTTTTTCCCGAAGACCGCTGGAACAGACTGCATTTGCAATTCATTTATTATGGGCGGGAATTCTGCACGGCGCGCGGCTGTGATGGCACGAAATGCATAATCTGCAAAACCTGTTATCCGGACCGCGTAAAGCCTAAAATTACGCGGAAATCGTAGGTGCCTTCCGGTTAAGACTGGTACGTCTAAATTTCACCTGCCGCGTCTGGAAACTTGCGCGCTTGATCGAACCGCCAGGATGACAAAAGGGCTTTCAGCCGTACGAGGTCGGCCGGCTTGGTGAAATAACTGTCGAATTTTTTTGTCGCCGCTTCGCCGGCTTCCTCGCCCGATAACCCGATAAAACGGGTATGTTCAATTCCTGCGGTGCTCCGCAGGACAGCCAGCACATCGTAACCGGACATGTCCGGCAGATTTATATCCAGGATAACGGCTCCGGGTCGCTGCGTCTGCGCGCAGTCAATCGCGCTCCGGCCCGTGCTTGCGGTATGAGTGACAAAGCCTTCCAGCTGCAATATCTGCGACAAGGCGTTCTGTGCATCTGCATTATCATCCACAATCAGCACTGAAAATTTCTCCGCTATCGCTACGTCAGCCCCTGGAACTTCATTCAGGTCCGGCGTCATTGCTGCACTGGCGAGCATCTCCAGCAGCTGCCGTCCATCCACAGGTTTACTTAAATAATGGTTGCACCCTGCCGCCAGGCACTTCTCGCGCTCTCCCTGCATGGCGCCTGCAGTCAACGCAACAATGGTCTTCCGGTATCCGGCCTCGCGCAGCAGCGTAGTGGCTTTGAATCCGTCCATCACGGGCATCTGCATATCCATCACGATAACGTCGAACGATTCGCCGGCTCGGATGGACTTCTCGTACTGCTCAAGCGCGTCCTTGCCATTGACAGCAGTACGGCTCTTGCCGCCGGCCTGCTCGATCAGCCGCTGAATAAGCAATCGCATATCGTCCCGGTCGTCCACCACCAGAATCAGTTCGCCATTGAGCCTGCGATAGGGCTTGGGCGGTTCCGTTCGCAATAAATGGTGCTTCAGTGGTTCTATAAATTCTGCGCTGGGAGCGATGACTGCCGGGAAGGTAAAGGTAAAAGTGCTGCCGCGCTGGACTTCGCTTTCGACCGTAATACTGCCGTCGAGCAGTCTCGCCAGGCGCTGTGAGATATTGAGGCCAAGACCGGACCCCTCAAAACGCCGGGTAATGCTGGTGTCACCCTGCTCGAAGGCATCAAAAATGAGTTTCAGCTGTTCGTGCGGAATGCCCACGCCGGTGTCGCGAATGGAAAACTCGATATCGACACAGTCTGCACTTTTGCGGATTGCGCGGATAATGACTTCCACTGATCCCTTCTCTGTAAATTTAATGGCATTGCCGACCAGATTGATAAGAATCTGCTTGAGCCGCATTGGATCGCTTTCAATAATCTCCGGTACCTTGCCCTGGTATTCGACCCGCAACGGAATGTCCTTGGCATGGGCACGGTTTTCCAGCAGTGCAAAAATATCGCTGACAAATGCCACCAGAGAAAATTGCTGGGGAAATATTGACAGTTTGCCCGCTTCGATTCTGGACAGATCGAGAACATCATTCAGCAGCGCCAGCAAATGTTCCCCGTTACGCCGGATTGCCTCGACATTGACCAGGTTATCGGGTTCTCGCAGATGCATCGCGAGAATTTCTGTGTAACCCAGAATCGCGCTTAATGGTGTCCGCAGCTCATGACTCATGTTCGCCACAAATTTGCTTTTTGCCTGACTCGCGTTTTCGGCCAGCTGCCGGGCGTGCTCAAGCGCCATTTCCGCCTGCTTGCGTTCGGTAATATCCTGCGCCGTAGGCGCCAGAAAAATTATTTCACCCGCGTCATTACGTACCGGCGCCAAAGCGAAATCGACCACCCGTTGCGAGCCGTCCGCCATCCAGTAATCCAGTTCCATGCGCACCACACCGCCGCCCGCAGCTACGATAACCGCATCTCGTATGGCGTTCTGGACGTCAACCGATCCCCGCCACCACGGGGTTTGCCAGAAATATTTTCCGATGACTTCTTCACGACCATAGCCACAGGTTTCCAGGGAAGTCCGGTTGGCTTCCGTGACGATTCCGTCCAGCTCCATAATGCCGGCGAACGAGAGGCTCTGATCAAAAAACACCCGCAGTTTCGCGGCCATTTCAGTCGATTGCGCTTCCAGTAGCTGCTCTCTCTGCCGGGCCTTGAGTTCCTCGATTCGTCTTTTCATCGACAGCAGGGTCCGCTGCCGCCAGAACAGGAACAACACCGTCAGTCCTACAATACTGGCCGCCAGCACGATCACCGAAGTAAAAGTAAACGGCGCCGCGGGCTCGCGGTACCAGCGTTCGTATAGCTGTGCGAACTGCTCCTTCTCAAGCAGGCTGCGAACTCCACTGTCGATCTGCTGAAACAGCTGCTCTTGATCCGGCCGCACCGCCATGGCGCGTTTCACTTCGTACAGGGGCTTGCCCACCGGCCGTACCCGGTGCTCAAGCCCGCTCTCCCTGAGCAGGCGCTCCACCGAGGACTGGGGATAAATGAGGGCCTCAACCTTGCCGGCCAGCATTGCCAGCAGTGCGTCCTGCAGGGAGTCGAACGATTCGGGAAAGTCGGTGAACTGAGCCGCGACAGCCGGGCCCACATTGCCGTCCACCACTGCTACAACTTTTTTGCGCAGATGCGCCGTGTTTTTGATGGTGTGATTACTCGTACGGATAAACGCCCTGACGCCCACCGTTTCCAGAGGCGCGGTAAAACGGGCATAACTTTGCCGCTCCTCGGTTACGCCAAGATTGGGGATGAGGTCGATGTCGCCGGCGCGGAAGGCATTCAGTGCTTCTGACCAGTTGTCGTAGACCACGAACCGATAGCGAATGCCGGAGATCTGCGCGACGGCTTTAAATGTATCGATGGCAAACCCGCGCGGTTCTCCGGTGACGGCTTGGGTTTCATAATGCGGGGGAAAATCCTCAAGTACACCTACCCGGATAACGTCCCTGGCAGCCTCCCTGGCAGTTTCAACTTGCGCACCGACCTTTGCCGTTGTCCATAAAAGCAGGACGATGCCCACCAGCGACATGGCCCACTTGCCGCGATTCGAAGCAGAAACGGGTTTCAGATTCAATTCCTCCAGATTGGGAAGCGTCTGGTTAAATGCGCGGCGAGAAAGTGGACCGGCACCGGACCTGGTGCCTGCGCCGAGCCACGCCATTTGACCATTATCGACAGCAAATAACCAGATGGAAGGTTTTCAGGATGGCGGAAGGACGGCGAACCTGCACGTCCTTCACGATGCCAGGATTACGCGATTGCGCCCCGCCTTTTTAGCTTCGTACAAGGACATGTCAGCGCGAATAAACAATTGGTCCAGAGTTTCGTCCTCGCCCAGCATGGCAACTCCCATACTGACGGTGATCTCGACACCATGACTGAAGCTGGCCGTCGCGATAAGTAACCGCAGTTTGTCGGCCAGCAGGCGTGCATCATTCGCCGCGGTATCGCGACAAACCAGAACAAACTCTTCCCCGCCCCATCGGGCGAAGAGATCGCCGTTGCGAACGTTGCGCTGCACAAGATCCACAATGCCCGTCAATACGCTGTCACCGACCGCATGGCCGTATGTATCATTGATCTTTTTGAAGTGGTCCACATCGAGCATGATGATTGACAGAGGTTTGCGCGATCGCCGCCAGTCAAGAAGTCCCGTCCTGATGGCTTCTTCAATTCCCTGCCGGTTGAACGCTCCCGTCAGTGGGTCGGTTTTTGCGATCTCTTCAAGCTGCTGGCCGCGCATATCGAGAAGCTCGTTTACTTCAAGCAACTCCTGTTCTCGGCGCTTGCGCCGCTTGAGCTCCCGATTTAGCCAGAGCATACGACCGGCCAGAAACAGTAAGGCGATGCCGAGCCATGTGCCAAGAATGAACTGATACCAACGCTGGGTAGACAGCCGGTGACCAGTGAACTCTATGCGCTGCAACTGCATTTCGTAGCGACCTTTCGGCGAGTTGTTGCCAGTCTGCACCTCGAACACCACGATGTTATCGAACTGGGGATGGGAAAATTCGGGGTGCACGTTTAACTGGTGCAACCACCAGTTCGCGACGAAAAAGTCAGACATGTTGAACTCTATAGGCCCTTCACGCAGAAGAGCCGCGTCGAATTCAATCTGGTTATATTTGGTGGTTGCGTTGAACCCCGGCACACTGTAGGCAAGATCAAAATTGCGCAAATAAATCCGAATGGTTCGCCCTGGACCCTCGTAGTCGAGCCATATTCGGACCTTTGTAAAATTCGACAGGTCGATCCCCTTTTCCCGGGCCGGATCAAACATCAGTTCGAAGCCACAAAACGGATACTGGACTTTTTGCTCCAGATCGCAACTCCATTTGAGCTGTTCTTTGTCCAGAAACGCCGAGCGACTGGCGCCGCCGTTAACGCGATCATCGTAAACCGTCGCCGTCAGTCCATCGTCAGGACTAATCGTTTTGGTTATCTTGAGGACATTGCGTTCGGCTACGACGGCAATCAACGTCAACAAGACCATCGCGGCAAGAGCCTTTTCAAGCTTGAAACTGGAAAACATGCGGAATTCCGGCCCCCCGGAGAGCTGTCCATGGATACCGTGAACAATTGGATGTTTAAATCTTCAAAGATTAAATACCCTGCTGTATCAATGATACTGGCACAGAAAGCGCGATTTGCAAGCTGCCTGAAGGGATCTTCAGCTGGCCACTATCTGGGCTCGTGATCGGCTGTCTTGAGAAATTTTTCTACATACCAGCAACTTGCAGAAATAGTGTAGCCTTCCTCCCGAGCCCACCGTAACCCACGCCGCACGAGGGCTTCGGCAACACCTTGACCTCGCGCACCCGGCGGCACATAAGTTCGAGAGAAATCAATCGTCTGAGCGCTAGAATGCTGCCCCTTCCCGATCCGGTATTCGATTACCGCCAGCCCGGCTGGAGTAGCAACCTCGAACCGGTTCAGAGGCGGGTTGTGCAGAATGTTCATGATTAGCAGGTCGGGTGCATTGCCTGCCCCAAGGGGCAGGCAGCGGATCCGGGCCGATCAAGCCCGATCAATGGCGTTCTTGACCTTATCTTTGGCCGTGCCTTTAAGCTGTTGGCCTTTGCCTTTGGTCTCCTGCGCTTTACCTTCACCTTTCATACGGTGATCGTTGGTTGCTTCGCCCACGCCTTTTTTCCCCTTGCCTATCGCTTCATTTGCTTTGCCTTTAACTTTATCGCTGGTGCTAGACATAAGTTTCTCCTGGCTAACGTTATTTTCATAAAGGAAAACGAAAAGGTTTCCACACTAGACAAAGCAGTAATAGTGCCAAGGAACACATTCAGTAAC
Source organism: uncultured Cellvibrionaceae bacterium (assembly GCA_964641175.1). Classification (GTDB taxonomy): domain Bacteria; phylum Pseudomonadota; class Gammaproteobacteria; order Pseudomonadales; family Cellvibrionaceae; genus CAYNST01. The sequence goes on from CAZXLJ010000118.1 coordinate 7,418, forward strand.
TCAATTTTTGCCCGTGCAGTACCAAGGTCGCCCCCGCCGTGCATTGCGTTCCAGCGCCGCAATGACCTGCGCCCCCAGGAGAAGAACGAAAGCACCTGCTTCCAGTGTAAGTAACAGCACAATGAGTGTCGCCAGGGACCCATAAATTACATTCACGAAGGAAACATTCGCCAAATAGACCATCACCAGCAATCGGATGCCCTCCCATAAAACCGCCGCAACCAGACCCCCATAAAGAGCGCGTTTTGTCCCGATCGACACTACCGGCAAAATCTTGTAAATCGATGCGAACAGCAGAGCGGTTCCGAGGAAACTGGTCAAATGCAATGCCAGAGTTGAGAGCCGGGCGACCGGGACGCGAATGTCATCACCTGAGACGGCCCATTCATATACCCCACTGGTCATTGACACGGCCAGTGTCAGGATAAAGAGGCTTGTCCCGAGAAACAGCATAAAAAGGTAAGGCAGGATTGCCGAAACCCAGAAACTGCGCCTATGAGTAACATCCGGCTGATGGAAAATTATTGCGATCGAGTCTTCCAGCATGCGAAAGGCAAAAGAACTGAAAAAAAGCAGCGCGATTATGCCCAGCCAACCGATCATCTCACGCGCCGCCATAAGTTCCTGCACGGTTCCCACCACCAGGTTGGCGTGTGTTGGCGCCAGGTGGGCGGCCTGGATGGCTATGATCATCAACAGCTTCTGTTCGTCTACCACGTGAGTCAGGAGCACACAGAACAAGGCCAGCAATGGAATCATCGACAGCAGAATGTTGTAGCCGACACCGCCGGCCAGAAGAATCCCGTGATTTTTCAGAAATTCCCGAAACACAGACAGTGCAAACCAACTCCCGTTATGCAGGCAGCGACGAAAGTTTACCAATGCATTTGAGCTCAAAAATCGTACCCCTATTGTCAAAGACCTCTATTTCGCCGGACGGTCCGCCCCCCTTGCCCTCTGCTGGTTTTATACCGGCTTTTCCCATCGCAGGATGTTTGGTTCCTGACTCGCACGCCCAACGCGTCCGACATAATGGGAAAATCTTTAATAGCTAAAGGTTCTGACGCTAGAGGGCCGCTGTCGATATAAAATCTCCCCGGTTGCGCAACAAAGTTAACGCGTAACAAACCTGCACTCCGTATAACTTCGACGTTCCGCGTCACAATAACAACAGGAGCAGTTTATTCATGTTCGATTTTTTGGTTCCACCTCGCACGCACTACCTTTTCACTCTCCTGCTCCTTGTAATATTTACACCCTTGCAGGCTCAGGAGGCAAACCCGGCCAAACCAGTCAAGAAAGCTGCGCCCGCCGGTGCAACCAGCTATATGCCCGTCGCCAGCGAACGACCGTTTAATGATGTTTTCAAGGATATGAGCAAAAACAAACGGGCGTTGGCGAACCGGCAGTCAGATCTGTTGAAATCCCGGTACGATCTTTCGGACCGTCCTGTCAAAGGCATTTCCATGACAGGAGGCAAACCGGTGCAAGGTGGAGTACGGGTTAAACTGCCATCTGGCACGACCTGGCAACAGCTGGCGGAACTGAGCATCGACGAAATCATGAAGCGAGGAGTGTTTCCTGAGGGGTTTAAACCGTTACCTCATCCTTTTCACGAGGAAGGTGGCATGGTATTCCCCGAATCCCATATCAAGGAGATACTTCGGCAGGAGAGACGGGATCTGAACCGATTCGACACTGCCTTTGACGTTCCCGAACACTTTCTTCCCAAATTTCCGCCCCCAATATTCCTGACCACCCGCCCGGACCTGGGCGATGTCTCGCAAGGGCAGCTGGTGACCACCCAGAACTTTTTTGAACTGTTCAACGGCATTCTCAATCCAAAGCAGCTTGATGGTTTGCGTCTGCTGGTCAGCCAGTTTCCCCAGCAGCAGTTCAACCTGACCACTGACCGTCGCAGCGAGCGACCCAGCATCGGCGTGTCCTGCTTCGACTGCCACGTCAATGGCCACACCAACGCGGCGACACATCTTGTTGGAGATATTCGGCCGCAAGAGTTCCGCCGACGGATTGATACCCCCACTCTGCGAGGAGTCGCCCAGCAACGCCTGTTCGGTTCACAAAGAGCGCTTCGCACTGTAGAGGATTTCACGGAGTTCGAACAGCGCGCCGCCTACTTTGACGGTGACCCTGTAATCGCCCAGAAGAAAGGTGTGAATTTTCTAGACCGGGGCAGCGAAGTGCACGCAATGGCCGAGTTTCAGGAAATCCTGGATTTTCCCCCAGCCCCCAAGCTGGATGCCTTCGGCAGACTGGACAAAACATTGGCGAGCGCCGAGGAATTACGGGGTGAAGTCATTTTCTTTGGCAAGGGTCGCTGCGTGGAATGTCATGCGCCACCGATCTTCAGTGATAATTTCATGCATGACCTGATGGCCGAACGTTTCTACGATGAGAAGAAAGTGGTGAACGGCCGCAATATGTCCGATGGTGGTCCAACCAAAACCTTTCCCTTGCGCGGGATTAAGGATAGCCCTCCCTATCTCCATGATGGCCGCCTCCTGACCCTGGATGACACAATTGAATATTTCAATCTGGTATTGGGACTGAAGCTGGCGGAGGAGGAAAAGCAGGACCTTCTTAGGTATCTTTACACTTTAT
>CAZXLJ010000119.1:0-9842 GCA_964641175.1 uncultured Cellvibrionaceae bacterium
GAGCCGTTGAGACAAGTTCCCGGTTAAAAGTACTTTTCGTACGCAACCTGGGGCCAGATGACGCCCGGCGGGGATATCGCCGGGCGTATGTGTGGTTTTATTTTGATCCGGAAGATGCCGGACCCGCAGGAGGGGCAAGCGGCGGTTTGAGGCCCGGTGCATTAATCCGGCTCATATCCCCCGCTTTGAAAAAAGACAGTTGTTCCACGTCGATCATTTTTCCGAACGCGTTATTGACCTGTTTTAAATCCGCGCTCTCGAGTTTCTGTTCATATTTCTTGTGCCACTGCATATCCCTGTCCAGCAGCAGATTGCCGGTCAGCAGCGCCGCAAGCGTCTCATCGTTGGTTCTGTCGACGCGCGATTTCTGCAACATTCCCGATTTGGCCTCACGCAGCTCGCTTTCATCAAAACCGGTGGTGACCGCTCGCGCCAGTTCCTCACGCATGCCCTTCTCCACTGCTGCCATATTTTGCGGCGCAAAGATGGCATAGGAACTGAATTCGGTTCGCTCTTCAAACGGACTGATGGAAGCCCAGGCACCGACACTGTAAGACAAGCCGTCTTTCTGCCGCAGACGCGTGGCCAGCCGGCTGTTGAGGAAACCCCCGCCATAAATGTAAGCACCCAGATTCAGCGGTGCAGCCTGGCGGTTGTCGTAGCCAATATTCAGCGGCAACATCGCCACCATTGCGGCGTTTTCCTTGTCCGGGGTATTGATAGTTTCATTGACCGGCGTCAGGGATCTGAAATCATGAGGCACCCGCACATAAGGTTCTTTACCCGTCCAGCCTCCAAACGCCTGCGCCAGAACTGCTTTCACCGGGTCTGCCTGAAAGTCTCCCACGACCGCTATCTGCATGAAATTCGCCGCATAGAAGCGTTGGTGAAATGCCTTGAGCTGCTCCAGGGTCAGGGCGCGCAGGTCTGCAATCTGCTCTTCGACAGTAGGCACGTAGCGTGGATGATCTGCAGGGAATGGTGCGTAGAAGCGGCTCATCAGCCTGAACACGATGGCCTGGGGCTCTTGCCGCGACGCTTCCAGCCCGGCGATAACCTGATCACGCAATTGCTCGAATTCTTTCTTGTTGAAGGACGGTTCACGCAAAATGTGCCCGAGCAACTCCAGGGCGGGCACCAGATTTTCCTGCGTGGTTTCCAGAGTCGCCTGCAGACCGTTTGACTGCCCTTCCACCCCCAGACTGGCCTTGAGCTCGTCCAGCCGGTCCTCGAGTTGCTCACGGGTATAACGGGTGGTCCCGCGCATCAGCATGTCGGCCACCGCCTCACCCTGCGCGCCGGTGCCGCTGAGGGTCTCGAGGGTACCAAACTGCATGTTGACCCGTACAAACACCGATTCTCCGCGCGATTTTTTCGGTAACAGTGCCACTTCGGCGCCGCTGTCCAGGGCGAACTGCTCGGTCAGCTTTTCGATATTGTCGAAGTCCGGATCAAAGGCCTCACCCTGAGCATGCCCGGTGCGCCCCTGATAGCCGGCCAGCAATTCGCTCACCGGCGGCGCTTCCGGAATTGCCACCCGCTCGGGATTCTCGGTCGGGATGAACCGGCCTTCCGTGCGATTGTTGGTCACGAGGTATGCGTCGGCCACCCGCTGGACATCTTCCACCTGCACCTTCTCGATCAGATCGCGGGTTAAAAACAGCAAGCGCCAGTCGCCCATGCCAATGTATTCGCTCAGCAGGATGGCAATTGTTTCCGAAGAGTTGAACGCCAGATCGAATTCCTTGAGCAGATTACGCCGGGCGCGTTCAACTTCCTCGGGCGTGATTGGTTTGCTCTTGATGGATTCCACCGTATCGAGAAATGCCTTGCGGGTTTTGTCCAGATCGCCAGCCTTTTCCACCTGCGCTCCCAGAAACATCAGGCCCGGCTCGGACAGCTGAAACGGGTAGGCGAAGGTTGCCACGGACAGCTTGTTTTCGACGAGATTCTGATGCAGACGTCCGCGCGGGGTATCGCCAAGAATCTGGGAGAGCACTTCAAGTGCCGGATAATCAGGGTGAGAACCGGCCGGAATATGGTAGGCGGCGGCATACCACTGGATGTCGCCAACACGGCGCACTACCACGCTTTTTTCTCCATCCTTTGGAGGTTCTCGTGTGTAATGCTCTTCCAGCACGCGGGTGGGTTTTTTAATCTTGCCGAAGGTGTTATTGATTCGCTTGAGCATGTCCTCGGAATCGAACTTGCCGGCGATGGTCAGCACCGCGTTATCGGGCTGATAGTATTTTTCATAGAACGCCCGCAGCCTGTCTATGGACACGTTCTCGATATCGGAACGCGCGCCGATCGTAGGCTTGCCGTTGTTATGCCACATATAGGATGCGGACATCATTTTCTGCATCAGTACGCGGAAAGGATTGTTTTCGGTCCTTTCGAATTCGTTGCGCACCACCGTCATTTCGCTGTCCAGATCCTTCTTGTCGATGAACGAATTCACCATGCGGTCCGCTTCCAGGCTCAACGCCCAGTCAATATTTTCGTCGGTCGCATTGAACGTCTCGAAATAATTGGTGCGGTCGATCCAGGTAGTGCCATTGGGTTTGGCGCCGTGGCGACTCAGCTCCGCCGGAATGTTCTTGTGATTTTTACTGCCCTTGAATAACAGATGCTCAAGCAGATGTGCCATCCCGGTCTCGCCGTAGTTCTCATGGCGCGAGCCTACCTTGTAGGTCACATTCACGGTAACTGTTTCCTTGGTCGGATCTGGAAACAGCAGGACTTCAAGTCCGTTTTTAAGACGGTATTCGGTAATACCTTCTACCGTGGTCACTTGTTCGACTCCGCGCTGAGCGTGCGCCCCCTGAACACCGGACAGCACAATCAGCACTGCCAAAAGACTTTGCCAAAGCGCCCAGGAGGGCAGCTTGCGGTTCTTTCGCATCTGGATTTCCTTTTGCAAATTATTTGAACGGTTAAATCTTTACGCATCTGCAGCCTCGAGACCGCGGATAACATTTCGCAGAAGATGTAAAGACAACGGCTGCCCGGTTTGGTTTACCGGTCCTGCCTTCCTGCAGACGAGCCGTGCATGGTACAACATGCGGTGCGGATTGCGGACCCGCTAACCTTTGCATTGGAGCTCTGCCGAGGGAACCATCTGAAACGGTGCCACTCCAAGCACGTACTCGAAAAAAATGGACATGCTAATGCGAATCTGGCTAATCCTGACAACTGCCTGCCTTGTCACCGCATTTGGCGTTTCTCATGCGGAACCGCTGCAAGTAGGTGACCGGGCGCCGAACTGGATGCTGATGGATCAGTTCGATCAGCCGATCTCCCTTTACAATACCGTCGATTCCGGCCACATGGTGGTGATGGTTTTCTGGGCGAGCTGGTGCGGTCACTGCAAGCAGTTATTGCCAGAGATAAAGCGGGTCAGCGCGGCGCAAAAAGAGCGAAAAGTGACATTTTATTTGATGAACGTCTGGGAGAATGGTGATCCGGCGGCGTTCAGCGAGCAGCATGCTCAGGGTCTGCCGGTTATTCTGCGAGCCGATTCGGTTGCGCGGCGTTTTGCCGTAGACGTCACGCCGGCCGTGGTCGTGGTCGGGCCAGATCGACGCATTCTGTATAAGCAGACTTCCGCGCATAACATCAAGGAAGTCAGCCAGGCCATTCAGAAAACGCTGGGCAAGCTTTGAGGGAGAAGCATGGGGGCCGTCAATCATGCGCCACACTGGCAGACTGATGAAAAACGTAATCGGGGCTGCCAATACCAAGCGAAAAAGCTGCATTTACCGGATCTGAATTAAGCCCGGTGAGCCCGTCTTTAACCGCTGAGCATGTCTTTGAAAGTGCCAAGGGCAACGTCGACAGTTTTTCAAGAGCCGGCTAGTCGTCGGAGGTGTCTTCCCCGGTGAAGTCTTCCAGCACATCAAGAGGCTCCATCTCGTCTCCTTCCAGACTTGCATTCCAGTTCGGCCCGACCAGGGTAATATCCTCGTGCATGCCCGGCAGCCAGTCGTCCAGGAATTCTTCCAGTGAAATCGGCACCACCTGATAATGGGACCACTCGCCGCTCACGTGTGCTTGTGCAAATTCCGGCTGCGACCATAAGGGCATTACGTCCAGCGAATCGTTTTCAATTGAGGGGCACACCGCCCACCCCTCTTCACTTTCAAGACCCCAGACACAGCCCGTCGCCAGCGCTTCTTCAAGAAACCGGTCGTAATTTGCATCCAGATCGTCCCCGAGGCTGTCATTCATGGCTTTCTCCATCAGTAGAGTCCTGCTTGTTTGATTCCCGGAAGTAGTACCCGCCCGCTTTGCCGCACAGATTCTGCGTGAAGACGTCAATAACCACAAGCGGATCTGCATCCGGTGCGCTCGGCGACTGTTATTGCACAGGCCAGGGAACCTCTGATTAAGTCCGGAGCCAGTACGTGATGCGGTTCTCAGCATTCACGGGGCAAGGTCGGTTCATTTAACCTGTTGGCAGGCATTCTTCCAGCAGCTGACTAGAATAGATGTACAACGTCAATTATTCCCCCAGAGAGCAGGTATGAGCGGTGCAGTGGAACTGGATGAAGAGCAACGCGACTGCCTCCAGGAAGTGACCAACATCGCCATGGGGAGAGCGGCTGACCGGCTGGCGCGACTGCTGGATACCTTCGTCCAGCTTTCAATTCCGCACATCGCGATGATGGGCCCGACCGATATTGCCATGGCCCTGCAATCCATTAACAGCGCTGACTCCGTATCGGGCGTATGTCAGGGATTTATTGGCGGTGGCATTGCTGGTGAAGCCATATTATTGTTCAACGACACCAGTTTTTCTGACCTGGCCCGACTGCTCAAATATGAAGGCATCCTGGACACCCAGGCCGAGCGCGAATTGCTGATGGATACCACCAACGTCCTGTTCGGTGCCTGCATGAACAGCATAGCCGAACAGATCGACATGTCCTTCAGCTACGGTCCGCCCATGGTACTCGGCCAGCACCAGCGTCTCGATGAAATCTTCGACCCCCAGAAGGCCACCTGGGAACGCGCTCTGGTCACCGAAATCAACTACACCCTGGAGGGCTTCAACGTAAACTGCGACTTGCTGCTGATTGTCACGGAACCGTCCATCGGCCTGCTCATGAAGAAGCTCGATTACCTCCTGCATTGAACATGACTCACTCATCCCCGGAGTTTATGAACGAATTCCACTGGCTGATGGATGTTGTCCACAACATCGATGTAGGCCTGGTGGTGCTCGATCTGAACTTCAAGGTAAAGCTCTGGAACAGTTTCATGCAGAATCACAGTGCGCGCGAGTCCGCGGAAGTTCTGGACCGGCCCATCTTTGAGGTGTTTCCGGAGCTGCCCGATGCCTGGTTCCGCCGCAAGGTCCAGACCGTTGCCGTGCTGCGCAACTCTTCGTTTACCACGTGGGAAGAACGCCCCTACCTGTTTCGGTTCCGTAATTATCGTCCGGTCACCGGATCGGCCGAGTACATGTATCAGAATTGCACCATCCTGCCCCTGTCCAACACCAGGGGGGAGGTCGCCCACATTTGTCTGATCATCTACGACGTCACGGAAGTTGCCACCAACCGCCAGCAGCTCCAGGATGCCAATGCCCGTCTGAAACAGATCAGCCGCACCGACGGCCTGACCGGGCTCTTGAACCGCAAGACCTGGGAGATTGCACTGGAACACGAGTTCCGCCGATTTCAGCGCTACAAACACATGTGCAGCCTGATCATGTTTGACATCGATCACTTCAAGAAGGTGAACGACACCTACGGCCACACCGCGGGTGACGAAGTCATCCGGCAAACGGCGCAGATCGTCCAGGGTACGATCCGGGACATCGATCTGGCAGGCCGTTACGGGGGCGAGGAATTCGCGATTATCCTGGTGGACACCGGTGCAAATGGCGCCATGATGGTGGCCGAGCGGCTGCGCAAGGCGGTGGCCGGAATCGTCGTCGAGCACGAACGTCACAGCCTGCGTTATACCATCAGCCTCGGCGTGGCCGAGCTGTCAGGGTTCATCGACTCGCCGACCGAATGGATCAGCCGCGCTGACCGGGCCCTGTATGAAGCCAAACACATGGGCCGCAATACCTCTGTGCTTTTCAGCGATCCCGCCAGCCGCGGGCTGTCACAGCATCCCTGATCCGCCGTTCCCTTCCCCATATTTGCGCCGCGGGCGTTGTGCTCTACTCCCGTGTAAACCGGCACCCGGGGCGGGGTGACAACCGCGCTGAGCGAGTTTACAAGCACCGTTGCTGTGCTAACTTTAAGGATAAGCGAAGCAGCGGGAGCATCGTCGTCTCGCCTCTCACCTACGTTCTGCCGACGGCACTGACGTTGTGGCAGGGTCGCCTTCAAATTCACGGTCGATCGTGACTTGACACTACTGACGATGCCGCACCGTCGACGTCCCGTTCGAGCAGCCGCAAGACTTGGTCCCGAGCTTGCCCGGGATTGCATTGAGGCGAGCGCACAATGACTTTCTTGCAGGATGAGGCACATGATTAAACGATCACTTTCGACCAAGATGATGATTGCCCTGACGGTCATAGTCATGTTGACCGCCGTGGCGGTGTTGATGATCAACTACAAGGTACTGGAAGGACAGCAGGACAAACGCTTTGAGAAGGTCATGCAACAACAAAAGGATCTGGCCAACTCTGCGCTGATGGAAGCCCTGTTTGCATATGACTTCCAGCAGGTCCAGGCCATCGTCGATTCCTTCGTCAATACCGATCTGGTGACCAGCCTGAGAGTCGTCGATCACCGCGGCAAACAGATGGGCGTCGCCGCCGAAAAGGGCAGCAGCAGTTCCGCGCCTCGCATTCTCAGCACTGATGTGGAAATCAAGCGCGACGGCAACGTCATTGGCCGCTACGATATCGAGTTTTCCTCGGGGAGTATTGACGAGGTCATGATCGGGCAAATCAAGACCAGCATCATCGTGGTGGCGATTCTGCTGCTGGCGTCCCTGCTGACCACCTGGTTCCTGATGCGCAAGCTGGTCCTGCAGCCGGTCAATGAAATTACAGCGTCGCTTAAAAATATCGCAGAAGGCGGCGGTGACCTTACACGGCGCCTGCCCACCGACAGCGGCGATGAGATCGCCGGTCTTGCCCACAATTTCAACCGGGTCATGGAACAGATCGCTTCCATTATCCGCAATGTCATTGTGGTCACCCAGAACGTGCGCTCCAATGTCGATGAAATGTCCGGCGCTTCGGAAAGCACCGTCACATCGACCAACCAGCAGTTACGCGAGATTGAACAGGTCGCCGCGGCCCTGCAGGAGCTGTCGCATTCGGCCAATGAAGTGGCACGCAATGCCGGCGAAACCGCCGGTCACACCAAAGAGACAGCCCGCATTGCCGAAGAAGGCGCTCAGGTTGTCGGCTCTTCGCGCGAAACCGTCAAACGCCTCACCGACCAGATTCAGGCCACGGCTGAGAAAATCAAGACTCTCAAACTCAGCAGCGAGAATATAGGATCGGTCATGGAAGTGATCCGCTCAATCGCTGAACAGACCAATCTGTTGGCTCTGAACGCCGCCATTGAAGCTGCCCGCGCCGGCGAGCAGGGTCGCGGCTTTGCCGTGGTAGCCGATGAAGTCCGTTCTCTGGCCCAGAAGACCCAGAAATCCACTGAAGAAATCGAGTCGATCATCATCCAGCTGCAACGCGCCGCGGACGAGGCTCACCAGTCGATGAGCACCAGCATGAATTCGGTGCAGGAAACGCTGGACAGCTCGGGCAAAGTCGAGGAATCGCTGGGCCGCATCCGTTCCAATATCGACACCATCAACAATATGAATCACCAGATCGCCAATGCTTCCGACGAGCAGAGCTCTGTTGCCAACGAAGTCAGCAAAAACATCACGGCAATACACAGCCTGTCCGAACGGGTTGCCGAAAATGCGGCCATCGTCTCGCGCAACGGCAGCAAGCTGGAGCAGGAAAGCACCCAGCTGAAACACGAAATGGACAGCTTCCGCATCTGATGACTTCCCGATCCCGGCGCGCGGCGCCGGGGCATGCCGGCGTTGCCCCGGCGTGTTCTACGCGTAGCCCTGGCTGCCGGCGCCCGGGTTCATCAAACTGTATTACTGGGCGTTTTACACTCTATCCTTTACACTACGCCTCCCGTAGTACAGGCCAAAGCACCTCGACATCATGAGTAATTCCTTCCTGAACAGCATCAAATGGAACGATCAGGGCCTGATCCCGGCGATTGCCCAGGATGCAGCGTCCGGCCGCGTGCTGATGCTGGCCTGGATGAATGCGGAGTCTCTGGCACTCACAGTCGCCGAAGGCACCGCGGTGTACTGGTCGCGTTCACGTAACCGGCTGTGGCGCAAGGGCGAATCTTCCGGACACACTCAGCGCGTAGTGCAACTCCAGCTCGATTGCGACGGGGACACCCTCCTGCTGCGGGTGGAACAGCAAGGCGGTATTGCCTGCCACACCGGCCGGGAATCCTGCTTTTTCCGCACTATTGCCGAGGATCAGTGGCGGGTCACCGAACCGGTGGTCCGTGATCCAGGCGACATCTACGGTTAACAGGCCCGATTACAATGAATGATGTTCTTGCACGCTTGTCTGAAGTTCTTGAGGCCCGCAAAGCTGCTCCGCCGGAAACATCCTACGTGGCTCAGCTTCATCACAAGGGATTGAACAAAATTCTGGAAAAGGTCGGTGAAGAAGCCACCGAGACGATTCTCGCGGCCAAGGACGCACAGCTCAGTGGCGACAAAACGGCGCTGATCGGGGAAACCGCCGATCTGTGGTTTCACTGCATGGTGATGTTGTCCCACCTGGGGGAATCCAGTGACAGCGTATTGCGGGAGCTGGAACGCCGCTTCGATTTATCCGGGCTCGCCGAAAAGGCCTCCCGTCCGTCGCGCGGCTAGCAGGCCGCGAGATACAGTTTTCTTATCAATCTATCGGCAGGTATTTTTATGGGTATAGGTGGCATCAGCATTTGGCAGTTACTCATCATTCTGGTCATCGTGCTGCTACTGTTCGGCACCAAACGCCTGCGCGGGCTGGGCGGCGACCTCGGCAGCGCCATCAAGGGATTCAAGAAAGCCATAGGTGACGACGAGGTTAAAGCAGAAGAAGCCCGGCGCGTGACCGAGGCCGAGAAACCAAAAGACGCTACTCAGGAAACCGTCACGCCCGAGGCTCATAAAACCGAAAACCGGCCGTAAAATATGTTCGATATTGGTTTTATGGAATTACTGGTGTGCGCGCTGGTAGGATTGTTCGTCATCGGCCCGGAACGTCTGCCCACCACCATTAGAACCGTGGCCTTGTGGGTGGGTCGCATCAAGCGCAGCCTGCTGGAAACCCGCCGCGAGATCGAGCAGCAGCTGGGCGCGGATGATATTCGCCGTGAGCTGCACAATGAGCAGGTGATGCGCGAATGGGAAAAAATGAAGGAAATGCGCAAGGAGCTGGAAGACAAGCTTAACGGATGGGACCAGGACCCATTAAAAAATGAGATCGCGGCGACGCCGTCGCCAGAAGTAGAATCCGTGCACGCCGTTCATGCAAAATTCGCCGAGTCCGAGCAGTCATCTGTGCCGACCACTTCCGAAACCGCCTCACCGCTTCCGCAACCGGACGAACCCAAAAATTAACCCGCCATGACACATCCCGAACCCAATGACGTCAAAGCGGCGCAACCGCTTGTGGAACACCTGATTGAGCTGCGCTCGCGGCTGATGCGCGCCCTGATTGTCATCGTGGTGATATTGCTGTCGCTGCTGTATTTCTCCAACGACATTTATGAGTTCGTAGCAGCACCTCTGCTGAAGCACCTGCCCGTGGATACCGCGAGCGGCATGATCGTCAC
>CAZXLJ010000120.1:0-9764 GCA_964641175.1 uncultured Cellvibrionaceae bacterium
TCCGGCCATTATCAGCGAGCAGGCAACCGAGTATGCCGATCCGCTGCCGCAGGCGCTGGTGTTGACGGCGATAGTGATCGGTTTCGCGATGACCGCCTTTGTGCTGGTTCTGTCCCTGCGGGCCCGGGCGGAGCTGGGCAATGACCATGTGGACGGGGCTTCAGAACCGACCGGAGAGCGCACATGAATCATCTGGTAATTGTGCCGGTTCTGCTGCCGCTGGTGACGGGTATCCTGCTGCTGCTTATTGCCGAGCGCAACCTGCTGCTGAGCAAGGCCATCAGTATTTTCAGCGGCATAGCCCTGGTGTGCGTTTGCGGCGCCTTGCTGCATTCGGCGAACAAGGACGTCTATGAGATATACGCGCTCGGCAACTGGGCGCCGCCTTTCGGAATCGTGCTGGTACTGGACCGGCTCAGCGCGCTCATGCTGGGCGTGACGAGCGTGCTGGCGTTGTTCTGTATCGGTTACGCCTGTTTCGAGCCCAACCGGCGCGGCGGAATTCTGCACGCGCTCATCCATTTTCTGTTGCTTGGCATCAGCGGCGCTTTCCTCACCGGGGATCTCTTCAACCTGTTTGTTTTCTTCGAAGTGCTGCTGCTTGCGTCCTACGCCTTGCTGCTGCATGGCGGGGGGGCGGCCAAGGTCAAGGCGGGTCTGCACTATGTCGTGCTCAACCTGACCGGTTCGGCGCTGTTTCTGCTCGCGGTGTCAGCCCTGTATGGTCTGACCGGTACCTTGAACATGGCCCATATGGCACAGCAGGTGGCGCAGCTGGCGCCCGCGGATGCGCCACTGGCGGGTGCGGCGGCGGGATTGCTGCTGGTGGTGTTCGGGCTGAAAGCTGCGGTATTGCCGCTGTACTTCTGGCTGCCCCGCGCTTATGCCTCGGCGAGCGCGCCGGTGGCGGCGCTCTTTGCCATCATGACCAAAGTGGGCGTCTACGCCATAGTGCGCGTCTATCCGCTGATATTCGGTGACGCCGCCGGCTCGATAGCGCACTTCGCCACCTTCTGGCTCTGGCCGCTGGCACTGCTGACGATATTGCTGGCGGGGGTGGGCATTCTGGCGGTGCGTGAGCTGCGGATGCAGATTGCCTATCTGGTCATCCTCTCCGTCGGCACCATGCTGGCCGGTATGGCGCTGAATACGCGCGAAGCCATGGGCGCGACTTTTTTCTATCTCGTCCATTCGACCTGGATCTGCGGCGCCCTGTTTCTGCTGGCCGATCTGATCGCCCGCCAGCGGGGCACCCTGGGTGACCGGCTGGTCGCGGGCCCCGCGCTTCGATATGCCGCTGTCCTGGGCGGGCTCTTTTTCGCGGCGGCGGTGAGCGTTGCCGGGCTGCCGCCTCTGAGCGGTTTCATCGGCAAGCTCATGCTGCTCAAGGCGGCGGGCACGGGGTCTGAAGCAGCGTGGTTGTGGTCCCTGGTTCTGCTGAGCGGGCTGGCGTCCATCGTCGCGTTGAGTCGTGCCGGCACCACGCTGTTCTGGCGGGCGGATGCGGCGCAGCCTGTACAGTCTCCCACGCTTGTCCGCCGGGCGAGCATCGCGGTAACGGCGGGTTTTCTCGCCATGGGACCGTTGCTCGTGGTCTTCGGCGAACCGGTCACTCGATACACTGAGGCGCTCGCCAGTCAGTTGATGGCGCCCGCGTTTTACATAGACGCGGTAATGAGCCATGTGCCTGTCCAGGGAGATCATCCATGAACCGTCGATTGTGGTTTCCTCACCTGGCCCTGAGTGGCTTCATGTGGGTGCTGTGGCTGTTTTTAATGAATGAAGTCAGTGCCGGTCACATCGCCCTCGGTGCCATTCTCGCCTGGGCCATTCCTTATCTGACCCAGTCTTTCTGGCCGGAACAGCTGACCGTGCGCAAGCCGTGGGTCACGTTGCGGTTTGTTGCCGTTGTGTTGTGGGACATCATCATCGCCAACTGGGTGGTGGCGCGCCTGATTCTTACGCCCGCCCGCAATCTGCGCCCGGCGTTCATGGAGTTGCAGCTGGATGTGCGGGAGGATTTCACCATCACCCTGCTGGCCAACACCATTTCCATAACGCCCGGGACTGTGTCGGCTGATTTGAGTGTGGATCGCAAAACTTTACTGATCCATTCCCTGCACGTTGATGACATCGACGCTGCGCTGGCAGAAATCAAGCGCCGTTACGAAGCCCCACTCAAGGAGATTTTCGAATGCTCCAGCAAGCCCTGACCATCGCCATGTGGATGATGAGCATCGCCCTGATCCTGAACCTCTGGCGTCTGGTGGTGGGGCCTTACATCACCGACCGGATACTGGCTCTGGATACGATGTACATCAATACCATTGCCCTGCTGATGCTCTACGGGATCTATCAGGGCTCCAGCCATAACTTCGAGGCGGCGCTGATTATTGCCGTGATGGGATTTGTGGGCACGGTCGCGCTGGCCAAATACATCCTGCGCGGCGACATCATTGAATGACGGAGGGTTTCGCAGTGATCGATCCCATTGAGCTGATTGTTTCTATATTTATTCTGGTCGGCGCAACCTTTGCGCTGATCGGCTCCATCGGTCTGGCGCGTCTGCCCGATTTCTACATGCGCCTGCACGGCCCCACCAAGGCGACTACTCTAGGGGTGGGCGGGATGGTGCTGGGTTCGGCAATTTTTTTTACCTTTCGCGGGGACGGCCTGAGTCTGCATGAAGTCCTGATCGCACTGTTCCTGTTTATATCCGCCCCTGTCAGCGCTCACATTGTTGCCAAGGCGGCGCTGCACATGCAGCTGCCCTGCTCGGAGAAAACACGCGGCAAACCCTGGCAGTAGAGAGCTGCAATATAACCTCAGCGAACGATTGCAGCGGATTTGATCAGTGCCCAGAGCTCCATCCCCGGGGCTAGTCCCAGATGCTGGACAGAACGCCGGGTGAGGCGGGCGAGCAGACACTGACCACCCACCTGCAGGCGCACCAGCGCCATGGCGCCGTCCTTGTCCGCAGCAATATCAAGCACCCGCGCCGGCAAGCGGTTGAGAATGCTCGAATCGTCGTGATTGCGCAGGGCCAGGCTGACATCGCTCGCGAGTATCCGGATCCGCACCGGCTCCCCGGGGGACTTGCCGTCATCGCTGATCCACAAGTCACCACCCCCGGCCAGCGTAAGCCGCGACAGCTGCCACTGCGGCTCGCGTGCAGCGATCCGGCCATCCAGAATTGTTCCGGTTTCCTCCCCGGCGGGCAGTGACACCGGCAGGTGGGAAAACACCTCCGGGGGTGGTCCCTGGGCGACAAGCCGGCCGTTGTCCATGACGAGTACATGATCAGCCAGCCGGGCAACCTCGGGCACCGCGTGGGTGACATACAGGATCGGCAACTGCAACTCCGCCCGCAGGCGCTCCAGATAGGGCAGGATCTGCTGCTTGCGTTCCTGGTCCAGGGAAGCCAGCGGCTCATCCATCAACAGCAGGCGGGGCTGAACCAGCAAGGCGCGGGCGATGGCGACCCGCTGGCGCTCCCCCCCGGAAAGCTGCGCCGGATACCGGGACAGCAGCGCTTCGATCCCCAGGAGGGTTACGATGCGGTCGTATTCAGCGACGGCAACGGGGGAGGGGCTGCGTTTGCGGGCAAACGCCAGGTTGCCCTGGGCGCTGAGATGGGGAAAGAGGCTCGCTTCCTGAAACACATAGCCGACGGGGCGCTGGTGCGGTGGCGTCCAGCGGTGGTGGTCCTGCCACACATCCGAGCCCAGGGCGAAGAACCCCACGTCCGGCTTGTCAAGGCCAGCGATGCAGCGCAACAGCGTGGTCTTGCCGGACCCCGAGCGCCCGAACAGGGCGGTGATGCCGGTCGCCGGCCAGTGGGTGTCCAGCTCCAGCCGGAAGCCGCCGCCCTGATGCTGCAGCACATACCGGGCCCGGATAAGTCCCTCTGCCCCGGTATCAGGCGCTGCCATCAGACTCTGTCTCCCATAATCCGCGCGCCGCGCCGACTCTGGAAGCAATAGAGCCCCAGCAGCACCAGAAACGAAAACGCAATCAGCACGCCAGCGAGTCGATGGGCCTGGCCGTAGGCCAAGGCTTCGACGTGGTCGTAGAGCTGGACCGAAACCACCTGGGTTTCACCGGGAATGTTGCCGCCGATCATCAGCACCACGCCGAACTCGCCCACCGTGTGGGCAAACCCCAGCACGGCCGCCGTGACGAAACCGGGGCGGGTCAGCGGCAGCACGACCGTGAAGAAACGGTCCCAGGGCCCGGCCCGCAGGGTCGCTGCTACTTCCAGCGGCCGTTCGCCGAGCGCCTGCATGGCATTGTGAATGGGCTGCACGACAAACGGCATGGAATAGAACACCGAAGCGACCACCAGACCCCAGAAGGTAAACGGCAGTGTGCCCAGCCCCAGGGCGGTGGTGAGCTGACCCACGGGCCCCTCGGGGCCCATGGCGATCAGCAAATAAAAGCCGAGCACCGTCGGTGGCAGGATCAGCGGCAGCGCTACCAGGGCGCCGACGGGGCCTTTCCACATCGAGCGGGTCCGGGCCAGCCACCACGCCAACGGCGTCCCGATGATCAGCAGGATGAGCGTCACAGTCGTGGCCAGGCGCAAGGTCAGCCAGATGGCGCCGAGATCCGCGGCAGACAGTGTCATGAGAGCGGTCCCGGCTCAGGGGTCAGCAATTCGATAGCCATAGGCGCCAATCGTCTGCAGGGCAGGGTCGCTGCGCACAAAATCGAGAAACGCCCGGGTGGCCGCGCTCCCGGCGCCGCGCTTTAGCAGCACCGCGTCCTGGCGAATCGGGCCATGCAGACCGTCCGGAACTATCCAGGCGGAGCCGGGCACCAGGCGGCCTTTACGCATGATCTGCGAGAGCGCCACGAATCCGAGATCGGCATTGCCGCTGCGGACGAACTGGAAAGCCTGGGCGATGTTTTCTCCCTGAATCAGCCGGGTTTGTGTCGAGCGTACCAGTTGCAATTGCTGCAATACTTCCATCGCTGCCATACCGTAGGGGGCATGGCGCGGATTGGCCAGAGCCAGTTTGTTGAACTGGCCCGCGCTCAGACGCGCCGGGTTGTTTTCAATGAAGCCGGGTTTGGGGGACCACAGGGCGAGCACACCGACTGCATAGGTAAAGCGACTGCCCGGTACCGTCAGGCCGGCTTTTTCCAGCGCCTGGGGCTTGTGCTGATCCGCTGAGAAAAACGCCTGATAAGGCGCCCCGTGACGGATCTGGGCGAAGAACTTGCCGGAAGACCCGGCGGAGATGGTGACCTCATGGCCGCTCGTCGTGCGGAACTGCGCCGCCAGGGCTTTGGCCGGTTCGACAAAATTGGATGCCACCGCAATGTGGATGGTTTCGGCGCGCAGACAGCCGGGCCAGATGCCTGCGACCCAGCTCGATATCCAGGCAATCGCGAGCGTCCGCAAAGACGGAGCGCGCGTCGCCACAGCGCTCTTGCGGATCATTCCCCATCCTCCTCCGCTTCAGGGGCAGAGGCGGGGGCGGGCATGCGGGCACGCGGATGTGCCTGGTCGTACACCTTCGCCAGGTGCTGAAAGTCCAGATGGGTATAGATCTGGGTCGTGGAGAGATTACTGTGGCCGAGGAGCTCCTGGACCGCGCGCAGATCGCCGCTGGATTCCAGCAGGTGGCTTGCAAAGGAGTGCCGCAGCATATGCGGATTGACGTGCTGAGGCATGCCGCGCACCAGACTCAGGTGGCGCAGACGCAACTGGATGGCCCGGTGGCTCAGCCGGTTGCCGCGCTTGCTCAGAAACAGTGCCGTACCCGCATCGGGAAAGTGCAGGGCACGTACGGGAAGCCATTGCTGCAGGGCCTCGAAAGCAAAGCGCCCGATGGGCAGCAGGCGCTCCTTTTTGCCTTTGCCGAGTACCCGCACGAGGCGTTCCTGCAGATGCAGTTGCTCCAGGTTGAGCCCGGCCAGCTCGGCGAGTCGCAATCCGGAAGAATAAAAAAGCTCAACGATGGCGTGATCGCGGATGCTGCAGAAATCATTGCCAGGGCCCGAAACAAACTGGGCTGCCTGATCGACATCCAGCACTCGCGGCAATTTGCGTTCGATCCGGGGTGCTTTCAGCCCCACTGTCGGATCCGTCGCCAGCCCCAGATTGCGCCGGGCGTAGTGAAAGAAGGTCCGCAACGCTGACAGCCAGCGCTGGGTGCTGCGTGGCGAAAGACCCTTGTGACGCAATTGCGCCAGACACTGGCGCAGGTGGGAGCTCTGGATGGCGTGCAGTTCGGCAATCTCCTGCGCTTCGCACCAGGATTGCAACTTCGCCAGATCGCGCCGGTAGCTTTCCAGGGTCAGCGGTGACAGTTGCCGCTCATTACGCAAATGGGCGAAAAACTGTTCGGCCGCAGTGCCGAGCAGCATCAGGTCCGGCTGCATCATGCAGCGGCGGGCTGCTGCAGCAGTTTCGTCACCCGGGAGCCGAATACATCCGCGATGTGACGCAAAAACAGCGTACCCATGCCGGATTCGTAATGGCTCGGACTGGGATGGCCAATGGCGATCAGGCCCATGGGATCGGTGATACCGAAGACCGCGAGCGCCGCGGATTTGATCCGGGGGGCGTCCACATCAAACAGATAGGCGATATCGGCTTCATTGAGATAACCGGTCTGGGTCCGGGCGGCCCGGAAATGGGGCCCGAGACGGGCACTGGCCTCATCGACGCGGATCTGGCGGGCATTGGTGCCGGGCAGGCCGTCGTCACCACATAAAAGGATGCGGGTGTGGGGGATGCCGAACTCCTTGTCAAAACTGAAGGACAGGGCGTCCACCAGATCTCCCAGGTCCTCGCACTCAATCAGCGCCAGCACCAGTCGCCTGGTCCGCTCGAACAGGCGATCGTTTTCCCGGGCATTGTCCAGCAGCTGGTTGAGCTTGTTGCGCAACTCGGTGTTGCGCTGACGCAGGACGGAGACCTGTTTTTCGATCAGGGAAGTTGCCGGCGCGCTGGCATGGCTCAGCGCCAGATCCTGCAGGACATCCGGATGCTGGTCAAAAAAATGGGGGTTTTCCTTCAGATAGCGGTGGACCTGTTCGAACGTCATCTGGAGAGCGTTTTGAGTCATGGTGGCCGCGCTTTTTTGTTATAGGTTGATTTGCCCGTGAAAGACCGTGGTAGCCGGACCGGTCATCATCACTGGTCGATCCTGTCCCGCCCAGGCGATCTGCAGAACGCCGCCGGGCAGATGCACATTGACCGGCGAGATCAGCAGGTTGCGCCGTATGCCGGCCACTGCCGCCGCGCAGGCGCCGGTGCCGCAGGCCAGGGTTTCGCCGGCGCCGCGTTCGTAGACCCGCAAGCGGATATTGTGCAGATCGAGGACTTGCATGAAGCCTGCATTGACCCGGCGGGGGAAGGCTTCATGACTTTCGATCTGCGGACCGATCTGCGCCACTGGAAACTGATCGAGGTCGTCCACCAGGGTCACTGCGTGCGGATTGCCCATGGACACGGCCGAGATCATCAGGTTCAATCCAGGCAGCTCCAGCGGATAAACATCCGCTTCAGCGGCGCCGCTAAAGGGAATCTCCTGCGGTGCGAAGCGCGGCGGGCCCATGTCCACGGTGACCTGATTATCCGGATGCACCCGCAGCAGCAATTCTCCCCCGGCGGTTTCTACACGGATGCTCCGCCGGCCGGTCAGTTTGCGCTGTCGCACAAACACGGCAAAGCAGCGGGCACCGTTGCCGCAATTCTCTACCTCACTGCCGTCGCTGTTGAATATCCGGTAGCGAAAATCAGCCTGGGGTGTCCGGGGCGCCTCGACCACCAGCACCTGGTCACAACCGATACCGAAGTGCCGGTCAGCCAGCGCCCGCGCCCGCTCAGGCGTGATATTTACGCGCTGGCTGATCGCATCGATCATAACGAAATCGTTTCCCAGCCCGGTCATTTTCGTGAAACGTAATTTCATGCAGCGCGGATCCTACCGGGGCGGGTTCTCAGAGCGGGTCGATGATCCCGTCGGCAGCAGGGATTCCTGGGCCAGAAGATCATCATAGGTCTCGCGGCGCCGGGCGAGGTGGCAGCTGCTGCCGTCCACGATCACCTCGGCCGCCCTCCGGCGCGTGTTGTAGTTGGAACTCATGGTGAAACCATAGGCGCCCGTTGACATGACTGCCAGCAGATCGTCCGCTTTCAATGCCAGCGGCCGCTCCTTACCAAGGAAATCGGAGGTTTCGCAAACCGGACCGACGACATCCCACACCAGTGGCTCACCCGCGCAGCGTTTGACCGGGACAATATCCTGCCACGCCTGATACAGGGCGGGCCGGATGTTGTCGTTCATGGCAGCGTCAACCACGGCGAAATTCTTGTGGGGGGTCGGCTTCAGGTGCACCACGCGGGTCAGCAGGGCACCGGCGTTGGCGACGATGGAGCGGCCCGGTTCAAACAGCAGTGTCAGGGCGCGGCCCTGCAGTCGTTGCTTGACGGCATTGATGTAATCCGCAACAGGCGGCGGCGTTTCATTGCGATAGGTCACGCCCAGGCCACCCCCGAGATCGAGGTGCCGAAGTTGCAGACCGTCAGCGGCCAGGTCATCCACCAGCTTGAGCAGCCGGTCGAGGGCATCGAGAAAGGGCGTTTGCGAGGTGAGCTGGGAGCCGATATGACAGTCCACCCCCACGACTTCGAGACCGGGCAGCGTCTGCGCATGTTGATACACCGCCCGTGCCCGCTCAATGTCGATGCCGAACTTGTTCTCTTTCAGACCCGTGGAAATGTACGGGTGCGTCTGGGCGTTGACATCGGGGTTCACCCGCAGGGAAATCCGCGCCGTAGCACCACGCTGGGCCGCTACTTCGGACAATTGCTCAAGCTCGCTTTCGGATTCCACATTGAAGCATGCAACCCCGGCCTCCAGCGCTCGCGCCATTTCGTTACGCTGCTTGCCAACGCCTGAGAAGACCACGCGGGCCGGATCGCCTCCCGCACGCAGAACCCTTTCCAGTTCGCCTTCAGAAACAATATCAAAGCCGGCACCGAGTTCCGCCAGAATCTGCAGCACTCCCAGGCTGGAATTTGCCTTGACCGCATAACAGATCATCCCCGGGTGAGTGCCGAGGGCGTCGGCATAGGCCCGGTAGGCGGCCGTGATGGCGGCGCGGCTGTATACATAGGTAGGCGTGCCGAAACGTTCGGCAATATCGTTCAGGCGAACATGTTCGGCATAGAGTTCGTCATCGTGATAGGTGAAGGTCGACATAGAACTACTCGTCTGGATCTGAGGGAGCGGCGGGCTGCGGTTGCTCAGAAGGTTGAGGAAGATACAGGGGGCCTTTTTGTCCGCAGGCTCCACTCAGCAAGGCGGCCAGCACCAGCAATCCACAGCGCAGCGCAATCGTCCGGCGCAGGCGGGGGCTCCGGCTGGCGGCAGGGTGGCAGGCGGGCGGAGCAAAGCTGGGTTGAGTGCGACAGGACATGGGTTGATTCATTCAGGCCAAAGGGCCGAAGTATAAGGTCCGGCCACCTGCGCCACAACCGCGAGATCGCGCCGGTGGTTGCTAACCCGGTACGGCGGCCTGCATGCATTCAGTGAGCCGCTGTTCCAGTTCGTCCTTCAGGCGCAGGAAATGACTGGTCTGCAGCAGCCCGTCCGGGCTGATCTGCTGCCGGCACGCGGACAGGTCCAGATCGGTGATATACACCGGATAGCGCTCGCGCAGGTGTCGCTGTTCCAGGATAAAACGGGCGACCGCAGCGTAGACGTCATCATAGTGATCCCGCCAGTCGAAATTGCGGTTCATGC
>CAZXLJ010000121.1:0-9722 GCA_964641175.1 uncultured Cellvibrionaceae bacterium
GGGAACTTCGGATTAAGTCCGGACAGCGTCTGCGCGCACCTGGCCGGCCGCACCTGGCCGGCCGCACCTAGCCGGCCGCTCCCTACGGGGCTTGCATCGCTTTGCGAGCTCTGCGTTGGCACTTCCCGGCAGGCAGTCAGCATGCCTTCGAAGCGCCGCCTGGATCTCGCAATGTGCTGTAAGCCAGACGCTATTCGGACTTGATCAGAGGTTCCCTAGCCGCCTGTCACCGGTGGAAAGAACGCGATTTCATCTCCATGCCGAATGATGTGGCAGGCGCGGACGACTTCCTGATTAACGGCCATCTGGATCTGCTCTTGGGCCAGCAGCTGTCCGGCTGCGCTGCGCCCGGCGAGCCAGCGGCGCAATTGGCTGGCCGTGGCAATGGCGTCAGGCAGTTCCACGGTTTCTTCCCGCCCCAGTTCATCTGCCAACGCCGCGAAATAAAGAATTTTGACGGATTTGGCGGCTCCCGGATGTGTCGTCATGGCGCGGATACGTCCGGGGCCGTCCAGTCGCCGGAGCGGCCACCGGATTTGTTCAGCAGGCGTGTGGGGCCGATCACCATCGATTTATCCATTGCCTTGCACATGTCGTAGACAGTGAGTGCAGCGACTGACACGGCGGTCAGGGCTTCCATTTCCACCCCCGTCTTGCCGGCCAGGGCACAACTGGCCAGCAGTTCTAACCGCTGTTCCTGAGGGTGGGGAAAGATGTCCACCTGGATATGAGTAAGCGAAAGCGGATGGCACAGAGGAATCAGGTCGCTGCAGCGCTTGGCTGCCTGGATGCCGGCAATGCGCGCCACGGTAAAAACATCACCTTTGCGGTTCTGTCCATCGAGGAGCTGGGCAAGGGTCTCTGCGCTCATGCTCACAAAGGTTTGCGCCGTGGCCCGTCTTTGAGTGGCGTCCTTAGCGCCCACATCCACCATATTGGCTTCACCACGTTCGTTAAGGTGCGTCAACGGGCCGTTCATGCATTACCTCCCCTGGTAGCGATATCGCCCAGGAGTTGCTGCATGATTTCCAGATAAATCAGGCTCAGGGCGTCAAGATCCGCGGCGTTTACCCGCTCATTCACCTGATGAATGGTGGCGTTGACCGGCCCGATTTCGACGACTTCGGCCCCCGTAGGCGCGATGAAGCGGCCATCGGACGTACCGCCAGCGGTCGAGAGTTGCGTTTCCCGTCCCGTGACGCTGAAGATCGCCTGTCTGGCGGCGTTGACGAGGCTGCCCGAATCCGTCAGGAATGGCTCGCCGGACAGGTTCCAGGTGATTTCATAATTCAGATTGTGGCGGGTGAGCACTGCCTCGGTACGCGCCTTCAACCGGGCGGCGGTGACTTCGGTGGAGAAACGGAAATTGAAGATAACCCGCGCTTCTCCCGGGATGACATTGGTGGCACCGGTGCCGCTACTGATGTTTGAGATCTGCAGACTGGTGGCCGGGAAAAACGCGTTGCCCTGGTCCCATTGGATCGCTACCAGTTCGGTCAATGCCGGTGCCAGCATGTGGATCGGATTGAGCGCCAGATGAGGGTAGGCGACATGGCCCTGCTTGCCGAGCACGCGCAGGTCGGCGCCAAGAGAACCGCGGCGGCCATTCTTTATGACGTCGCCGACCTTCTCGGTGCTGGACGGCTCACCCACCACGCACCAGGTGATGGTGTCACCGCGTGATTGCAGCCATTGCACCACTTTGACCGTGCCTTCAGTGGCCACCCCTTCTTCATCGCTGGTGATCAGCAACGCCAGCCGGCCTTGATGGTCGGGCACGGCACGAATGAACGCTTCGCAGGCGGTGATCATGGCGGCCAGGCTGCCCTTCATGTCCGCAGCGCCCCGGCCGCAAAGATAACCGTCTTCAATCACTGGCGTGAATGGCGGATGCCGCCACTGGGATTCCGGCCCGGTCGGGACGACGTCGGTATGCCCGGCGAAGGCCAGAATGGGGCCCGCTTCTCCGCGCACGGCCCAGAAGTTGTCGACGTCTCCAAAACGGAGGCGGTGAATGGTAAAACCCAGGGCGCTGAGTCGCTCGATCATCAATTCCTGGCAGCCGGCATCGTCCGGGGTGACGCTGGATCGACGGATCAGTTCCTGTGCCAGTAGCAGGGTAGGAGACAGGCTGGCCATCAGTTGTGCGCGTGCAGGATTTCGTTGAGTTCAACTGCCGTGCGGTTGGCTTTGCACTCGACGGCACCGTTCAGGGAGTTGCGCCGGAACAGCAAATCATCTTTGCTGGCCAGCTCACGTGCCTTGACATGGCCTTGAACCTCGTTGCCGGCATCCACCAACGCCACTTTGGTGCCAGCCGTGATATAAAGCCCTGCTTCGACGATGCAGCGGTCGCCCAAGGGTATGCCAATGCCGGCGTTGGCGCCAATCAGGCACTCCTTGCCTACAGAAATCACGATATTGCCGCCACCGGAAAGGGTGCCCATGGTGGAGCAGCCGCCGCCGAGGTCGGAGCCTTCACCGACCACGACACCGGCGGAAATACGCCCTTCGACCATGCTGGTGCCGAGGGTGCCGGCGTTAAAGTTGACAAAGCCTTCGTGCATGATAGTTGTACCTTCGCCGAGGTAGGCTCCCAGGCGAACTCGGGCGGTATCGGCAATGCGCACTCCGGC
Source organism: uncultured Cellvibrionaceae bacterium (assembly GCA_964641175.1). Lineage (GTDB taxonomy): Bacteria > Pseudomonadota > Gammaproteobacteria > Pseudomonadales > Cellvibrionaceae > CAYNST01. The sequence continues at coordinate 2,637 of CAZXLJ010000121.1, forward strand.
CGGCACAACGTAATCTGTCATGGGCGGAAACTTGTCGACACTGCGGACAGTGAGCCATTCACCCTGCAGCTTGCATTGCCACTGCAGCTCCGCCAGATCCTCCAGATCCACCGGACCCCGATTGGTCCAGGCGAGGTTGCGCAGCACACCGAAGAGCCCGGTCAGGTTGATCTGGTGTGGTTTGGCTAGCCGGTGACTGAGCAGGTGCAGTTTCAAATAGGCTTCCGGCACCGAATGCGGACTGGTGTCACTGGCCAGGAGCACGGCCACGACCGGCTTTGCGCTGCGGGTCAGGGGGGCGAAGAAGGGCAGATCCATGGCGCCGATGGTCTCGCACTGTGCACGGGAGAGTTCAATCACCTGATTGCCGCCAGTGTAGCCAATTGCCTGGAGGAGAGGCCCAAGTGAGGCCATATCCGGATTGATCCGGGGGGCGGGGAAGTGTACTTCCAGCCAGTCGCCCGCCCGATTTTTGGTGCCGACGCCGAGTCCGAAGGCGTAAAGAGAATTCATGTTGTCAACCTTTCACGTCATGATGAAAAAATCCGCCGTGGCGGAAACGAGTCAATTTTCCGGATATAACCGGGCGTACTGATCAGCTTCAAATCCCACCAGCAGAACTTCGCCATTCTGAAGGATGGGGCGCTTGATCAGGGTCGGATTAGCCAGAACCACGGCCGAGGCATTGCGACTCAGAGTCAGGCTCTGATCCTTCGGGGAAAGCTGTTTCCAGGTGGTGCTGCGCTTATTGATGAGCTGCTCGGGACCGATCTGATCGATCCAGGTCTGCAGCCGGGTTTTGTTCAGGCCTTCAACGCGGAAATCATGAAATTCATGTTCCACACCTCGAGCCGTCAACCAGGCGCGAGCTTTCTTCACGCTGTCGCAGTTTTTTATGCCGTAGAGAATCGTCTTGTCTGACATATACACTCCTGTTGCGAAGGTGGGGGAGGATAACATAAGGTGCGCGGCCCCAGAACCGCGCGGCCTTGCGGAGGGCCGGCTTTTCGTGGCTCAATGCGGCTCCGGCCGAACCTTAAACTGAACCATTCACCCAAGATTCCCAGCCATGACCGCCGCCAGTCAGCCCCCGCAAGCGTCTTCGCCACGTCTGTTGCGCTCCAGCGCAGTGGTGAGCGCCATGACCATGATTTCACGGGTACTGGGCCTGGTGCGGGATGTGGTATTCGCCATATTTGTGGGGGCTTCCGGAGGCGCAGATGCGTTCTTCGTGGCTTTCAAGATACCCAATTTCCTGCGGCGCCTTTTTGCCGAGGGCGCCTTTGCGCAGGCCTTCGTGCCGGTGTTGTCGGAACTGCGCGCCAGGGGTGATCACAATGTCGTGCGCCGTTTCGTCAATCACATAGCGGGCTGCCTCGGCCTGTCCGTGATCATTGTATCGGCTTTTGCAGTCATGGCTGCACCAGTGATTACCCTGATATTCGCGCCGGGATTTTATCTGAACGACCCGGCGAAGTACGCGCTGACCGTGGACCTCATCCGCATCACCTTTCCATATCTGGCATTTATCTCGCTGGCGGGGTTCGCCGGTTCGATTCTTAATAGCTACGACCGCTTTGCCATTCCGGCGCTGACACCGGTAATCCTCAATCTGGTCCTGATCACTGCAGCCGTGGCTTTTGCTTCCGATCTGGAAACGCCATCCATGGCATTGGCGTGGGGCGTGCTGGTAGCCGGCGTCCTGCAGTTTGGTTTCCAGTTGCCGTTTCTGGCCAGAATCCGGTTGCTGCCGATACCGGTGCCGGTCTGGAAGGATCCACTGGTGAAGAAGGTACTGACCCTGATGGCTCCGGCAATTTTCGGGGTATCGGTAAGCCAGATCAATCTGCTCCTCGACACGGTGCTTGCATCGCTCATCTCGGATGGCAGCGTCTCCTGGCTGTATTATTCCGACCGCCTGATCGAGTTGCCGCTGGGGGTGTTCGGCGTCGCCATCGCCACGGTGATCCTGCCGGCGTTGTCACGTCAGCATGCGCAGGGGAGTCAGGCAGATTATTCCCATACCCTCGACTGGGCCTTGCGCAACGTGTTGCTGATCAGCGTGCCCGCGACCGCGGCCCTGGTGGTATTGGCCGAGCCCCTGATAGCGACCCTGTTTCAGCACGGTGCCCGGTTCTCAGAGCTGGACGCCCGTATGGCCGGTTACAGTCTGGTCGCTTACGCCCTGGGATTAAGCGCCTTCATGTTGATCAAGGTCCTGATCACAGGCTATTTCTCCCGGCAGGATACCCGGACGCCGGTGAAAATCGGCATCATTGCGATGGTGGCGAACATGGTGTTCAATCTGGTTCTCGTGTTTCCTTTCCACTGGTGGCTGGAGGCAGGTCACGTGGGGCTGGCGCTCGCCACTACCATATCGGCATTCCTCAATGCTGCCCTGCTGTATCGTGGTTTGCGCGCCAGCGGCTTTTTCACGATGGATCCGGGTTGGGGGCGTTATCTGGTGCTGGTGGTGGGCGCGACGGTTCTGATGGCGGCCACGTTGTGGGTTGCCATCGACCAGTTGCCTCCATTTGCCGAGCAAATCTGGTGGCTGCGGGTCATGCATCTGGGCTGGTTGTGCGCGCTCGGCATGGGCGTGTATGCCGGAGTTCTTTTCGCCGGGGGCTGGCGCCTGCATCACGTGCGGCCTGCATTCAAAACCTTGCCGCGTGACCCCTCGCAATCATGAAAGCCAACCTGATCACGCCTGCCGGATTTGCAAAGCTCAAACAGGAGCTGGACTGGTTATGGCGCGAAGAACGCCCGGAAGTCACCCGCAAGGTAGCCTGGGCCGCGTCCCTGGGGGATCGCAGTGAAAACGCAGACTATCTCTATAACAAGAAGCGCCTGCGTGAAATCGACCGGCGCGTGCGCTTCCTGCGCAAACGCCTCGAAGACCTCCGGGTAGTGGCCTACTCGCCTGAACAGGAAGGAAAAGTTTATTTTGGCGCCTGGGTTCGGGTGGAAAACGAGGCGGGAGAGGCGCTGGAATTCCGTATTGCAGGCAGCGACGAAATCTACGGTGCGCGGGACGTGATTTCCATCGACTCCCCGATGGCCCGGGCACTGCTGGGCAAGCGGGTCGATGATGAAGCCGTGGTAGCAACGCCCGGCGGTCGGGTGACCTGGGTCATCGATGCGATTCGCTACCAGGAATGAAACCCTTCAGGTTGTGGATGTCGACCGGGGCTGTACCCGGGATGGCGGGCCACCCGAAAATCTGCCGGTAGAATTCGAGTTCGGCGCTGAGCTGATGGGCAATGTTGGTGGCCTGACGAAAACCGTGGGCCTCGTCGGCATAAGTAACGTAGGCCACCGGCAGGCCTTGGGCACGCACAGCGGCCACCATGGCTTCGGCCTGATTAGGTGGTACAACCTTGTCCTCCAGGCCCTGGAACACCAGCAACGGGCACTGGATCTGATCCGCTTTGTGAAGGGGGGAGCGCCGCGCGTACTCGGCTTTCATGGCGGGCCAGGGGCCGACCAGGGCATCCACGTAATGCCCCTCGAACTTGTGGGTATCTGCAACCAGCGCTTCGAGATCGCCGATTCCGTAAAGACTGACACCTGCGCTGAAACGCGTGCTGTCCGTCAGGGCGCACAACACGCTGAAGCCGCCGGCACTGCTGCCGCGAATTATGCACTGCTGCGGATCGGCCCAACCCAGTTCCACTGCCCGGGTCGCGGCCGCGATGAGGTCTTCTACATCCGCAATGCCCCACTGACCGTAAAGTGCGCGCCGATAATCCCGCCCGAAGCCGGTACTGCCGCGATAATTGACATCGAGCACTGCGAAGCCGCGGCTGGTCCAAAACTGCACCTTGTAGTTGAGCGAGCTTTCGGCGGCGCCCGTTGGGCCGCCGTGGCCGATCACAATGACCGGCGGCCGTGCATCTGCCGGCGCGCTGAATTCCGGGTTATGCGGTGGGTAATAGAAAGCATGGCCCTGAGTACTGCAAGCGCCGGCAAGCGGAAACTTCAACACACGCGCCTGCGAAAGATATTCGATGCCGGGTTCCCTGGTTGCAATGGTTGTTCGGACGGGCGTGATACACGTGCCATTCACTCGCCAGACGCAGGCTTGCGAGGTCCGGGATGCTCCCACCAGTGCGATGCGGCCATCCCCGAGGCAGACATTGGAAATGGAGCACAGATCCGTAGCAACTGGCTTGCAATGCCAGACGTTCAGATTCAAATCGCGATGCAGGTAACCCATTTGCCACTCGCCCTCCTGGCTCCAGCAGGCAAACAGGGTGTGGGCGTCGATGCTGCCGTAAGTAGACATCCGGAAATTCCACTGGGGCGTGGCAAACTCGGCCGCCATCGGGGCAATGGCCTGCGCCTGGATCGCCGCCCCGGCTGCCGCGCGAGGCAGCTGTTCCGCATCGAGGCAGTACAGATTCCACCATCCGCTGCGATCAGATACCCAGTAAAGGACGCCGTCGGCGGACCAGTGAGGCTGAAATATGCTCTCGGGCTGCTCCCCGCCGGCAATGCAAACCGCCGGCGTGCCCGCGTTGAGAGCGACCAGCCAGAGCCGGGTTGCATCCCAGGGCATGTCGGGGTGATCCCAGGTGAGATAAGTGAGCCAGCGGCCGCAGGCTGAGACCGTCGGCGAGGAAAAAAAATCGTGCTCGCTGGCCACGGTGTCGAGGGTTTTACCCTCCAGATCGACAGCCACCAGCCGGTTTGCCGGATGGCCAGGATTGCCGTGATCTTCACACACGGCGAGGAGGCGATTGCGGTGAGAATCCATGGTCAGGTCCGCAAAGCGGCACAGGGGTGCGGTCGTCAAGGGGCGCGGTTGCCGCGATTCAAGGTCCATGGCGTAGATCTGCTGGTCGGGGGCGTTGACGAAATAAAGGCAACTCTTCCACACGGCGTAAACGCCGCCGCCGTATTCATGTACTTTGCTGCGAGCGCTCCAGGGACTGGGCAATACGTCTTCAACCACTCCGTCGGTGTCCTGCCGCACCACTACACAGCGGCCATTGTCCTGCGGGCGGCTTTCAACCCAGTAAAGGAATTGCCCCTCGAAAGAGGGTTCGGTGACGCGCCGGCTGGCGGCGGCCACGGTAGCGGCAGTGATGGGCGAGGTCCAGGTGCCATAGGCGGCTTGTTTCATGGGATGATCCGTTCGGTTTGGAGAGGTGATGGCAGGTGAAATGGTTCCGGCCCCTCGGGTTGCGGTTGGAAAAGGCCACTCCGCGCCGCTCATCGTTCATTGGGAAGCACGAAACTTCTCTATTCGCTACGTGATTGGCCTTTTTTCAACCACAACAGGGCGATCAGATTAGTGTTAACAGGCCTTAAAATACCTCGATCAATCCGTATCGCCAAACTTTCGGACTGCGATCAACTTTTCGCGGGATTCGATGACCGGCCTCTGACCCTGGATACCCATGCAGACGTTCGAACAGAATCTTCAACAAATGATCGCCTCGGTAAAACCGGCGCGGGTACTGGTGGCCTTGAGCGGTGGGGTGGACTCCGTGGTGCTGCTGCGTCAGGTCAATGCTCACGAGCCAACCGGGCTGCCACTGCTGGCCGTGCATGTTAATCATCACCTGTCGCCTCATGCCGGCGAATGGCAGAAATATTGTGAGAACTTGTGCAAAGGACTCGATATCGATTTTCAACCGCTGGACGTAGCGGTGCAGGCGCGAGGCCAAGGCCTTGAAGACGCCGCCCGTCAGGCACGCTACCAGGCGCTGGGAGGCGTCATGAACGAAGGCGATCTGTTGTTAACGGCCCACCACCAGCAGGACCAGGTGGAAACCTTTTTTCTGAGGCTGCTGCGCGGCGCCGGCTGGAAGGGGCTGGCGTCCATGCACGGGCTGCGACCTTTCGGAAGGGGGTGGCTGGGACGGCCATTACTGCAGACGCCGCGGGAAAGTATTGTGGCATTCGCCAGACGCGCGCGGATGGACTGGGTGGAAGACGAGAGTAATGCCGAGACCCGGTTCGATCGCAACCGCCTGCGGGCAGAAGTGCTGCCACCGCTCTACCGGCACTGGCCGGGCGCCGGTCTGCAAATCGCCCGCTCCGCCGATCTGCTCAGGGAAGCCACGGAGCTGCTGGAAGAGTACGGCGCGCAGGCGCTGCAGCGTCTCGGCCGTCGCAGCGAGCGGGTGGGCGAAAGCATCAATGGCCCGGGCTGGCTGCAGCTGACGCCTGCGCGCCGTTCTCACGCGCTTCATACCTGGATGTCCCTGCAAGGTCTGCGTTCGCCGGAGCGGCGTCGGTATGACGAAGTTGAACAGTTGCTGCGGGCCGGTTCAGACCGGATGCCTGCTTTGGAGTTCGGTGATGCTCAGCTGCGCCGCTACCGGCAGCGGTTGTATTGTTTGCCGCGACAGTGGTTGGCTTCGGTTCCCGCGAACGCCGGTCTTCTTGAAAAGGGTACGGCGGAATCTGGCGCCTTCACGCTCTGGGATCTGAGTATCCCCCTGGCGCTGGCGGACGGCAGTCTGCTGGAGGCGCAGCCTGCGCCGCAGGGATTGCGGGCCGATCGCAACTACCGCGTCAGCTTCCGGACGGCCGGGCAGCGCTCGCATCCGTCGGGACGCCAACACTCGCAGCTTCTTAAAAAGCTTTTGCAGGACTATGGGATAGAGCCCTGGTTGCGTGACCGGCTGCCACTGGTGCTGGATGGAGAGCGGCTGGCAGCCGTGGGGGACCTCTGGATTGAGCGGGATTATTTCAGCGGGCCTGCGGTGCTGGCTGCTCCCGCGCCGGCAGTGCAGCTGCGCTGGTTCTATCCGCGTCCGATTGAGACATCAGGGGGATTCTGGTAGGCTGGCGACCCATCTACAGGGAACCTCTGATCACGTCCCTAGAGCGATGGCGCACTCGTTTTTCGGTACCCTTTCCCCGGTTCTGATCAGCTTTGATCGCCTTTATTCAAACGGTTTCCGTTTTTCCCTTCTGTACAGCAAAGGCATTTAATGACTCGGTTTATTTTTGTTACTGGTGGCGTGGTTTCCTCCTTGGGAAAGGGTATTGCGGCCGCTTCTCTCGGGGCGGTGCTTGAAGCCCGCGGCCTGAAGGTCACCATTCTCAAGCTGGACCCCTATATCAACG
>CAZXLJ010000122.1:0-9555 GCA_964641175.1 uncultured Cellvibrionaceae bacterium
GAAGGCATGCTGACTGCCTGTCGAGAAGCGGCAACGCAGAGCTCGCGAAGCGCTGTAAGCCCCGTAGGGCGCGGCCAAGACGTCCATCCGCCGCGTTGCTCTTCTTGCGAAGGGCTAAGGCCATTCGCTACGAATAGCGCCTTGCGGGCTGAACGTCCTGGCTCGCGCAGACGCTGTCCGGACTTAATCAGAGGTTCCCTAATTTGAATGGACCCGCTGGAGGTCATTTTTTCGGCGGGTAAGGCCGAGTGCAGTTTAGTATTTCAAATAACCGAGCTCGAACGCCGCCGGGCGGAAAAATGGGTCCGGCCCTCCTAAGGCTTTTGCTAAAAGTTGTTACTAACAGCGGTGACCAAAAGGCTGCCATCCAACAGCTATTATCGAAAGCCATTAACGCATGAGCGTCCTTGCCTGAATTCCCGTCGGCTTTTTAGGCTCCAAAAAAAGCCCCGTCAGCGCGGGGCTTTGGTTATGAGCCTTGAAGAGGAGCTAGCCGTGAACGTCACCCGTTCAATGGCGCCCCTGTTCCGATCAGACGAGATTCGGACGTATGGTCACGAATACGTAAAGGTAAAGCGCGAGCAACATGAGGGCGAGCATCACCATCAAAAGCATGTCCTTGCGCAACAATCGTGAAGCCAGGGGACTTCCGCGATGAGGCACTGCGCCAAGCACTTGTATACCTTCCGGCAGTTTACTCGCAAGGATTGTATGGGATCTTATGCGAGGATCCAGGATCACATAAGCCAGTGCCAATCCAACCGGCGCGAGGAATGCGACAAAAGGTGCGGCTACAAACACGTAGAGAGACGGAATGCCGGCAGCGGTGACCGGATAAATAGGTGGCTCCACCAGTTTGTACGTTTCGCCCTGCCCCTCATCTGTCAACGCTTGGGTCAGTTTCGCTTTTTCGCGCATGGTCATGAATTCGTCGTAACTCTTTTTATAAAGCTCATAATCCCGGGTCAATTCAGTCAGTTCCGCCTGGTTGCCCGCCACCTCGTTGGCCAGCTTGTACTCCTCTTCCAGCAACCCTTCCAAAGCGCGCTGACGCCTGATCTGCGTTTTCAGATTGACTTCCGCCGCAGAGAGCTGCTTACGCAACTCTTCATGCAAGGGCATCTCTGAGGAATTGGCAATACTCCAGCCGTGGCGGGACCGAATGTCGGCGATACTTTTATCTATGGCTGCGATCTGTTCATTCAGGGTCAGGATATCGGGGTAATTATCCTGGTAGATCATTTTTAGCCGGTCCCGCTCAGCGATAAGGGTGGTACGGCGATCATCCATCGACTGTACCTGCATGCGAGCACCCAGGTTTTCACTCTCCATTTCCAACTGGGAACGGGTCGTACGGATGGTTTCTTCGGTTTCATTTATGGCTATTTTCAAATTCTGGATTTCAGTCGTGAGGTTCTGGATTTTCCCCCTGACCGTCTCTTCACTCGCGTCGACCGTGCGTGCCTTGAACTCCTTCAACCTTTGCTCCGCCTCTTCGAGAAGGCGCTTGTAGCGATCGGCATAATCACCGAGAAACGCCGTAGCTTCGTACGTTTCCTTTTGCTTTTCTGCATGGCGGTCAGCAATGAAAACATCAACGAGGACCGACAGCGTGTCGAAAGCCTCGTCCGCCGTCGGCGCGCGGAAACTCACATAAGTGACATTTTTCTTGTCCGGTTCAGATATGGCAAGACGACTGCGCAAGTTGGCAACGCGGTCCTGCAAATCTTCGGGTGTGAGCTGATCAAATTCCGGATCTATACGCTGCAGCACTTTTTCCATGATCCGTCTGGAATACATGATGTCCTGAGGCTTCTGGGTTTTATCAACGTTGGTCAGAGCTGCCTTGCCCCGCATCAAAGGCTCGATTATCTGGGCATTGTCGATCACAATGGCCGCACTGGATTCGTAATACTTAGGCCACTTTATTGATACAAACAATACACCGGCGAAAATGACCGTGAATAGCAGTGCCGCCAAAGCCCGATAGCGGATGAGTTCTGACTTTAACGCAGCCAGAACATCTTTGATGTATTCGATATTATCCAATTTGGTAATTCTCTTCGTTTGATCCAGGTAGGAAAACTGCCGTCAGCACTGGTTGTATACAACTCCGGCCAATCGCTCGCGTCCTATTTTGTCGATAGCGGAATATAGCTGCACTTCGGTTACCTTTCCATAGGGGACCACCAGTACAACACAATCACACAGATCCGCAAGAATTCGGATCTCTGCATCGTAATCCGAAGCAGCCGGCGCATCGACTACGATAAAACGGTCGGGATAGCGACTCTTCAACTCGTAGAAAAACTCTTTCATGCGGTTGGAGTTCAGTTTTTCCGTGCCACCTTCCCGGTTGTAGCCCACCGGAACGACTCGCAGACGCGGTATGCCACTGGCATAAACCACTTCCTCTGCCCCCACATTGGGATCATCCAGATAGTCTGTCAATCCGAAATGGGAGGGCACCGGCAACAGCTGCTCGGCATACGGAGAATAAATATTGCAATCGACCAGAACCGACGTCTTGGACTTGTCGAGTGCGATCGTGGCTGCAAGGTTGACCGCCACGTGGGACCCGCCGCCGGGGGCGGCGGAGGTGACCAGACAAATGAAATTCTCACCCTTGGCGTGCTTGATCAGGCGCGTCCGCAAATCCCGAAATACTTTTAAATGCGCCGACCCCTCATCGTGTGAATTCACAATTTTGAGGGACTCCATCTCTGCCCGCGTAAACGAGCGAACCTCGGACATGCGGCCGATGTTCGGCGCGGGGAAATTCTTTTTGCTTAGCGGCGCAATGTTCGTCATTTGCTTCTTTTCCAAAATACGCTCCTGAGAGACTTTTTTACATCGCTCTGAGCGACCATTCCTTGACTGAATTTCCCCTCAAAACGTCAGAAAACCCGCTCTGGAATGGTCACGATGTCAGATGGTGCCAGAAGATAATTGGTGGTCAGCCGGCCTTTCTGCAAAATGTCGTCCAAGTGGATCGGGTAAACTTCCATTTTGTCCCCGTACTTCCTGAACAGTTTTGCCTTGTTACCTACTCCGAACTCCGTCAGCCCGCCAGCCTGCAGTACCAGGTCCAGCACGGTCATTCCTTGCCGATGTTCCAGGCTCAATGGAGCTTCTACGGCTCCAGTAATCCGCACACGGCGCAGGAACTCGCCGCTCGCAGGGTTCAAAACAATCACCGTCACCTGCGGATTGCGCACGTAGCGGCTGAAACCCTTCGCCAATGTCGCTGCAAGCTCCTCAGAACTTAGACCAGCGGCAGTGACATCACCAATTAATGGAGCAGAAATTTTACCGTCGGGTCGGACCGGGACTTCCAGAGAAAGCTCTGGTGACTTCCACACCTGTACGGAAATTTGATCGCCAACGCCCAGCTCGTACTGTCCTTCCACCACCGCCGGTGTTGACGGCATCTTCAAATTCTTGGTAGAACCCAATGAAGAGCAACCCGTTAGCGCCACTACCGCTAAGCAAAACATAAACCAACTTCTCATACACTCCCCTTTAGTATGTTTTTAACTGCTGTAACCCAAACTGACTCCATCGGAGCCTGAACTTTTTAATAGCGGCAAAGCTGTCAGGCGCTGTGCGCATCTGACGCGAAACTCCGACCGCTCCCACGATGATACGGACCTCTACCTTAACGGCTGCCTTACAGGTCAATCTAGCTTCGGCCACCCCCTGCCGCGTCGCGCAGTTTAGCAATAATTTGCCCGTAGTCCCCGTTTCCAAAAATTGCAGAGCCGACGACAAATGAGTCCGCTCCGGCGGCTGCCACGGCACCGATATTTTCGAGTTTTATTCCCCCGTCGACCTGGATGCGGGTTGTTAGTTGCCGCTCGGTGATGATTTCGCGCAAGTCTTTGATTTTCTGAAGCACATAGGGAATGAAGGGTTGCCCGCCAAAGCCAGGGTTAACGGACATCAACAGTACCATATCCAGTTTGTGCAAAACATGCTCAATCAGGTGGATCGGGCTAGCCGGGTTCAGCACCAGCCCGACCTGACAGCCCAGGCCCTTTACTCTTTCGACAGAGCGGTCGAGATGCCGAGTTGCTTCCGGATGAAAAGCGATTACATCGGCGCCCGCTTCAGCAAACTGTTCGATCAGGGGATCTACCGGTTCGACCATCAAGTGAACGTCCAGCGGAACCGACACGCCGTAGTTTTTCAGCGCCTTGCAAACAAGGGGACCGATTGTCAGGTTGGGCACGTAGTGGTTGTCCATCACATCAAAATGGATCAAATCCGCACCCGCTTGCACCACTGCATCAACTTCTTCGCCCAGACGTGCAAAATCTGCCGACAGTATGGACGGGAGGATCAATAGGTCTCGTTGAACTTGCATCCTCGGGTTCCTCGAGCCAAGCTCATAGTGACTGGGTGGACATTGTACTGAAATAGATGATCAGGCTAAACCAGAATATGGTCCGCTTCGCGCAGGCTTCAAGGCTTCCGCTCCTCCTTTGTCTGTTTGCCTGCGCCAGCACACGAGCACAACCTGCCGATACCGGAGCGGATGACCCGGCGGCCTCGCCCCCTTCAACAAGCGCGGCATCAGACCGGATTGTTTTCAACTTCCAGACATTGGTGCAGAAACGGCAACAGCTGTTGGCAGATTCACTGGGTGCGTATGCTATCTGGCTTGACGATTCCCATCACATGCTGGCTTTCTGGTATCCCCAGCTGACTGCTGCACCGCGCGGCACCATGCTGATCGCCCATGATACGAGGCAGCATTCAGCCTGGCCGGACCTGCTCGACAATCTTGTCCATCATTTGCCCAAACATGGCTGGAATCTCCTGACCGTCCCCGTACCGGAGCAGTTCCACATCACGCCTCCCCGACAGGCCATTTCGGCAGCTGATCCAACCAGCGGTGAACCCGACGCACTGCCAGCACCAGGTCCCGCCAGCTCAAATCCCCATCCTGCCGCGACTGCAGACGAACTGCTAAATGCAGCGATCCGCCACCTTGCCGGTCGCGAGGTCACCCACTTCGTGCTGGGGGGTGTAGGTCGGGGCGCAGCCGATGTATGGAAATTTTCCCAATCTGCACAATTCCCCTTTCCGCTCGCAGCAATTGTGCTAATCAACAGCCCGGATAGCCGTCTCGTTGATGCAGTGGTACCCGCAAATATTCCGCCGGTGAAAGAAATCCCGACACTCGACATTTACATCGATGATTTTCAAAAGGCTAACGCAGACGCCGAAGAACGTCGCCGCAGTATGGTTCAGGTCGGGAATGCTACATTCCAGCAGCGACGTTTAGCGGCCGCAGCGTTTACCGGAGATCCAAAGAACGAAAGCCGCATAACGCGGTTCGTCCGCAGCTTCGTCACCAAGGTCGTCGAACCGCCCTGATTCTGCCGCTATTCGTAGTTCACAGCCTCGGAGTCAGAATTGACGTAGTCTTCGACAGTCCCTTCGTAGTAATCCTGTTCGGCCTGAGCCGGTTGGCTTTCGGAATAGCTTTCTGCGGAAACCTGGCCCTCGGAAACCTGAGATTCATAGGCGGGTGCTTCTGAAGCTTGACTATCGGAGGCCTGCGACTGCGCTTCTGTCTCCTCGACGGCTTCATATCCGCTATAGGAATCCAGACATTCACTGACGTACTCCGCCCGCTCCGCCGGATCGTAACTGCCTGAAGGATACATATCGTTACAATAAGTCGCCGCATTATTGGCGAGTGCATAGCTGGAATACATTCCAGCCAGGCATCCAAACATCAAAAACACACGCCGCATAAATAGTACCTGATTAGTGCCACTCGTTAGAGTGTAGCTGTAACCCTGTGCAAATGGCGTACAGTTCGTCGCTCCGACCTGCCCTTCATGAGATTAACGCACAACCCCGGCGCCAAATTATCGGCACGTCTGTGTTCCCCACGGCTCAACCCCGTGCTCAGCAGCCGACGCCAGTTATGGAGGAGCGGGCGGCAGCCATTGCGGCGCTAAGATCGCTGCCGCACCGCTTCAAACAGACATACGCCTGTCGCCACTGAGACATTCAAGCTGGAAACACTACCTGCCATGGGAATTCGCACCAGATAATCACAATGCTCCCGGGTAAGGCGCCGCATCCCTGTCCCTTCGGCGCCCATGACTACGATCAACGGCCCGGTCAATGGCGCTTCGTAGATTGTCATTGTCCCCTCCCCGGCGGCGCCCACCACCCAAAGCCCGGACTGTTTCAACTCCGCCAGAGTCCTCGCCAGGTTTGTTACAGGGACAAGGGGAACCGTGTCTGCCGCCCCGCAGGCTACTTTCCGCGCTACTTCTGTCAGACCCGCGGAATTGTCCTTCGGCACGATCACCGCATGAACACCACTGGCGTCGGCACTTCGCAGGCACGCCCCCAGGTTATGGGGATCGGTGACACCATCAAGCACCAACAAAAAAGGCGGGACATCAAGCTCTTCAAGCATTCCCTTCAAAAAGCCTTCATCGTAGGTGACACCCGGAGCTACTAATGCGACCACCCCCTGGTGAATCCCGTCGCAGACCTTGTCCAGCTCCGGGCGAGTTTTGTACTCGACGGCAATCTGATGTCCCTCGGCAGCCTGCATTATCTTTTGAACGCGCTGATCAGCCCTTCCCCGCAATACCCATAACTGCAAGATGCGCTGCGGTGCGCTTTTTAGCAGTGACTGCACCGTGTGCAATCCGTATATCCATTCAGGTTTCACTGTTAATTCCACTTCAAATAACGAAGAACATGTTTCAGCCTTTCAAAAATTAACGAGGCGACCGCCGGGGTCTTCTGCGTTTCTTCGGCGCCGCGCCTGCTTTTTTTTCGGCCGATGGAGCCTTTGCCGGCGCGGCGGATTTTGACGGCACAGTGGATTTTGCTTTTCCTTCGGTCTTAGGTTTTCCTGCCGTATTCGATCTGCCGGTGCCCGCCGCAGGTCCGGCCGCACCCTTTATCGGGGATTCAGCAACTTTGGACTCGCCTCGGCTTTTGGCATTGCGGGATTTTTTCTTCGCCTTTTTCTTGCGCGCCTGCTCATATTCTTCGGCAAGCTCTTTGGCGCGATCGCTGAGTTTTACTTTGCCCCGCTTTCGGGATTTTTGCTCGACGATCTCAAAGTCAATTTTTCGCTCGTCCAAATTGACGTTGGCGACCTGGACCACCAGCTCATCACCGAGATTGAATATCCGTCGCGCCCGCTCGCCTACCAGACGATGTTGCGCCGGCTCGTGACGGTAGTAGTCCTGTGGCAGTGCCGTTATGTGCACCAGGCCTTCGACATAAAGATCTTTTAACTCGACAAACAATCCGAAAGAAACCACCGAAGAAATAATTCCTTCAAAGGTTTCGCCGACTCGAGACTGCAGGTATTCGCATTTGAGCCAGCTCACCACATCCCGCGTCGCCTCGTCCGCGCGCCGCTCGGTAACCGAGCACTGCTCACCGACTGCGAACATGTCATCGAGGCTATAAGGATAGATTTGGCCGGGCTGCAGCAATGGCGCCTCGGGATGCCGCTTCACGCGCGTCGATTTGACGTCGGAGCGAATCAGTCGGCGAATCGCCCGATGTACCAGAAGGTCCGGGTATCTGCGAATGGGAGACGTAAAATGCGCATAGGCATCGTAGGCGAGGCCGAAATGGCCATTATTGTTCGGCTGATAGACCGCCTGGTTCATGCTGCGCAGCATGACGGTCTGGATGAGGTGCGCATCCGGGCGTCCCTGAATGAACTGCAGGACTTCCTGATAATCCTTCGGAGCTATTTTGGCAGTGCGCCGCAATCCCAGTCCCAGCCCTGCCAGGTACTCCCTGAGCAATTCCAGCTTTTCCGCACGAGGCCCGTCGTGCACCCGGTAGAGTGCCGGGATCTGGTGTTGATCGAGAAATTTCGCCGCACAAACGTTGGCGGCCAGCATGCACTCTTCAATCAGTTTGTGGGCATCGTTGCGCTGGGTCGGAACGATCTTTTTGATCTTGCGCTGCTCATCGAAGAGAATCCGGGTTTCCTGACTTTCAAAGTCGATCGCACCACGCTGCGTGCGCATCGCGCGGAACGCCTTGTAAAGATCCTGCAGCGTATCCAGATGCGCAACAACCTCGCTGAACTGCTGCCGGATGCCACTGCGTTTTTTGTCACGCTCTTCCAGAATTTGTCCGACCTGGGTGTATGTCAGTCTGGCTTTGGAATGCATGACAGCTTCGTAAAACTTGAAGCCGGTAATACGGCCGACATCGCTCACCGTCATTTCGCAGACCATGCAAAGTCGATCCACTTTCGGATTCAGTGAACAGAGGCCATTAGAAAGCACCTCCGGCAACATCGGTACCACGTAATCGGGAAAATAAACCGAATTGCCACGCACCAGCGCTTCTCGGTCGAGGGCGTCATGCACCTTTACATAATGCGACACGTCCGCGATGGCGACATACAAACGCCAGCCACCGGATTTCTTGCGCTCGCAGAAAACGGCATCGTCGAAATCCCGGGCATCCTCGCCGTCAATGGTCACCAGCGGCAGGTTTCGCAAATCGAACCGGTGCTGCTTGTCTTCTTCAGTGACTTCAGGCTTGAGCGCCTGCGCCAGAGTGTTTACTTCTTCGGGCCATTGGTGCGGGATGCCGTAGTTGCGGATCGCTACGTCAATCTCCATACCCGGTGCCAAATGGTTGCCCAGCACTTCCGCCACTCGTCCCTTTGTCAGGACGTGACGATCCGGATATTCAATGATCTCCACCACCACAAACTGTCCGGGCTTGGCGTCGCCTTTCTGGTCCGGGGGGATAATGATGTCCTGCACAACCCGCGGATTGTCCGGACGTACTCGATGCACGCCGTGCTCCGACACAAACCTGCCCACCAGCTGCCTGGTGTTGCGCGCGAGAATCTCCACAATTGACCCTTCCCGCTTGCCGCGAAATCCGCCCTCGGTCAGGCGGACCAGCACCTCGTCGCCATCAAAAACCCGGCGCATCTGCCGGTTGGACAAATAAATGTCATCGCCACCTTCCGCCGGTATTACAAATCCGAATCCGTCCCGGTGCCCCTGCACCCGGCCGCGGATAAGATGCATCCGGTCAAGTCTGCCGTAGGCCTGCTTGCGATTACTGACCACCTGCGCATCGCGCTCCATGGCAATCAATCGCCGCCGCAGGGCTTCAAGTTGCTCCGGCGAAGTCAAATCCAGGATGTCGGCGAGTTGTTGCCCGGTCAGCGGGCCGGTGGACTTGTCCAGCACGTCCAGAATCACTTCACGGCTGGGAATGGGGTTGTCATATTTGCGGGCTTCACGCTCCGCATTCGGGTCATCTATCACATTCACTCGATATGTTGTCGTTGTTTGTGCGGCATTATAACCAGCCCTCGCACCAGAGAGCACGCATTGTATACGGAGGTTATTGACAAGGCGGATTCAGGTCACTATAGTTCGCCCCCGCAACGCCCAGGTGGTGAAATTGGTAGACACGCTAGCTTCAGGTGCTAGTGGCCGAAAGGTCGTGGAGGTTCAAGTCCTCTCCTGGGCACCAAATCTAAAGGAAGGCTGATCCAGCAATGGATCAGCCTTT
>CAZXLJ010000123.1:0-9544 GCA_964641175.1 uncultured Cellvibrionaceae bacterium
CGAAGGTGCTTTATGGAATCAGACCGACAGCGAATGCGCTTGCTGGCAGAGTCGTACCGGGGTTGTGCATACTCCCCGTTCGTCGTGGGTCCCCGCGTGCGCGAGGACGACGGATTTGAAAAATACTTTTCGTACACAACCTAGCAAAAAGCGTCGATTATTGCCGTCTCGAGCATCAGGAATTTCAAGTCGGAATTTCTTTCGCACCCCCGAAAGCTCCACCAATGATGGTGGAGATTCCGGGTTGAGAATAAACGTCGGGAATAGAGCGCGATCAGAATCCCTTGTTTTTTGCAGTCCATGGTGATCGGCACAGGCGGCAATTGTCTCCTATGAACATGCCTTTGCCCGTACTTGACTCATCGCCTTTCAACATCCAGTTCAGCCAGCCAACTGCAACAATACCGAACTCGCCGCCGTTATCCTGGAAGTAGGCGTCACCGTGCCCGATGGGGTAGTTGGCGTGATAGATCGGAACGTTATCGACCTCATCGTACTGCTGCAAACCAGGGCTGTAAGCCACATCACTCGAGTCTCCGTTGAAAATGGCCAGAGGCTGATGGAACCGCGGGTAATAGTCATAGCGGTCACCAAATATGGCAATACCGCTGTTAAGTGCAACCGCCGTGTCTACCCGCGGATCAACCGCGGCGTAATGGGCCATACCACCGCCACAGGACCAGCCCATGGTGCCAATACTCTCAACGTCGAGTTTCTGGTAAAGCGGGCTGCACTCGCGGCTGTTTTCAGCGATTGCCCAGTCGATTGCCTTGATGAGTTCGGTCTCGTGCTGATCATTGGAGCCTGAACCGAAGGGCCCGCCGTTGGCAATTACCAGATAGCCGTTGGATGCGATCTGCAGCAGGAAATCCGCCTGCTCGGTACCCACGTTTGAACAGGCTCCGTTACCCCAGGCGACAATCGGGATCTTGTCGACCTTGCTAAGATCCGGCCGGTAGATGGTGTGGTTCGGCAGGGACTGTGTTGCGTGCTCAATTGCATAACCATAGGGACCCGATGGAGGATTTTTCTGCTCCTGACGGCTTACCGCGCGGTCGTAGTCAATCGATGTGTACGTCTGGCGCTCGCTGGCGTTGCAGACCGGCTCTGGCGGCTCTTCAAACTTTCCGCCATCGCCTGAATAAATCGCGAAGCCGCTGATAGTTGCGTTATCGACGATAGTCGTCAGATCTATCGTGAGTGCTCCGTCCGTCACGGCTATGTCATCTACCACGAACTGATAAGCACCGTCGTGGCCAGCGAGACTGTAAAGATCGACCTCATTGAGCACGTCTTCACCTTCGACCGCCACATCAAAAGACCGGGAACCGGCCGCTGAATGGTACAGCTCCGCGAAGTGCAGCACGACAGAGTAGGTGGCTGCCGTGACCGGAACGTTATAGCTGTAACTGCCGAATCGTTCGGATTGATACACCGCGTCCTCGGTCACACCCTCGATGGGATCGGTAACCACCTGAACGGTACCGCCAGATGCAAAGCGATCCGCCTGATACTCGATGCCTTCAAAACTGGCAGCGGTTGTACTGCCCGCGTTAATGGCAATGACCAGTTCTGCATCTTCGGATATACCACCGGAACTCGAGCTGGACGCGCTGCTTGAAGATGAAGTACTTGACGTGGAGCTGGTTGAAGAGGTGCTGGAACTGGTGGAAGAGGTGCTGGAACTGGATGAGCTACTTGAAGAAGACGATGAGGAAGAACCGGTACCGCCACAGCCAACAAGCGCCGTGACCATCAAGGACGTAACCACCAATGGAATATTCAGAGCGAACGTGTCGCCTTTTGATTTAAGGAGCAAGGGCATAGTGCCTCTATCATTCTTGTGCGGGTCAGAGTGGATGCTCCTGGCACTTCAGAATCAAGCCAGAAGGAGCGGTTTTTTAAAGACATATCATATGATGTTAAGCAGAGCGGTGTTGTGACGCAAATCATGTTGTACCATCGCCCACAGCAGACGGTAATTCCTTTGGTAGTTCCTTTGGGAATTGCGCCTAAAGGTTTCAAAACCAGACTGTGGACTTATTCCAATTTTTTTTATACGGCTACCGCGCCTCCAGCAGGGGCGAGATAAAGCGGGAGGGAATTGTTTCTGGCGACGTTTGCCCGGGTTTTATCCACGCTGGAAATGTTTTCTCCAACTTGCCAGGCTTGCACCGTGTAAGATCCTTCATCGAGTAAATCCAGTTTGATATCCAGCTGACGTGCAGCCTCGTTTGTCATGGCACCCAGATACCACGCATCGCCCTTGCGCCGCGCCGATACAATGAACTCACCGATGTCACCCTGCAAAATTCGGGTTTCATCCCAGGTGACGGGAACGTCGCGGATAAATTCCAGGCCTTGTTGCCAGTCCTTTTCCGGTTGCGGCCAGATACCGTCGGATCTCTCCATAAAATCCACTTTTATTCCTTTGACTCCCCACGTCTGATAGGTGCTGAGCGCCTCTTCCAATTACCCGCACCGATTGCCGAAATCGGGACAAAAAAAAGCCGCTGTTTCCAGCGGCCTTTTAGACTTTACGATTTCTGAACTGGTTATCGACCGAGGTAATCCATCAACCAGGTCAGCGCTGGTCGCGGCTGACCATCACGGATAAGGCCAGTACCAGTCCGCCAGGTAGAGCCATAGATGTATCCCCAAAGAGTTACACCAAGAACCTGCGGGTGCTCGTAGAAGATCGGAAAATGCATTTGCATATACTGCAACTGCTGTTGATCGTCGGTCGCTTCAATATCGTATTCCGATACGTACATCGGCAGGCCTGTTCTCGCATGAATCAAATCCAGTTTTTCCTGGATCTGCTGTGCGGTCCACACCTGCGGATCGTACAGGCTGTGCGCCTGCAGACCGACCGCATCTACATAACCGGATTTCACAGCTCTGTCGATCAGATTAAGAATTGCATCTGTATCCCAGGTCATGAAGTTAAAGTCGTTGTAGATCAGTACAGCGTTGGGGCAATGTTGACGGGCAAGCTTGAACGACTCGGTAATCCAGTCGTCGCCGAATGCACTCGCCGCGTAATTGGCAGGTGCGTGACCCGGAAGCGCTTCGTTGACCACGTCGATCATAGCGGTGTCCGGATAGCGGGTGCAGTAATCGCGCATCCACTCTTCGATTTCTTCTCGCTGTTCGGCTGCACTCAGGTTGTTGATCCAGCTTGGTGCCTGCGCGCCCCATACGAGAGTGTGGGCCTTGACAGGAATGTCGTTCTGGCGAGCGAATTCATAAATCCGGTCTACCGGCCCCCAGTTGTACTGGTCACGGGTACCTTCAACCGAGCCCCACTTGCCTTCGTTTTCAGGTGTTATCTGATTCCAGTACTGTGTGAAATCGGAACGCACCTGTCCACCCGTGGTGATGTTACCGACGAATTTTTCACCCGGTGGCGGCGGCGGCGGAGGCTCAGGTTCTGTCGTATCCAGTTCCACATCAGCTGAATAAATCGCAAAACCGGCCAGGGTCGGATTTTCAACGCCGCTGATCAGTTCGATGGTGACTGAATTGTCGCTTACCTGCACATCTTCGACGGTATAGCTGTATGCACCATCGTGACCGGCCAGTGAGAAAAGATCGATATCGGTCAGGTCGGGATCGGTATTGCCTTCAACCGAAACACTGAAGCTGCGCTCACCGGCGGCAGTCAGGTAAATTTCGGCAAAATGCAGAACCACTGTGAAGCTGCCGCTTCCGGTAACCGGCACTTCATATTTGTAAGCACCGTAACGTTCGGTCTGATACAGCGCTTCGTCCGCAGCACCACCAATTGGATCCGTGGTGGAATTGGAGGAACCGCCCTGAAAATATTTATCCGCAATGTACGCCACGCCTTCTGACGTGGTGCCGGTGGTCGAACCGGAGTCAACTGCCACAACCAGCGGCAGGTCAACCGGCTGACCGGAACTGCTTGATGAACTGGAAGAGCTGGATGAACTGGATGTGCTGGAGGTGCTGGACGTACTTGAAGAACTCGAGCTGCTCGATGAGCTGCTGCCGCCGCCAGATGAGCTTGAAGAACTGGATGAACCGCCGGGGTTTTCTCCTGTGCCCCCGCAACCCGTCAGTAAAAATGCACATAGCGCAAAGGCCAGTGACGGGGTCGAAACCACCGGTTTTAGAGGGATTCTTTTCATTTAGTCACCTAATGGTAATTTTTTATTGTGATGCGCGTCGCAACTCTCCCTTGCACTACCACAGCGACGTCCCTCGCTGACGCCACCTTGGCGGGATACGATAATATCATTGGATGATTAGGAGTAGCCTTCTTTTAAAGCATTTGCTATTGATGTGACGGCGTACTGAGATTGAAGCAAATTTGCACAAATTAATGTGAGAACTAATCTGCATTCAATCTTATTTATTCATCTAAACACTTAACATTGATTTCCGCTGCCGACTACTCCTCGAAACCGAGACGCAAAGCCAATGCCTCGAGTAATTTTTTCATCGTTTGTTATTTATCTGATCACCGAATTAGCACTTCCATGCGTCGCGAACGCCAAGGAACTAAAACTTTGGTATGGACATCCCGCGAAAACCTGGGAGGAAGCACTCCCGCTGGGAAACGGCAGATCAGGCGCGATGGTTTACGGCGGCGTGGAGCAGGAAACCATACAGCTCAATGAAGACACCTTCTGGGCAGGCGGCCCGCACAATAATCTCAATCCCGCAGCGCTCGCGGCTCTGCCGGAAATTCGCAGGCTGATTTCGGACGGCAGTTATTCCGAAGCTTCGGCTCTGGCTGAAAAGACCATAACCAGTCAGGGCGCGCAAGGCATGCCCTATCAGTCCGCCGGAGTTCTGGACATCCGCTTTCCCAACCATCAGCGCTTTTCCAACTACCATCGAGAACTGGATCTGGGCAAAGCGGTGGCGCGTACCCGTTATCAGATTCAGGATGTCACTTACCGGCGGGAAGTATTTGCTTCGTTAACGGACCAGACAATCGTGATCCGGCTGGAAGCGGACCGTAAGGGCGCACTGGATTTTTCCCTCGGACTATCGCACCCCGAAGCCATGGACGTGAAAGTCGCCGCAACGGAGCTGCTGATGCAGGGAAGCTCCACCGAGCATGAAGGGATCAAAGGGGAAGTAAAACTTGCGAACCTTGTCAGAGTCCTCCATCACGACGGTAGCCTTCGTGCACACGATAAGCGGTTAGTTGTGGAAAATGCTTCTGAAGCCGTGATTCTGATTGCCATGGCAACAAACTTTGTCAATTATCGGGATATCAGCGGCGATGCCCTCGGCCGCGCTGAATCAGTCATGCAACAGGCTGCCACAAATTTCGGCAAAGCTGCCTCCGCCTATGAAGAACGACGTCGTGCCCATGAAGAATTCCACAGCGGTTTTTTCAGTCGCGTCGAATTGAATCTCGGCAACGACGCGTTCGCACACGAACCAACGGATGAGCGCATCGGGCAATTTGCCAGCCGCCATGACCCGTCGCTGGTAGAGCTGTATTTTCAGTTCGGTCGTTACCTTCTGATCGCCTCTTCCCAGCCCGGCACGCAACCTGCGAATCTTCAGGGAATCTGGAATCCGCATACCCGGCCACCGTGGGACAGCAAATACACGCTGAATATCAATGCCCAAATGAATTACTGGCCCAGCGAAATCACGCAACTCAGCGAACTCAACGAACCGTTAACGAGGTTAATTCGCGAGCTGGCTCAAACCGGTCGCGATGCCGCCGAAACCATGTATGGCGCCAGGGGATGGATGGCTCACCATAACACCGACATCTGGCGGTCGAGTGGTGCAGTCGACGGCGCCTGGGGCTCCTGGCCCACCAGTAACGCCTGGCTGATCCAGCATTTGTGGCAGAAATACCTCTACACAGGCGATGAGAATTTCTTGCGGGAGGTCTATCCGATATTCAGGTCGGCATGCGAGTTCTTTGAAGATTTCCTGATAAAGGATGCCGATACGGGCTGGCTGGTGGTTTCACCGTCCATGTCGCCTGAAAATGAACCAGAAGCAACGGGCGTCAAAATTGCCGCGGGGGTGACGCTGGATAACCAGTTGATGTTCGATCTGTTCAGCAACACCATGGCGGCGGCGAAAGTTCTTCGGCAGGACAAGGCGGATGTAAAACGCTGGCAGCAGATCGTCCAGCAATTACCACCCATGCAGATTGGTCGCTTCCACCAGTTGCAGGAATGGATGGAGGACTGGGATAACCCGTTTGATCCGCATCGGCACGTGTCTCATTTATATGGACTCTTCCCCGGCAACCAGATTTCTCCAATCCACACTCCCGAGCTGTTCAGCGCCGCGCGCGTCAGCATGGAACAGCGTGGTGATCCCTCGACGGGCTGGTCCATGAACTGGAAAATCAATCTGTGGGCGCGACTGCTCGATGGCGACCGCGCCCTCAAACTGATCCGCGATCAGATTTCGCCCGCGGGCGGGACCGGGTTTTCCGAGGCTGGCGGCACGTATCCGAACCTGTTTGACGCACACCCACCTTTTCAGATCGATGGCAATTTTGGCTTTACATCCGGCGTGGCAGAAATGCTGGCTCAGAGCCACGACGGCACCGTTCATCTACTGCCTGCCCTGCCCCATGCCTGGCCAAAAGGTGCGGTAAAAGGCCTGGTCATGCGCGGCGGATTTGTTGTCGACATGCAATGGGAAAACGGTGAGCCGACTTATGTGAAAGTGCTTTCCCGCCTGGGTGGCAACCTGCGGATACGCAGTTACGCACCCCTGCCCACCGCGGCGGGCTTTTCGGTTAAACGTGCCCGGGGTGCCAATCCCAATCACTTCTATGCCATTCCCGAGATCCGCGAGCCGGTAAAAAATACCCGGAAAAACATGCCTCGCTTATCGCTCGACGATAGCTATCTGATTGATGTGGTCACCGAGCCGGGCAAAGAGTACATCTGGCGATCCACTTCGCCGAGGATCTGAAAGGTCCAGACCCTCGGCGTATGCGGTCAGGCGTTCCGGCGGGTACGAGCTTTGAGGTGCCTGATTCGACGCAACGCGATCATCGAGCCTCCCAGCAACAACCACCAGGATGACACCGCTCCACCCCCTGAGCTGGAACTGCTGGAGGAGCTTGTTGACGAACTGCTGGAAGCGCTTGATGACGAGCTCGACGACGAGGATGAACTGCTCGAAGAACTGCTGGATGACGAACCATCACCAGCCGCCTTGACCAGAATGCCACTGAGTGTGCCATTGTCCGTCAGGGTGGAGACGCTGATATCGAGGGAGCCGTCGGTCACCGTCGCACTGACTGCAGGGAGCGTGTAAGCGGTGTCGTGACCAACCTCGCCGAACAGATCCATGTCGGTCAATACTGCCTGCCCTTCGACTTCAACGCTGAAGCGCCGTGCCTCCGCCGCATTATGATAAAGCTCGACAAAATGCAGGACGACGCTATAGGTGCCGTCTTCAACCGGAATGCTATAGCTGAATTCACCATAGCGCTCGCTGTTGAAAAGCTGGGTGTCTTCCGCGCCTGTAATCGTGTCAGCCACACCGTTCACGCTGCCATCAGTGAAACCCACGTCGGGCTGGTAAAAGACATCGTCGTAATAGTCCCCTGCCGTGCCGCCGACATTGATTGCAGCAACGACGCTCTGATCATTCAGTGGCTGAAAATCCCGGGTACCCGTCTCAGTCACCCGACACTCTTCGCCAAACTGGACGCCCCATCCATCCCGGTCAACGTCCGCAGACATATCGCAGCAAACCGCGTTACCTTCAGTGGTTGTACCGCAATCTTCGGGCGCGCCGGTTACTTCATACCAGTTAAAGTTCAGGCGTCCCTTCGCACGGAAATAAACATCGTGAACGCCTGATGCTCCACTCAACTCGGCGCTCACCGAGCGGAAACTCGTCAAGCCGCCTGTGGCAGGCACTTGAACCGTGCCGATGAGATCGCCCGACTCGCTTCCCAGGCGTATCTCCAGCGTTGTGGCCGAACTGGCCGCGACGTTTGTCTCAATAATTGTGGCGCCGTCCCGGAAATCCACTTTGGACACCCGATACCAGTCGTTATTGTCCATCTGCACGTGCATGGTGCCGTCGGTATTGCGTTCGGTTTCAATTCCGCTCTGGCCATCAATAATTTCTGCTTCGGTTTTTTTGAACGGATCAAAGTTCTTGATCTGCGCCACGCCTTCCCGGGTTGGCACGACCCGGTTCATGACATCACCGGAATAAGTCAATTCATCCACGTTCATGGATCGCTGGTAGATGCTGCCGGTGCCATTCCCCGGTCCATTACCCCAGACCGTCTGGTTGTGGTAGAACGCGTAGGATTTTCCTTTATAGTCGACAAAAGAGTGGTGATTGTTGCCGCTGTAGTTATCCCAGGGTTGAGGAATGACGGTGCCGCGGTGCGTGTACCCGGTCATCGGGCTTCGGCTGGTCATGTATTCAATAGTCGGTGCGCCACCGGTGTAATCTTTCGAGTAACTGAAATAATAAACATCGTCGCGCTTGTGAATGTAGGAGGCTTCAAAGAAATTTGGCGCATCCACGGTGACCGCAGGCCCGTCTGGACCCTTGAGATCATCCGCCAGCTTGACAATACGGGCATTTCCCGGGCCGCCTCCACCGAAGGTCACGTAAACCGAATTGTCGTCATCGACAAATACACCCGGGTCAAACAACCACTCCACGTTGGCGTTTTGAGTATTCTGCGCCGTGATTACCGCCGAACCCTTGATGTCTACATAGGGGCCCTCCGGCCTGCTCGCCTCAAGAATCCCGAGGCCTGAGGTGACGTTGGGGAATATCAGATAATACTTGCCATTACGCTCGAACATATCGGGCGCATAGGCTCCGAAAGCCCAGGTCGTGTGCGTCCCGGCCCCAAAAACAATGCCGTGGTCCTGCCAGTTGACCATATCGTCGGTCGACCAGAGAAAATAGTCCTGCAACTCCTCATATGACGTGGACCCGTCCGGGTCGTGGGTTGTGAGGACGTAAACGCGGTCATTGAATACTCGTGCCGCCGGATCGGCGGTATATACATGGGAAACCAGCGGGTTATCCGCACCCGCAACGGACGCCCAGCCGGCCACAAGGCACGCGGTAATCCAGCCAGGCAGACGTTTTATGGTGAGATTTTTTTGACCTGCAGGAATGGAGCTAATGCCGCGTTTGACTCGGGCCATGTCGGATGCCTCTGGTTTATTGTTTAGATGAAAGGGTAGAAGAGTATCATAATATGATTTGATCAGATGCGATCCTGGAGTGACCGGCTTCACGTTGCCGATACCAGAATTCAGAAGGCTAACAAAGTAAACCCGAGCACCCGCAGGCCGATATTTCTACGGCGGAGCAAAAGCCGCCTGGTGCACAATTTTCATGTGAACCAATACCATTTAATACAGTAACTGGTAATGCGGTAAATTCTAATGCAGTGACTCCTCAAGCAGTAACTTCTTTTGCAGTACCTCCTATTCTTATGCAGTAGTTCCTATTCTTATGCAGTAGCTCCTATTCTTATGCAGCAGTTCCTATTCTTATGCAGCAGCTCCAGGCTGTGTACGAAAAGTGC
>CAZXLJ010000124.1:0-9420 GCA_964641175.1 uncultured Cellvibrionaceae bacterium
CCGCCGGCGCTGTCCGGGCATCGGCGGGACTCCCTTAAGCGGAGCGTCAATAACTGGCCCGGCCAGCAACCGTGGCAACTCATTTAAAACCCAAACCTGTTGGAGAAACATCGATGAAAATCCGTCCTTTACACGATCGTGTTGTAGTTCGTCGCAAGGAAGAAGAGAAGACAACGGCCGGTGGAATCCTGCTGCCCGGCACCGCCAAGGAAAAGCCAAATCAGGGTGAAGTTGTCGCGATAGGATCCGGTCGCGTGCTCGACAACGGTGATGTCCGTGCGGTGGACGTTAAAGTTGGTGATCGCGTTGTGTTCGGAAAATACGCTGGATCAGACACCATTGAAGTCAATGGTGAAGAGTTGATTATTCTGAGCGAAAACGACATCAAGGCCGTGATCGAATAAATTGAATTCCATTTCATAAACTAGTTATTGATACAGGAACAAAGAATATGGCAGCTAAAGTCGTAAAATTTGGTGATAGTGCCCGCCAGAAAATGTTGGCCGGGGTAAATGTGCTGGCTGATGCAGTGAAAGCCACGTTAGGCCCGAAAGGCCGCAACGTCGTACTTGAAAAGTCTTTCGGCGCACCGACCGTGACTAAAGATGGCGTGTCAGTGGCGAAGGAAATTGAACTGAAAGACCGGTTCGAAAACATGGGCGCGCAAATGGTGAAAGAGGTTGCATCGCAAGCTTCTGACGAAGCCGGCGACGGTACCACCACGGCCACAGTACTGGCGCAGTCTATTCTGAATGAAGGTCTGAAAGCGGTGGCAGCGGGCATGAACCCGATGGATCTCAAGCGCGGCATTGACAAGGCGGTAGTTGCCGCAGTTGCGCATTTGAAAACCATTTCCCAGCCTTGCGAAGACGGCAAGTCGATTGCCCAGGTGGGTACCATCTCCGCCAACAGCGATTCTCATATCGGCGATATCATCGCAGAAGCGATGAGCAAAGTCGGTAAAGAAGGTGTTATCACCGTTGAAGAAGGCAGCGGCCTGGAAAACGAACTGGACGTCGTTGAAGGTATGCAGTTTGATCGCGGTTACCTGTCTCCGTATTTCATCAATAACCAGGACAATATGAGTGTAGAGCTGGAAAGCCCCTACATTCTGCTGGTTGACAAGAAGATCTCCAATATCCGTGAAATGCTGCCAACTCTGGAAGCTGTCGCCAAGTCCGGTAAATCACTGATGGTGGTAGCTGAAGATGTTGAAGGCGAAGCGCTGGCGACACTGGTTGTCAACAACATGCGCGGGATTGTAAAAGTAGCGGCCTGTAAAGCGCCCGGTTTCGGCGATCGCCGCAAGGCAATGCTGCAGGACATCGCGATTCTCACCAACGCCACTGTGATATCAGAAGAAGTTGGCCTGGATCTCGAGAGTGCTTCTTTGGAGCACCTGGGGCAGGCCAAGCGCATCACCATGAACAAGGAGACCACCACCATCGTCGACGGCGCAGGCGATCCGAAAGCTATCGAAGGCCGTGTAGCGCAGATTCGTACCCAGATCGAAGAGACATCTTCTGACTACGATAGAGAGAAGCTGCAGGAACGCGTAGCCAAACTCGCAGGTGGTGTGGCTGTGATCAAGGTGGGCGCAGCGACTGAAATGGAAATGCGCGAGAAAAAAGCACGGGTTGAAGATGCTCTGCATGCTACCCGCGCAGCGGTTGAAGAAGGTGTTGTCGCCGGCGGTGGTACCGCATTGCTCCGGGCTGTCGCCGCAATCGCCAATCTCAAAGGCGATAACGAAGACCAGAACGCAGGTATTGCAATTGCTCGTCGCGCGATGGAATCTCCACTGCGTCAGATCGTCGAAAACGCTGGTGATGAAGCTTCCGTAGTCGCTGACAAAGTGCGCAACGGCGAAGGCAACTTCGGTTACAACGCTGCGACCGGTGAATACGGAGACATGATTGCGATGGGTATCCTTGATCCGGCCAAAGTGACGCGCAGCGCTCTGCAGGCTGCTGCGTCAATCGCAGGCCTGATGGTGACCACTGAAGCAATGGTTGCTGATGCTCCAGACGATAAGGCGTCTGCACCGGAGCAGGGCATGCCCGGCGGCATGGGCGGCATGATGTAAGCAAACCGGCACGGCGCGATTTTCGCGTCTCCGGGAAAATGTGGCGGTCGGTATGCGGCCGCCACATTTATTAATGAAATAGTTTTTGTCAAATGGCAGGCGACCGGCCAATCCCGGTATACTGCGTGCCTCGTTCTTGAAGCGCCTTCAACAGGGAGCTCTTTTCAATCACGCTCCTGTATTAACACACCAATAACCTGTAAACACAGGCGGATTAGCCGCTCCATGAGATTTGCTCTTCCCTGGTGAAGCGACAGTTTCAGGTTTCTTTATATCGCAAATGACAGGACGGACATTATGGCTTTTGAACTCCCACCACTTCCGTATGAAAAATCCGCTTTAGCGCCCCATATTTCCGAAGAAACCCTCGAGTATCATTACGGCAAGCATCACAAGACCTATGTTGACAAGCTCAACGGCCTGATTCCAGGAACCGAGTTTGAAGGCAAATCTCTCGAAGAAATAATCAAAAAATCATCCGGCGGAATCTTTAACAACGCTGCGCAGGTGTGGAATCACACATTTTACTGGCATTGTCTGAGCCCCAACGGCGGCGGCCAGCCAACCGGCGCTATTGCGCAGGCAATCAACACCAGTTTCGGATCCTTTGAAAAATTCAAAGAAGAATTCACCAATTCGGCGATCAACAATTTCGGGTCATCCTGGACCTGGCTGGTCAAGAAATCCGACGGTTCAGTTGGCATAGTAAATACCAGCAACGCCCAGACCCCCTTGACGGATCCAGGCGTGAAAGCC
Organism: uncultured Cellvibrionaceae bacterium; assembly: GCA_964641175.1. Lineage (GTDB taxonomy): Bacteria > Pseudomonadota > Gammaproteobacteria > Pseudomonadales > Cellvibrionaceae > CAYNST01. The sequence goes on from CAZXLJ010000124.1 coordinate 2,843, forward strand.
GTGCTGACTGTAGATTTATGGGAGCATGCCTACTACATTGATTATCGGAACGCGCGACCCAAGTACATGGATGGCTTTTGGGCACTTGTTAACTGGGAATTCGTCAACAAGAATTTCGGTTAAGCGCCTGCCCCTCGTCCCCGATCCGCTTGCGCGGTTTTGAATGCAGACGGAACAAAGGTAGCGGGCCGGCCACTCTGGCGGGTCCGTGAGGGGCAGCAGCCCAATGGAAGTGGCCCCCGGGGACCACTTCCGTCCCCAGTCGGCTTGCCTGAGACTTAATTGGCGCCGGGGTTGGGGCACCTGCCAGAAAGATGTCAGAATGGGCGCCGTCTTCTGCCGAATCAACTAGAGATGCTGCGCCATGTCCGATCGACACGAACCCACCATTTCGTCGCTCCCACTTGATAAAGGTGAAGCCCAGAGCCGCGGTGATAATCCCCGCAGTCGCTCCCAGAATCCTGCACCAGGTTATAGTGCCTCACGAGAGCATGTGCCCGCGGCCGCCCGGACTGTGACGGTCCGATCGCCCCTGGGTCCGATCGCTCTGGCCCTTGCGCTGGCGGCGCTGGCGTTGTCCGGGTACCTTTTTTGGCAGACCCGGCAGGCTCAGGATAAATTCGAAGCATCCCTGGCTCACCTGACCACGACAGAAAAGCGGGTGGTGGAACTGGAGAGCAAGCTATCCATGGCCGGCGATGAATCCACTCAGTCAATGGCAGTATTGCAGGCGAATGTGAAAGAAAATGCCTCGGAGATTCGCAAACTTTGGGGAGTTTCCAACGACAGGAATCGCAAAGCCATCGAAGAGCTCAAGGCTACTTCAACTCGCCTGTCCAAGAGCCTTCAGGAAGTCGACAGCAATCTTAAAAAGAATCGCGAAGAATTGAGCGGTGAAATCAAGGTAATTGCCGATCTGGTGGATGCTCAGCAATCGGCTATTGCCAAAGTCGACCGCGCTTTTACCAGCCAGTCCAAAAATATTACCGGCCAGCTGGAGAAAATTGATTCGCTGGAGACCGACATGCGCAGAAGAATGACAGCCACCGAAGAGGCGATTCGGTCCATTGACGCGTTCCGGGCGCAGATAAACCGGGAAATCATGCAGATCAAGGGAGGCTGACGGAGTATCCACAGCGCCCGTAAACGCCTGCCGGGGCGGATTTTCAACCTTTTTTGAACCTGGAATTTGAGAGCAGACTTTGTGAATAGCCGTGAGCCGACCGTAATCAAGCAGCAGGACATTATCGACAGTGTTGCCGATGCGCTGCAGTTTATTTCCTACTATCACCCGAAAGATTTCATTGACGCCGTTCATGCGGCGTATCAGAAAGAAGTTAATCCAGCCGCACGCGATGCAATGGCTCAAATTCTGATTAATTCGCGGATGTGTGCCCAAGGTCGACGGCCAATTTGCCAGGACACCGGCATCGTCACCGTGTTTGTCAATGTGGGTATGAAGGTTCAGATAGATGGTGACATGGATCTGGACTCCATGATCAATGAAGGTGTCAGACAAGCTTATCTTCACCCGGACAATGTGCTGCGCGCCTCGATTCTGGCCGACCCTGACGGTGCGCGGCAGAATACTGGCGATAACACCCCCGCAGTCATTCATTATCGGGTAGTTCCGGGCCGGGAAATTGAAATTCATGTAGCGGCAAAAGGGGGCGGTTCAGAAGCGAAAACCAAATTCGCCATGCTTAACCCGTCGGATTCGGTTGTCGACTGGGTTTTGAATGTGGTTCCGCAGATGGGCGCCGGTTGGTGCCCACCAGGAATGCTGGGGATTGGAATCGGCGGCACCGCTGAAAAAGCCATGATGCTTGCAAAGGAGGCACTGCTCGAGCCAGTCGATATCCAGGAATTGCAAAGTCGGGGCGCGAGCAACCGCGCTGAGGCCTTACGACTTGAGCTCTATGACAAGGTCAACGCATTGGGCATAGGCGCGCAGGGCCTGGGCGGTCTGACCACGGTTCTGGATGTCAAGGTCAAAGACTTCCCGACACACGCGGCCAACAAGGCAGTTGCGGTCATTCCAAACTGCGCGGCGACACGCCACGCGCATTTCACCCTGACGGGAAGCGGGCCTGCACTACAGCAACCTCCGAGTCTGGAAGACTGGCCGGAGATAGCCTGGGAACCGGGCGAAAGCGTACGTCGTGTAGATCTTGACCAAATAACCCGCGACGAAATCCAGAGCTGGCGACCGGGCGATACGCTGCTGCTGAGCGGTAAATTGCTGACCGGACGCGATGCGGCGCACAAACGCATGGTGGATATGTTGGCCCGCGGAGAACCGTTACCGGTCGATTTTACCAACCGGTTTATCTATTACGTGGGCCCGGTCGATCCTGTCAGGGACGAAGTTGTGGGTCCGGCCGGGCCGACGACCGCGACTCGAATGGACAAGTTCACCCGCACGGTGCTGGAAAAGACCGGGCTGATGGGCATGATCGGAAAATCTGAGCGCGGCGCCGCGGCTATTGACGCAATCCGTGACCATAAAGCGGTTTATCTGATGGCGGTGGGCGGGGCGGCCTACCTGGTATCGAAGGCGATTGTAGGCTCCAGGGTGGTCGGATTTGCCGATCTGGGGATGGAAGCAATTTACGAGTTCGAAATCCGGGACATGCCAGTCACGGTGGCCGTGGATTGTCTTGGAGAGTCGATACATGAAAGCGGACCGCGATATTGGCGTGCCCGCATACAAGAAACTGCGGTTTCCATCGGTTAGGAGGAGGCATGGGCGAATTAAGTCAGAGCACTTGTGAAGCCTGCAAGTCGGACGCGCCAAAGGTGTCGTCAGCGGAACTGGATGAATTCCGGGGCGAAATTCCCGACTGGCTTGTAAAGGACGTCGGGGGTATCCCGCAGCTGCACAAGGAGTACAAATTCAAAAATTTCAAGGAGGCCATGGCGTTCGCCAATAAAGTGGGCGAGCTGGCCGAACGAGAGCAGCACCATCCAGCCTTGCTGGTGGAGTGGGGACAGGTCAAGGTGTGCTGGTGGACTCACAAGATTGGTGGGCTGCATCGCAATGATCTGATCATGGCAGCGAAGACGGATCAGCTACGGGCCCTCTGACGGACCGGAGACTTGCATGGCGACTATTTTGCCTTTTAAACGGCCCAAACTGTCGGAAAAGCACAAAGGTAAAAGCTTGTGCCGGGAGGGATTTCACAAATGGAAGATCAACCAGAACAAGCAGTTTGATGTGCGCCAGGGCAAGTTAGTAACAGTATATGTGTGCGAGCGCTGCGGTCATCGAAAGACCTCGGCGCAATAACGTACAGGTTCCGGACAGGGCGCGTTCGTTGTGCCGTCGTTATAGCGGAACGCCATCCGGTTTCAGCAACACGCCGGAGGGGCCGACCAGGGAGTTATCGAAAAATACCGAGTGACCGTCAAGTCGGATTCTCCCTTCAGCCAGCCAACGGACGGCCAGCGGATACAGCCGATGTTCTTGCGCAAGCACCCGCTCCGCAAGCGACATTTCCGTATCGCCGGCTGCTACCGGGACTTTTGCCTGCACAATCGCTGGTCCTCCATCGAGTTCCCGGGTCACGAAATGAACCGTCGCTCCATGTTCCTTGTCACCCGCTTCAAGTACTCGTCGATGGGTGTGCAACCCCGGGTACCGGGGCAGCAGTGACGGGTGGATATTCAGCAGTTTTCCCTGGAAATGATCCACAAATTCCGGCGTCAGGATGCGCATGAACCCGGCGAGCACGACAATATCGGGGTGCCATTGATCGAGGGTCGCCCGCAGCTCTTGGTCGAAGGTGATGCGATCGGGGAACTGCCGGTGATCGAGGACCACCGTGGGAATGTGGTGCTGCTGCGCGCGTTTCAGACCGTAGGCAGTCGCATTATTGCTTAGTACCGCGACGACCTCCGCGGGATAGTCTGCCTCGCCACACGCATCGATCAATGCCTGCAGATTGCTGCCGCTGCCCGATATCAGGACAGCAACGCGCTTTCTGGAATTACTCATCCACGGACTTCCACATGCGGTGCCGACTCGGCGGATGCTTCAATGACGCCCAGATCGAACACGGTTTCGCCCATGTCCGCAAGAAACTGCCGGCAGGCTTCCGCCTCTTCGGCAGGTACGCAAACGACCATGCCGATACCGCAATTGAAAGTTCGCAGCATCTCGTGATCTTCCACGTTGCCGTGTTCCTGCAGCCATTGGAAGACCGGTGGTAGTGTCCAGGCATTTTTCGCGATGACCGCTTTGGTCTGTCGGGGCAGGACCCGTGGAATATTTTCCAGCAGTCCCCCGCCCGTGATGTGCGACAGCGCATGAACGCTCTGGTGTTTCAGTAGTTTGAGCAATGGATTGACGTAGATTCGGGTGGGTTCGAGCAATGCATCGGCCAGGTTGCGGCCGCCAACATCCTGCGCCAGATCGGCGGCGGATACTTCAAGAATCTTGCGGATCAATGAATAGCCATTTGAATGCGGCCCGCTTGAGGCGAGTCCCAGAAGGCGGTCGCCCGCCCTTACTTTGCTGCCGTCGAGAATTTCGGATTTTTCGACGATGCCCACGCAAAATCCGGCCAGGTCGTAATCGTCACCGTGATACATGCCGGGCATTTCCGCCGTCTCACCTCCCACCAGGGAGCATCCGGCCATGCGGCAGCCGGCGCCGATGCCGGTAACAACCTGTGCAGCGGTAGGCACATCGAGTTTGCCGGTAGCGTAGTAATCCAGGAAAAACAGCGGCTGGGCGCCGCCCACGACCAGATCATTGACGCACATGGCCACCAGATCGATGCCAATGGTGTCGTGGCGTCCCAGCTGCATGGCGAGCTTCAGTTTGGTGCCGACGCCGTCCGTTCCAGAAACCAGCACGGGCTCCCGGTAGCCTTTGGGTAATTCAAAGAGCGCACCAAATCCCCCGAGACCGGTCAGCACCTCCGGACGTCGAGTGCTTTCAGCGACCGTCTTGATGGTCTCGACCAGGCGGTTACCGGCATCGATATCGACGCCCGCATCTTTGTAACTGAGGGAAGGTCTGGACGGCTTGCTCATGAAAAGGCCTGGCGTTGTCGAAAAGAAATTGGGTGAAGTTGAAGTGCGCGCATCTTACCACCGCAACCTGATGGTTCAAAGCCGGGCCGCGGTTAAGGAAACCTCGATTTAGTGCTGAAAAGGCGCTGCCATAGAACCGATAGCCTTGCTACAATCGCGAACCCGGCCGACTTGTGGCCTCCTTGTACATAGAACGCTAAGGTTCACTATGAATGTCTGGCGCACGCTTGCCATCGCGCTTCTTTGCCTGTCGGTGTCTTTCCCCGCTGCAGCGCTCGATTATTACCGCGCGAAAGTCCCCGTAAAATCCCAGTCGGAAACCGATCGTGCGCGCTCAACAGCCCTGGGGCTGAAGGATGTCCTGGTCAGACTCTCGGGGTCGACCGAAGTAGTCCAGTCGCCGCAGATCCGCTCCGCTCTGCAAAAGCCGCTGGCCTATCTTGAGCAGTTTCAGTATGAACAGGCCCGGGATGAAATGGGGACCATGCGGGAATACCTCGTTATGACGTTCAATCCCTCTGTTATTGAAAATCTTCTCCGTGATGCGCAGCAACCCTTCTGGCCAGTCAATCGCCCCGAAGTCCTGGTCTGGCTGGTGGAGAATTCCCGCGATGGCGGCAAAACTTTTGTCAACGACGGCGCCGCGCCCGTCGTGCGCAGCATCGCAAGCGCTGCGAAAGCTCGCGGTGTTCCAGTGCGTTTCCCGCTGCTGGACCTTGAAGACCAGATGAGTCTGACCCCGGAGCAGCTCTGGTCGTTTGATGAGGAAGCATTATTGCGGGCCGCGGAGCGTTACAAGTCCGACACCCTGCTGGTGGGGCGTTATGCCGAAACGTCGGTGGGCGAATGGCTGGTGACCTGGCAATATTTCCATCGGGGCGAGTGGCGCAACTACGAAACCCGCGACAGCGACGTGCAGGCGATCGGCTATGGCGCTATCAATCCGCTGGCGGACTACCTGGCGGGCCTCTATGCCGTCGCGCCGGGATCGCAGGAAGAGGGGTTCACCACCACTCAGGTCCGGGGTGTGGACAGTTTCATGGACTACCGGAAAATGCTGGATTACCTGGACGGGCTGGCGGTCGTGAACGGGTTTCAACTGGTCTCCATCGCAGACGACGTAATTTTGATGAACGTGCAGATCACCGGTGATCTGGACCAGTTCCAGAATGTGTTGTCACTGGACCGGAAAATGCGGTTCGAAGCGGGTCAGGCGGACGCCCGTGGGCCTGGGCTGAACATCCTGCAAAGACGAAATGACCAGCCCCTGGACCTGCGATGGATTGGCGGATCGGGCTGATGGAGCTGGAGGTTCACACATACGGCTTGCTGACGGCAAGCCATGACCGATCGGGCCGACGGGCCGTTGAAGAAACTCATCGAGGCCGCTACCGCAAGGCGAAAACAGGCGAAAAGCAGAGTTTGCCGGGTGTCAATGAGCATCTTGAGCCGGTTATAACTGCAATGGCAGCGCAGATAGCGTTTCAACAGTCTACAAGGGCCTGTTAACACTCATTTGATTGCACCTGCCGGAGGTC
>CAZXLJ010000125.1:0-9400 GCA_964641175.1 uncultured Cellvibrionaceae bacterium
ATTTTTTGGCGATCGAGATCACCAGGCGCAGGTTCGCTTCAACCATCTCTTTTTTGGCGCGACGGGCACGTGCCTCGCCGATCGACATGCGTCGATTGATTTCCTTGATGTTGCTCAGGTCCAGACCGATCTCGTCTTCAATGCTCTTGAGCTTACGCTGGGAACGCACGATGTCGTCGCTCAGGCCGCGCAGGGCATCCGAGTAATCGCGCTTTTTCTTGACGATGGTCGGGATCCAGTCTTCATTGGTTTCATTGCCCGGAAATTCCTTGATAAATGTCTTGCGCGGCATCTTCGCGTTGCGCACGCAGAGCATCATGATTTCCTTTTCGCAGGCGCGAATGCGTGCCAGCGCGTCGCGGGCCCGGTTGTACAGAGGATCGAACTGTCGGGGGGGCAATTTGAAATACTTGAATACTTCGCCCAGAGCTTCCATCTGTTTGCCGGCAGCCTTGCTGTCGCGACCGTTCTTGGCGATGACTTCTTCAGTGATCCGCAACTGTTCACGCAGCTGATCAAAGCGCTCACGAGCAACTTCCGGGTCTATCCCGGAGATGGCTTCTTCATCTTCGGCGGCGGGCGCTTCGTCCTCGTCCTCATCGTCACCTTTGACTTTAACCTCGTCGCTTTTGAGTTTAGGCGCTTCAGGTTCTACCGGGCCAGGCGCGACAACTTCTTCCAGAGGGTCGAGCCAGCCACTGATCACATCGGACAGGCGGCGCTCACCCTTATCGATCAGGTCGTATTCGCTCATGATCGACTGCACGGAGCTGGGCCAGAAGGCAACGGCGTGCATGAGTTCGCGCAAACCTTCTTCAATGCGCTTGGCAATGGCGATTTCACCTTCTCGGGTCAGCAACTCGACTGTACCCATCTCGCGCATGTACATGCGAACAGGGTCAGTGGTGCGACCGGCTTCAGTCTCAACTGCGGCCAGGGCTGCGGCGGCTTCCGCAGCAGCAATTTCATCGGTGTTGTCGCTGTCATTCATCAACAGTTCATCGGCATCCGGCGCGACTTCATAAACGCGGATGCCCATGTCATTGATCATCTGGATGATGTCTTCTACCTGATCCGGATCGGAAATATCATCGGGCAGGTGATCATTGACTTCATCGTACGTAAGATAGCCTTGTTCACGGCCACGGTTGATCAAGTCTTTGATACGAGACTGCTGTTGATCGCTCATTAACTTTCCTGTATAAAGGTGGAGGCAGGGCGAAAGGCCCGGGATTATATAGATTTATGGTCGCGGATGCTATTAATTCAATGGCTTTGCGCGCATAAACACTGCCCAATTGTCAAAACTCGCTATTGGATTCAAGTATTTTCCAGTCATTGTTTAAGTGAATTCAGTCTAGTCTGCACCTTCGCGGCCAGCAATTGCCGCAGTTTCGCTTTCTGCTCAACGGTCAATTCTGCGAGGCTGGACAGCCTGGATAGTTCTGCCAGTTCTTTTTCCTGACTCCTTATCTGAATTTCCGTTCTAATACGCTGCAAGGCATTCTTCAGTTCCGTCTGACTGTCGTAAATCGGAGATTTTCGCGCATTGCCCAAGAACTGGGACGCGACCAGCGCTGTCAGTTCCTTCTGTGCCTCCAGGCCAAATTGCCCCCCCCAATATCCCAGGATGCTGTGAAACGTCGTTTGACCGCGTTCTCGCAGGAATTGAATCAATCGGACCAGCCGCTGTAGGTCCGGGTCGTCAACATGTTCTGGCAGCTCAAAATCGATAGTGGCAGATGTGATCAGCCCGGGCTCCTCAAGCAGCAAGGTGGTTGCGGTCCGGGCCGGATTCAGCAAGATTTGCTGTCCGGTCTGGCGCACGGCGGGTCGTGCTGTCTGGGTGGGCGGCTGTGGCGGCGGATCGCTTGAAGGCAGTCTCGACGCGGTTTCATCGGCGGCAAGAGGAGTTGAAGGTTCCAGCTGCGCGGGCTCGTTGACCAACTCCTGCAGGGTCGCCACGGCAAGACCGGTGCGGCGGGCCAGTTGTTCGAACATCAGCTCACGAAAGACGCCTCGGGGCAGCCGGTGGAGCAGAGGTGAGGCCAGCTTGCTCATGCGGGCGCGACCATCCATGGATCTTGTGTCAATGGAATCGGCGACAGCTTCGAAAAAGAAATCTTCCAGGGGTAAAGCCTGATTGAGTTGCTGCTCAAATCGCTCGGCACCGATGAGCCGAATGAGTGTGTCCGGGTCCTGACCCTCGGGAAGAAACAGAAAGCGGATCTGGCGGCCGTCACTCATGACGGGCAGGGCGCTTTCAAGGGCGCGCCGCGCAGCTCGACGACCAGCGTTGTCGCCGTCGAAGCAGAAAACCACTTCGTTGGTATGCCGGAAAGCCAGTAGCAGGTGCTCTTCGCCGCATGCTGTGCCTAAAGTCGCGACAGCGCAGGTAATACCGAATTGCGCAAGGGCAATGACATCCATGTAGCCTTCAACCACGATCAGGCGCTGCAGGCGGTTGTTGGCGCGCTTGGCTTGAAACAGGCCGTATAGCTCTCTACCTTTGTGAAACACGGGGGTTTCGGGCGAATTCAGGTATTTGGGCCCGGAGCCGCGTTTGCCGCTTGCCTCGGCAGCCGGGTCCGATTGTTCCAGAATGCGACCACCGAAGCCGATCGTGCGGCCTCGGATATCGAGGATCGGAAAAATGATACGGTGGCGGAATCGATCGTAGAGCCGGCCGGTCTCTTCATTGCTCACAAGCATGCCGGCTTTTGTCAGCCGGTCCCGGTCCTCCTCATTCAGGCCCAGGCGGTTTAGCAGGTTGTCCCACCCGGGCGGGGCGTAACCGACACCAAAGGATCGAGTGATGGTGCCGTTAAGGCCCCGGCCTTTGAGATAGGTAATGGCTGGCTTGCGTTGAGGATGTTCCTGCAGCTGCTTCTCATAATAAAGGCGCGCTTTTTCGAGAATTTCCAGCAGCGGCTTGTGCTGGTCGACAGCTGAGCGCTGAGCTGACTCGACGGGCACTTGCAGGCCGGCCATTTTTGCGAGCTGTTCAACAGCATCGACGAAGCCGGTATGGTCGTACTCCATAACAAAGCCGAGAGCGGTGCCGGTGGCTCCGCAACCAAAGCAATAATAGAACTGCTTGTCCTGGCTGACACTGAAGGAGGGTGTTTTTTCTTTGTGGAACGGACAACAGGCAACGTAATCCTTGCCGGCCTTGCGGAGCTTTACGCGGCTGTCGATGATGTCGACGATATCGAGCCGATTGAGCAGGTCATCGATGAAGGATTGGGGAATGCGACTCATAGCCCGGAATTACCAAGTGGCGCCCGGCGTGTGAGGCTGAACGGAGATGAGCGGCGCAGCCTGTTTACAGGCCGTCAAGAAGAGCAATCTGCCGGCGTATAGGCCCGGAGGGCAGCCTGTGCCGCTAACCGGCCAGTTGAGCCTTGACCAGCTGGCTGACAGTTCCCATGTCGGCACGACCTTGAACCTGCGGTTTGATGACTGCCATGATTTTGCCCATCTCCGCCACGGACTTTGCGCCTGTCTGGGCTGCGGCTTGTGCAATGATATTTTTAAGTTCGGCATCACTTAGTGCCTCAGGCAGAAAGTCCTGGATCACTGTGATTTCGAATTCTTCCCGGGTGGCGAGTTCAGGGCGGTTGGCTTCGCTGTACTGGCGCGCGGAATCCTTGCGCTGCTTGACCATCTTGTCGAGCACGGCCAGAACTCGCGCGTCATCCAGCTCAATGCGTTCATCTACTTCGATGCGCTTGAATTCCGCAGTGATCAGGCGCAGCACTCCCAGGCGGTCTTTATCTTTGGCGCGCATGGCGTCTTTGACCGCTTCGACGATAGTCTGCTGTAGTGGGCTGGCCATGTGTGCTGCTCAACGGATGGTCTGACGGACACGACTGGCAAGGTTTGATCAGGTCAAACCTCAACCATTAATACATGCGCTGAAATTTGCGGTTCTCGCGCGACATCTTCTTGGCGTGGCGCTTAACGGCAGCAGCGGCTTTGCGTTTACGGACGGACGTGGGCTTCTCGTAGAATTCGCGGCGACGGACTTCGGCCAAAATACCTGCTTTTTCACAGGAGCGCTTGAAACGACGCAGAGCAATATCAAAGGGTTCGTTTTCTTTCAGTTTCACTGAAGGCATTATTTGTACCTGTTGTTACTGGCTAGATGTGACTGACCAAGTTTTGCTGACTAGGTGTGTCCGATTTAAGTGTTTCTGGCTCTTTTGACCAGGAGCCGGCCGTGCTAGGGGCGAGGATTTTAAACTCATCTATCGGCTTCGGCAAGCAGGTTTTTCGAATAGCCGGTGTGACAGTATAGACAGGCAGGGCTTGAGTAGCGCTCCAGAGTTGGTGCCAGCTGTCCAAATCGCGTTAAGATGGCGCCCTTTCAAGCCGAGGACGCTATGCGGGTACTGGGGATCGAGACATCGTGCGATGAGACAGGCGTGGCTCTGTATGACATGCAGGCCGGATTGCTGGCGCACCGATTGTACAGTCAGGTGGCCTTGCATGCTGATTATGGCGGGGTGGTGCCAGAGCTGGCTTCCCGGGATCATGTGCGTAAACTCTTGCCGTTGATCCGTGAGGTGATGGCCGAAGCGCAAACCGCGCGGGAAGATATTCACGGCGTCGCCTACACCGCCGGCCCCGGCCTGATTGGCGCACTGCTGGTGGGCAGTTGTGTGGGTCGAAGCCTGGCATATGCCTGGGGGGTGCCGGCCATCGGGGTGCATCATATGGAAGGGCACTTGCTGGCACCGCTGCTCGAGGAGAATCCTCCCGCCTTTCCGTTTGTGGCGCTGCTGGTTTCGGGAGGGCATACCCAGCTGGTAGACGTAGAAGCTCTGGGCAATTACCGCCTTCTCAGTGATTCACTGGACGATGCAGCGGGCGAAGCGTTTGACAAGGCTGCCAAGATGCTTGACCTCGATTATCCCGGCGGCCCTCGGATTGCCAGGCTTGCCGAGAGGGGAACCCCCGGCCGTTTCAAGTTTCCGCGGCCGATGACTGACCGCCCCGGGCTGGATTTCAGCTTCAGCGGCCTCAAAACATTTACGTTGAACACGATTGCCGCACATGTGCAGAGCGACGGGTTGCCGGATGACCAGACATGTGCGGATATCGCCTGGGCATTTCAGGAAGCGGTAGTGGACACGCTGGTTATAAAATGCCGCCGGGCGCTGGAAATAACCGGTAAACGGACGCTTGTAATTGCCGGCGGCGTTTCCGCCAATAGCCGTCTGCGCGAAAAGCTGCATACGGCATTGGCAAAGATCGATGCAAAGGTGTTTTACGCCCGCCACGAATTCTGTACGGACAACGGTGCCATGATCGCACTCGCCGGAGCCCTGCGGCTGCAGGCGGGTCAGGGCGACCCGCTGCCGGTAAGAGTGTTCCCACGGTGGGATATGGCGCAATTGGAAAGCATTTGAATGAGTCCAGCGCCTTTCGCCGTGGGTCCCGCACCAATTAACCTGCGGCAGGATGGAAATCTTCACAGAACGACGCGCGCTGAGCTCGACGAACGCGTCCGGGTTTACGCCTGATAATAAAAATATTAATTCCCTGACAGGCTTCCGAACCGGTTCACGAACGGCCCGACTGGCGCGCACTTTGCTGAATCGACATTGCACGAGCGTTCGAAAGCGCGGTCCAAACGTTTGAAGATAAATTTATGGATACAGTTTTTATTAAAGATTTGCGCATTGAGACGATTATCGGAATCTATGATTGGGAGCGCCAGGTCAGGCAGACGATCAGCCTGGATCTGGAAATGGCTCACGATATTTCCCGCGCTGCCGCGTCCGACGACATCCAGTTTGCGCTCAATTACAAAGCTATCGCAAAACGATTGATCGCCTTTGTCGAGAGCAGCGAATTTTTGCTGATTGAGAGATTGGCAGACGAAGTGGCGCGGATCGTAATGGGTGAGTTTCAGGTGCCGTGGCTACGGTTGTCGGTGCACAAACCAGGTGCATTGCGCGGTGCCAGAGATGTGGGAGTGACAATAGAGCGGGGGCAGGTGTAATGAGCAAAGTTTACTTGGGGTTGGGGAGTAATTTGCACGCGCACAAGCATTTGCATAATGCGTTGACCGCTCTGGCGCGCAGGTTCGGTTCGCTGGAGATCTCTCCTGTGTATGAAAGTCGCGCCGTCGGGTTCGTGGGCAATAATTTCCTGAATCTTGTGGTTGCCATCGAGACAGATCTGGAGCCCCAGGCGTTAGTGCCCTTTCTCAAGGACATCGAGAGGAATAACGGTCGCGACAGCAATTCACCAAAATTCAGCGACCGGACTCTCGACATCGACATACTGGTTTATGATCAGTGGGTCGGTGAGGCCGAGGGTTTGAGTCTTCCGCGGGCTGAGATTCTCAAGCATGCGTTCGTATTAAAGCCATTTGCCGATCTGGCTCCTGATTATATTCACCCGCTCTCCGGGCGCAGCCTGAGTGAACACTGGCAGGATTTCCCCGCACGTGATCAGCCGCTGTGGCGAACCTATTTTTATTGGAGTGGCGATCTGATTTCCCGTCCGGAATCCGGCCTGGAGCATATGCGGGAACAAAATGCGACGCGTACCGGCTTATCCCTGGACATGATGAGAATGGAGGATGCCTGAGAACACCGCGTTCCTGGGCGTCACCCGATGATGTCTTCCGGTTACGGTAATCAGGAAAGAGACGCGCCGCCATCCACCTTGATAATCTCGCCAGTCAGGTAATCGCCTTGCCTGACAATAAATAACGCCATTCTGGCGACTGCATCAGCGCCCCCGAGCGTAGCCAAAGGGATTTTTGCCAGCCTCGCGGGATTGGGCTGTTCTGTTTGATCACCATCCTCGGGCCAGAGAATTGCGCCAGGAGCGATGCCATTCACTCTCACCCTGGGCGCCAGTTCCAGCGCGAGCGACTTTGTAAGCATTTCATTGCCCGCTTTCGCAACGCAATAAACGGTGTGTTCAGGCATGGGACGTCGGGCATTGATGTCGGAAATGTTCAGTATGCAGCCCGAACTCAGTCGCAGAAGGGGAGCCAATGCTTGAGACAGGAAAAGTGGCGCCTTAAGGTTGCTGCCAATCAGATCGAGCCAGCTCTGTTCAGTGATTGTGCCCAGCGGCGTCGGATAAAAAGAGGACGCGTTGTTGATGAGCGCATCGAGCCGACCCCGAAAGCGGACGGTCGCATCACACAGCGATTGCAGATCGGCGGGATTATTGAGATCTGCCCGCACCACGATAGTGCTGGCTTCACGCTGATCGTTGAGAGTCTGCGCCAGATTGCCGGCCTCGATATAGGATCGGTTGCAATGAATAATCACGTCAAAGCCGTCCCGGTGGAAGGCCTCGCAGAGCGCGCGGCCGATCCGTCTCGCGCCTCCGGTGACCAGCGCTACCGGTCGATCAACGGGAAATTCCTGTGTGGTTTCCGTAACCATTCAGCCCGCCTCCAGCGCAGTCTCGCAGTAACGCGTGACGGCACTGATCCGCTGCCTGCGAATGGCGCTGCCCAGCTCCGCGCCCTCAAATCCTGCCGCCATCAGGTCACTGATCTCTACAGTTAGCGCGGCCCGCAACGCGTCCGCAAAAAAGCCGGCCTGGGGATAAGGCGCGTCTTCAAAACCCGGACGACCCCGGGAATCGGCTTCGCAACAGGTGAGAAAATCCTGAAAACGCTGAGGACGGCGAAATGCGTCCAGCGCTTCGAGGGTGTTGACCAACGCGGCAGGCTCCAGTTCGCGGACCCGGTGACAATGAGTGTGATATTGCGCGACCGCCAGTGACAGTTCCCGCGTCTGCTTCGGCACGGCGAGGCGCCGGCACAGGGATGTAATCAGAGGCACGCTGTGCTGTTCGTGGCCTGGGTGGCTGGGCAAAAGATCCGCTGGCGTTTCCGCCTTGCCGAGATCGTGAACCAGTGCTGCAAAGCGGACATCCACGTTTTCGCTTAGCCTGGCTGCCTGTTGCAACACCAACAGTGCGTGCAGGCCGGTGTCCACCTCCGGATGGACATCTCGGCGCTGCGGGACCCCGAAAAGCCGGTCCAGCTCCGGCATGATGCGGGCCAGCGCGCCGCATTCGCGCAGCAACTGTATAAAAACCTCCGGATTCTGTTCAGCCAGCGCGCGACTGGTTTCCTTCCAGACCCGCTCCGCCACCAGGTGATCTACTTCACCGTCGGCGACCATGGCACGCATCAACTCCAGAGTCTCGGGAGCGACCCGGAAACCCAGATGATGGTAGCGGGCGGCAAAGCGGGCGATCCGCAGAATGCGCACAGGATCTTCAACAAATGCGTCGGATACATGACGAAGCAGGCGATTGTGGAGATCTTGCTGACCCTGAAACGGGTCGACGATCTCGCCATTTTCATCCTGTGCCATGGCATTGATGGTCAGGTCCCGCCGGGCCAGATCTTCTTCAAGACTGACTGATGGCTCCGCGTGAAACTCGAAGCCAGTATATCCGTGGCCGCATTTACGTTCGGTGCGCGCCAGAGCGTACTCTTCATTGGTCTGCGGATGCAGGAATACGGGAAAATCCCGACCCACCGGCCGGTAGCCCCGGGCGACCATGGTGTCCGGTGTGGCTCCGACCACAACCCAGTCGCGTTCGACCACGGGAAGCCCCAGCAACCGGTCGCGCACCGCGCCGCCCACAAGATAGATTTGCATGGATTCTCCTGTTGTGCCGCCTGAGCTGATCTTCGCATTTCCGGGGAAAAAATCCCGCCGATTGGTGCTGGACAGGCGACGGACATTTGCAGCACACTGTAGGCGAATTCGGACTGCAAGACCATCTTCCCGGTGTGCAGCCGATCCCGAAGTATTGTTGGCAACTGATCCTTCAAGGCATCTCAGGTTTACTCATGCATCTGCTCCACATCCACATGCTACCCATTATCAAGCGCGCGCCTGCGGCATACGCTTATGTGGCGGTATGGGCGTGGGTCGTGCGCCATATGGCGCGCTGGCGGCTGAGCTGATCTGCAGGGCACTGATCCCACAGAAATTCACGAAGGCCGCAGCATTCCACTGCGGCCTTCCTGCATAAAGAGGCCGCAAAATGCCCCGGCATACAAGGAGCTCTTTATGCAATTGCCTGCCGCTTATTGTCTGGTGGTTTTGATCTGGTCGACGACACCCTTGACCATCCACTGGAGCAACAGCAGTCTGTCTTTCGTCACGGCGGTCACCTCCCGCATGACACTGGCATTCATTATCTGCTACGTGCTTCTGAAGCTGACCCGCCAACCGCTGATCAAACACCGGCGCGACTGGCTGGTGTTTCTCGCCAGCGGCCTTGGTCTCTTTCCCAACATGCTGCTGATCTACTGCGCGGCACAATACATTCCGTCAGGTCTGATGTCGGTGCTGTTCGGAATTCTGCCATTCTTCGTCGGCATATTTTCGTGGATCTT
>CAZXLJ010000126.1:0-9192 GCA_964641175.1 uncultured Cellvibrionaceae bacterium
CGCTCAAGATGGGGTACGAATGAATGAGTTCGAACTTCACCGTCATCTACGACGCGTGCGTGCTCTACCCGGCACCGTTGCGCGACCTGCTGATGCGCCTGGCGCTGACCGATCTGTACCGGGCGCGTTGGACGGACATGATCCACGACGAGTGGACGCGCAACGTTCTGAAGCAGCGGCCAGATCTGAAGGCCGAAGACCTGGAGCGGACGCGGTCGCTGATGAACGCCCACGTCCGCGACAGCCTGGTTACCGGGTTCGAACATCTGATCCCGTCCGTCGAGCTCCCGGATGCCGATGACCGGCATGTGGTGGCCGCCGCCATTCACGGCGACGCCAGCCTGATCGTGACATTCAACCTGAAGGACTTCCCGCCGGACCGGCTCAAGCCCTACAACCTGACCGCCCAGCATCCGGACGACTTCATCTTTGATCTACTGGATCTGCACGCCGCCCGAGTGTGCGAGGCGGCTGCCAACCATCGCCGATCGCTGAAGAACCCGCCCAAGACGACGGACGAGTACCTCGACACCCTGCTCAAGCAGGGTCTGACGCAGACCGTTGGCCAGTTGCGGGAGTGGAAGGTGGCGATCTGACGGACGCGGGTTCGATTCCCAAACCGGGAATTGAACTGGCGCGGGAAAACAGACGAGGTTGAGCGACCTTTTCGGGCACCAATCAGAGCGAAAAACCTGATTGATGGTCCATGGCCGAAGGGCGTACTGACAGGCTTTTCGATCGAGTTCACAGCGGTTCGCAGCAGCCCGCAACGATTCGATTCCGTACTTTCAATAGTCGTTTGATGCGGGGTACCATCCCACCACCAACACCAAGCCCCAACTGTTAGCAGTTGGGGCTTTTTTTTGTTTTTTTGTTTACCGCGTCAAGAACCAAGAATTGGTGATAGTTTCTTTTCGGTGCAAGCGTACTTGGTAGCTTGCGTGGGTCCCAGAATTGGGATGGTGTCGCATTTCCGGCTTCAGACGGCTAGAATTCGCCGCCCGGTAACGTCTTTTGTCACCACGTCCAGAAAGAACATGTCATGAACAATGAGCGGAAGGCCGGTTTAGGACCGCAGCCGCATAAGATTCCCATCGCAACTGGTACGAAAATCTGCTGCACCGTGTGGTTCATGGTATCCGGCCGCCGGGGTGGCGCCCGGTGACTTTCGACTTTGCAAGCCTGGAAAACCTTCGCACCCATCATCCGGCATGGCGATTGTTGCGCTCGGACCATGCGCCCTTGATCGCAAGTTTCCTGCAGCGGGTATTCGTGGCGCCTAATGTGAGGGTGATGCCGGCGGCGGATCTGGCTGAATTGTTGGAGGACGAGCTTTACGCATTGCGTCTGCAACTGGGTGAGTCGGCATTTCCAAAACCGGCGCAGGCGTATTTGCACGACTGGGCGGCGCCCGACAAGGGCTGGCTGCGCAAGTTCTATCGGTCCGGAACGGATGAAGCACAGTTTGATATAACGCCTGCCACCGAAAGAGCCATAGCCTGGCTGGAGCAGCTCACTGAGCGCCAGTTCGTCGGTACCGAATCGCGATTGCTCACGCTCTTTGACCTGCTCAAGCAGATGAATGAGGGCAGCGAGACTGACCCTGCCAAGCGCATCGCGGAGCTGCACAGGAAACGCGATGACATCGATGCCGAGATCGCCCGGATTCTGTCGGGCGACGTGCCAATGCTGGATGACACGGCGCTGAAGGATCGTTTTCAGCAATTCACGCAGGGCGCCCGCGAACTGCTGACGGACTTCCGCGAAGTGGAGCGCAATTTTCGTCAATTGGATAGAAGCGTGCGGGAACGCATTGCGTTATGGGACGGCAGCAAGGGCGCGTTGCTCGAGGAAATCATGGGCGAGCGCGACGCCATTGCCGATACGGACCAAGGCAAAAGCTTTCGCGCCTTCTGGGAGTTTTTGCTGTCCAGTCGCCGGCAGGAGGAGTTAACTGAGTTGCTGGACCGGGTGCTGGTGCTGCCCGCTGTGGCTGAGCTAAAGCCGGAGGGGCGTCTGCGTCGCGTGCACTACGACTGGATGGAGGCTGGAGAACATACGCAGCGGACGGTTTCTTCTTTGTCACAGCAGTTGCGTCGCTTTCTGGATGATCAGGCATGGCTGGAAAACCGGCGCATCATGGATATTCTGCGCGGCATCGAAAGCAAGGCTCTGGCCTTGCGGGCAACGCCTCCCACAGGTGAGGTGATGGAAATTGCCGAAGCAAGCGCGGACATCGAGCTGGCGATGGAACGGCCGTTGTTCACTCCCTCAGCCAAGCCAGTGTTTGCCGATCGCGCCGTCCAGGCAGGCGAAGAGGATATCGACCCGTCAGCGCTGTTCGAACAGGTGGTCGTCGACAAAGCCAGACTTTCCCGCCATATCCGTCACGCCCTGCAGGATCGGACGCAGATCACTTTGAGCGAGTTGGTGATCAGCCAGCCCTTGCAGCAAGGGCTGGCGGAACTGGTGACTTACCTGCAATTGGGAAGTGAAACATTCACTACAGTTGTGGATGAGGACACACCCGAGCGTATCCGCTGGGAAACAGTGACAGCGGATGGCCAGGCAACCACACGCAGCGCCCAACTGCCACGCGTGATTTTCACGCGCTGAAGCAAGCACAGGACATTTAGCGAGAGATGTTGTGAACATAGAAACGATCAACGCGAGCGGATCTGCGCATCCGGACGTGGCGCCGGCCGCGGATTTGTCGGTGTTGCTGATCCGCTTGCTGAAAAGTGTGCTCTATCGTGACGGCGACGAGCGTCAGTGGGCAGCTTTGCTCAATTTGCAGGCGCGGGTACGCGATTACGTGGCAGTGCTGAATCTTGATCTGGTGTTGGACGAGGCAGAAGGTTATGCATTCCTGAAAAGCCGCCCGGAACCGGCGGAAGATGATCCGGCGCCGCGTCTGCCGCGTTTGGTGGCTCGCCGGCGGCTGTCATTTCCCGTGAGTCTGTTAATCGCCTTGTTGCGCAAGAAGCTGGCGGAGTTCGATGCGAGCGGCGGTGATACCCGATTGGTGCTGTCTCGCGACGACATTGTAGATTTGGTGCGGGTTTTCCTGCCCGATGGCCCGAACGAAGCGAAGCTGGTTGACCAGACTGAAGCCACGATCAACAAAATAGTGGAGCTGGGCTTCCTGCAAAAGCTCAAAACGGCGGGCGCTGCGGCAGGTGGTCCTGCTACCTATGAAGTGCGCCGCATCCTGAAAGCGTTCGTCGATGCTCAATGGCTGGCCCAGTTCGATGCACGCCTCGCCACTTACCGGTCCCACCTGGCTGAGGTGCCAGCGCCGAAAGAGGAAGCGGGCCGTGAATGAGCCACAGTCATTAAGCCTGGATTTCTGTGACGACGACACCTTGTCCGGCTTTCGCTTGACGCGCCTGGAAGTATTTAACTGGGGCACCTTTGACAGCCGGGTCTGGACGCTGCAGCTCGAGGGCAAGAACGGCCTGCTGACTGGCGATATTGGCTCGGGTAAATCTACATTGGTTGATGCCATTACCACCTTGCTTGTGCCTGCGAACCGGATCGCCTACAACAAGGCCGCCGGTGCGGACAACAAGGAAAGAACCTTGCGCTCCTACGTGCTCGGACATTACAAGTCTGAACGCAACGAGGTGACGGGCGTAGCCAGGCCGGTAAGTCTGCGCGATCAGAACAGCTACTCAGTAATACTCGGTTCTTTCCATAATGCTGGCTACGATCAGACAGTAACGCTGGCTCAGGTGTTCTGGATGAAGGATGCGCAGGGGCAACCGGCGCGGTTTTTTGTCGGGGCAGAGCGAGCATTAACGATTGCAACTGACTTTGCCGGTTTCGGATCAGATATCGCACAGCTGCGCAAGAAGCTGCGAGCGTCGGGTGCGGAGTTGCACGACAGCTTCCCTCCCTATGCAGCGTGGTTTCGGCGGCGCTTCGGTATTGAGAACGATCAGGCGCTGGAGCTGTTTCATCAAACGGTGTCGATGAAGTCCGTGGGCAGCCTGACAGACTTCGTGCGCAGCCATATGCTCGAGCCATTCGAGGCTGGCCCGCGGCTGCAGGCCCTGATCGGGCATTTCGATGACCTTGATCGCGCTCATCAGGCGGTCTTGAAAGCTCAGCGGCAGGTCGAGCTGCTCAAGCCGCTGATTGCAGACTGCGACCGTCACCGCGAACTCGTGACTGACGTCGCCAGCTTGCGGCGGTGCCGGGATGGTCTGCGAGCCCATTTCGCCGGCCTCAAGCTTGGCTTGATCGACAAGCGCCTCGGCTTGCTTGCCGAAGAGGGGGAACGCGTACACGCTCAGGTGCAAAAACTCGAACTGGTTCATGAGGACCAGATTCAGCGAGTAATGGAGCTGAAACAGGCAATCAATGACAACGGCGGCGACCGGTTGGAGCGCCTGGGAACCGAGATCCGCGCCCGGGAACGGTTACGGGATGTGCGCAAGGCCAAGGCTCAGCGCTTCGGTGAGCTGGCAGCCGTGGTGGGCCAGCCGGCGGCAGCAGATGCTGCAACTTTCGCAGCGCAGAGTGGCCGTTACCAAAGCTTGAGTGAGGAAGCTCGCAACAGGGACGCCGATCTGCAGAATGCGCTCACAGAACACGGCGTCACTCTGCGTCAGGGCAAGCAGGAACACGACCGGTTGAGCGGCGAAATTGACAGTCTCAAGCGCCGGCGCAGCAACATCGACGATCGGCAGATTCAGATCCGCGCCGCAATATGTGCGGCACTGGGACTGAGCGTCGAAGATATGCCCTTTGCGGGCGAACTGATTCAGGTACGCGAAGAGGAACGGGACTGGGAGGGCGCGGCTGAACGCCTGTTACGCAGTTTCGGCTTGGCCTTGCTGGTTCCAGATGTCCACTACAAGGCAGTGGCCGAATGGGTCGATAGCGCCCACCTGCAGGGCCGCCTGGTGTACTTCCACGTGCGGCCGCGCAAGCCCGCCGAGCTCCCCGAGTTGCACCGGGATTCTCTGGTCCGCAAGCTGGCCGTCAAGCCCGACTCCGCCCTTTACGATTGGCTGGAACGCGAACTGGCCCACCGGTTTGACGTGGCCTGTTGTGCAACACAGGAACAGTTCCGTCGCGAAACGCGAGCTGTCACCCGCGCAGGCCAGATCAAAGACCCCAGCGGTCGGCATGAAAAAGACGATCGCCACCGTATCGGTGACCGCAGCCGGTATGTACTGGGCTGGAGCAACAGCGCCAAGATCGCAGCACTGGAGGCCCGGCGGGGTCAACTTGAAGCGCAACTGGGCGAGGTAGGCAATCAGATAAGTGAAATCGAGAAGGAGCGCAAAAGCCTGGCGATCCGTCTGGATGCGCTCAGCCGTCTGGGCGAATTTACCGCGTTTGATGAACTGGATTGGGCAAGCGTAGCCACTGAGATTGCACAACTCGAGGATGAGCGCAGACAGCTGGAATCAGCCTCGGACGTACTCATACAGCTGAACGACAAGCTGCGGGAATTGCAGGCGGCGCACAAAGAAACCGGCGAGGTGTTGCAAGCTGCGCGGGCAAAGAAGGCCGTAGTGGGAGAGAAGCGCGCAGTAGCGCTGGAACTTCACCGCCAGACCGAACTGCTGCTTGGTGACGTCGTCATCGACAGTGCATTGGCGACCCGGCTCGAATCCATACGCGCCGAGGCGCTGGGTGAGCAACAGTTGACTGTGGAATCCAGTGACAACCGCGAGCAGGACGTACGCGCATGGCTACAAACCAGGATCGACGCCGAAGACCAGAAGCTCAAACGGCTGGCAGAGAAAATCATCAAGGCCATGGTGAATTTCAAAGATGCGTTCAAGCTCGAAACCGCCGAAATTGATGCCAGCATTGAGGCGGCGTTTGAGTATGAAAAACTGCTGACGCAACTGAATCTTGATGACCTGCCCCGTTTCGTGGAGCGATTCAAAGAATTGCTGAACGTTAACACGATCAACGAAATCGCCAACTTCAATGCCCAGCTTGCTCGGGAGCGCGAAACCATCAAGGAGCGGATCGCTTTCATTAACAAGTCTCTGGGCGAAATCGACTACAACCCTGGGCGCTACATTGTCTTGGAATCCCAGGTCAGCCCCGATGCCGAAATCCGCGACTTCCAGCAGGAACTGCGTGCCTGCACAGAAGGGGCGGTCACGGGTTCAGATGACGCGCAATATTCCGAGGCAAAGTTCCTGCAGGTCAAGGGCATCATAGACCGCTTTCGGGGACGGGAGGGTTTGTCAGAGCAGGATCGTCGCTGGACGGCGAAAGTCACAGACGTGCGCAACTGGTTTCTTTTTGCCGCCAGTGAGCGCTGGCGAGAGGACAACACTGAGCACGACCATTATTCGGACTCCGGCGGCAAGTCGGGCGGGCAGAAAGAGAAACTGGCCTACACCATTCTCGCCGCGAGCCTGGCGTATCAGTTCGGCCTGGAATGGGGGGCCGTTCGTTCGCGGTCGTTCAGGTTTGTGGTCATCGACGAAGCTTTTGGGCGCGGTTCGGACGAGTCCGCCCAATACGGTCTCAAACTGTTCCGGCAACTCAATCTGCAACTGCTGATCGTCACGCCATTGCAGAAAATCCATATCATCGAACCCTATGTTGCCAATGTTGGCTTTGTGCACAACGAAGGTGGACAAGCATCCCGGTTGCGAAATCTTTCCATTGAGGAATACCGGACCCAGAAAGCGCTGATGCCAACCCGTTCGGGACTGGAAGCGCAGTAGTGACGTGGACGGGTCCCAAAGAGTTGAAAGTACAGCTGGCGCGGCAATGGGCTCGTGGCGAATTACTGCGGGACGCAGTGACGAACAGTGCGCGCTTCCCTTTGCGATTGCCATTAAAGACGCCCACGCCGGC
Source organism: uncultured Cellvibrionaceae bacterium (assembly GCA_964641175.1). Taxonomy (GTDB): domain Bacteria; phylum Pseudomonadota; class Gammaproteobacteria; order Pseudomonadales; family Cellvibrionaceae; genus CAYNST01. The sequence continues at coordinate 6,841 of CAZXLJ010000126.1, forward strand.
AGACATCACGGCGCGATTTGCCGAGGTTCGCGCCTGGGCCGGGGAACTGGCCGCGGCGGATAAATTTCGCGTCGAATGGCAAGAAGTGCGCCATCGCATCCAGGGTACGCAGAGGATACCCGTTTGTGTGTGGGTCGACTCGTTCAATGACGCTCTGACCATTCTAGGAAAGCGCAAGGATTGGGAGCAGTTTCAGACACTTGTGGACAACACCCGCCAGATGCTGCCGCCATTGCTGCCGTGGCTGGAAAAACGCCCCCTGCAGGCGCTGGAGCTAGCTGCTGAATGGCCTCTTTTGCTGGCCGTTGTGGCCTGGCTAATGGAGCATCCGCGGCCAGGTCTCTATTTGCGGCAGATCGATCTGCCGGGTGTGCACAGTAAATTTATTGAAGGCCATCGCGGAGTGCTCGCCGAATTACTCGATCTGGCATTACCGGAGAATGCTGTGGACAGCAGCAAAACCGGTATCAGTCAGTTTGCCCTTCGTTATGGCTTCCTGCAAAAGCCGACGCGCATCCGGTTTCGCGTGCTCGACCCAAACCTTGAAACGCTGCGCGGACTTCTGTGTCCCGACATAACTTTGGACGCCGACAGTTTCAGCCATCTCGAAATTGCCGCACAACATGTCTTCATCACCGAAAACGAAACAAATTTTCTGGCCTTCCCGCCGCTTCGCAACGCCATCGTAATTTTCGGAGCGGGTTACGGATGGGACGCGCTGTCCCGCAGTCTCTGGCTGAAGAATCGGTTGATTCATTACTGGGGCGACATCGACACCCATGGTTTCGGTATTCTGGATCAGCTGCGAGGTCATTTCGAGCAAGTTGGCTCATTCCTGATGGACAGGGCGACCCTTGATGCGCACGTGTCGGCATGGGGACATGAGACCAGCCCCCTCGAGGCAGACCTGCAACGGTTGACGGCCGATGAGAAAGCGCTCTATGACGACCTGCGCGATAACCGCATTCAACCGGGGTTGAGACTGGAGCAGGAACATATTGGCTTTAACTGGTTGATCAGTCGCCTAGAGAAGGTTGTTGTGGGGAGGGGTGCCGTTGGGTCTGACAAACCGCAAACCTGAGCAGAGCCTGGTGAGACCTATAACTTCCGCGGTCAATTGGTTAACAGAATGTGGCCGTGTCTTTGGTAGCACCACTTCAGCTACAGATAAGCCAGCTTCAAGGGCAAAAATTTCGTCCGTTTGCAAGGTCCGTCCGGTTGAACCATCGGCTGTAGGCTCAAGGAGAATCACGCCCCGGCCATCGATGCCGGGATTGCTGAGCAAGGCATCACTGTGAGTGCTTATTATCACTTGTCTTCGCGGCTTCTTGGCCTTTTGCAGCCTTTGTATTATGAGAGGAATCTCTTTGACCACTGCATCGTTAAGCGATATCTCTGGTTCTTCCAAGAGCAATAACGAGCTCCCGTCCAACAAAGTCCACAAAAGCCCGAGAAGCCGCAGTGTTCCGTCGGAGATCAGTCGCCTGGAGAAACATGCGGGCAGTGCCTTAACTATCAGACCTGGCCGAAGAGTCCTCGCAGAACGCCTTTGTCTCGACGTTCAGAACAGCATATCAATTGCACCTAAACCGTCCTCCACCCGTAGAATGAATGAACTCAAAAGAGGTTCTGGAAATTTCGACGGAGCATTGCGAAATGACAATTAAAATGAAGCACAAGTTAACATCAGCCTCAGGTTTCCTTAGTGGGTTGCTGCTGGCGACAGCGGCGCATGCAGATCCGGCACTACGTCAGCGGGCGAATGACATTTTCAAGCCTATTCCGCAGCAGGTAACGGAAGTCGCTGGAAAGACGGTCGTTCAATCTCAGGTGAACCTCGGCCACAAGCTCTGGTTCGACCCGCGCTTGTCGCGCAGCCATCTCATCAGCTGCAACACCTGCCACAATCTGAGCATTGGTGGCGGGGATAACGTGCGGGTGTCGATTGGTCATGGCTGGCAGAAAGGCCCGCGGAATAACCCCACAGTGCTTAATGCGGTATTCAATGCGGCACAGTTTTGGGATGGTCGGGCGGCGGATCTGAAAGAGCAGGCGTTGGGCCCGCTGCAGGCACCGGTGGAAATGAACAACACACCGGAAAGAATTGAAGCCACGCTCAATAGCATTCCAGAATATGTGAAGGAATTTAAAGAAGTCTTTGGCAGCAAAAATCCCGTCACTCTCGATAACGCGGCCCGTGCGCTGGCTGCATTTGAAACCACACTGATTTCACCCAATGCACCCTTTGACCGCTTCTTGAAAGGTGATGACAAGGCTCTATCAAATCTGCAAAAGGAGGGGCTCGCACTGTTTATGGATACCGGCTGCACCGCTTGCCATAACGGCATCAAT
>CAZXLJ010000127.1:0-9158 GCA_964641175.1 uncultured Cellvibrionaceae bacterium
GGACGAGCTTGAAGAAGAACTGGAAGAGCTCGAAGAGCTGCTCGACGAAGAACTTGAGCTGCTGCTGGAACTGGAACTTGAGCTCGAAGAACTGGAGCTGCTGCTTGAAGAGGAGCTGCTGCTGGAAGAGCTGCTGGACGAACTCGAAGACGACGAGCTGGAGCTGGAGCTGGAGCTGCTGGAAGAAGAACTGGACGATGAACCGCTACCGGCTTCCGCCTTTTCCACCACTACAGCCGAGATCGTCGCGTTGTTTACGCTGGCTACAAAATCAATGCTCAGGCTGCCGTCGGCTACTTCAACACCATCGGCGCTCAGGTCAAACGCGGTGTCATGACCAACCTGAGAGTAGATATCCAGATCCGTAACGACCAGTTCACCTTCCATGGACACATCAAATACGCGTGCACCCTCATTGTTCCAGTACATCTCCACCATTTTCAGCGTGACGTCGTAGCTGCCGTTTTCTACCGGCAGTTCGTAGCTGAATACATCGCCATAGCGCTCGACCTGATAGAGCTTGTCATCTTCAGTGTCGGCAATCGCATCGCTGGTGCGGGCGACCGTTCCGTAGGTGGCGAATTCGGTGTCGGGCGTGTAGATGACGCCTTCGCCATCCGTGAAGGCGGCTGTGCCGACCCGCACTGCAATCGCTACACCGTCTTTCTGACCGGACGTGCCTGAAGAACTGGCAGAGCTGGACGAACTGGAAGAACTGCTGGAACTGGAAGAACTCGCCATTCCGGAAGAACTGCTTGAGCTGGAACTGCTTCCATCGCCCGGGATACCGCCGCCACATGCCGAAAGCATATAGCTGGTGGTCGATATCAACAATGCTCGCAAAGCAAGCTTCCTGGCCTTGCGAAATCCACTGATGTACATAGGTATGCACTCCTCGTTGTTATTTAAGAGATCAGTCAGGTGAGGCGTCAGCGGTAAACCGCCGCCACATCATCATTACCCCGATCTCAATTCAATGCCCCTGGAACTTCCTGCTGCGCCCTCACCCATGCGCAATTCACAGTGATTCCCGATCTGTGTTTCATGCCTTTAACGAAGCGGACAGAGTCGCCCTGCCCAACCTCAAATGACACTTCTGATTACACCGGCGAGTGTAATTAAGGGGATTATTTGCATAGGTAAATGGATCACACATCTTGAATGACAATGTGCTGAGTTGGTGACAGATGAGATAAGCATCACATCCTGATGTTCTGCATCAGGGAAGCCGTCGTTTCCCGAATAGTGCGACGTGGATTGCATCAACGCCGGCGTGGCTGTGCTAGGGTCTGCTGACGCTCCAGCAGTCATCATCGGGTGATCCTGTTTCCATGAAATCCCTGTCCTCTACCGCGGCCCGTTTGTCTGGCCTCGCGCTCGCCATCGCGGCTTGTGCTGCCATCGCGCAACCGCCACCGGGCGATCCGATGCTCGGCCGGTGGGTCAACAGCACCGACGGGCATCTTATCGGTATCCGCCTCGATGCAGATCAAAATTGTGAGCTGTTCGTCGAGCGGTTTTTGCAGCCCAGAACCGAGCGTGCGTGCCGGTTTGAACGACTGGAAGGAACCCCGCGCTTTCTGGTTTTCCTCAAAGACAAAAACGGCCTGTGCGGCAACGAAGCCAACTATGAATTCGACTTCGAAGCGCAGGCGCCATTGCTGCGTTTTTATATAGGCGGCAGCACGGTTGTCATGTATAAGGATGAGCCCTGATCGCGATGTTTAATCCAGCCCGGGCGGGCGTCCGCAAAACCTGGCTGACTGGACCCGATCGGGTATCTCCGGAATGTTTATCTGGTTTTTACCTGGGACCACTGGCCTGACGGAGCATTTCCAGCGACGGTCCCGGTGAAAATCCGGTAGCGGTTTACCGGACAAGAGTGTAATTAACCGGCTTCGGCACGGAACCGGCTCAGACACCTGAATATATTTGCTATGTTGCGATACCTGGCCAACCATTTACCTTTTCGCTGCGCGCCGCCTTTCTGGTTCGGCGTTCTGGTCAGTGGCTGGCTTGGTTTTCAAGGTCTTGTGGTTGGCGCCGAAGAATTACGTTTTAAAAGACTGATGGATGAATCCTCCGGTATGGCCAGCAGCATCGGCGCCACCACCGGTATAATCCAGGATCAGTGGGGGTTCATCTGGATCGCCGGTGAAAACGGTATCCTGCGTTATGACGGCGTCACCACCAAGCGCTACGCCCATGCCCCCAATGCCATCAGCCTCAACAGCAATTATGTCCGTCATCTGGTGCTCGATCACGATGGCGTGCTCTGGGCCGGCACGGATCTCGGCCTGTGCCGGCTCGATCATAAAATAGATAATTTCCGTTGTTTTGTTCACGACCCGGCCGACCCCGCCAGCCTCACCGGCAACACTATCAGCGCGCTGGCTCTGCATGATGACAACCGGCTTTTTGTCGGCACCAACAACGGCGTAAATATTCTCAATGCCGACCGCTCCCGTTTTACCAGCCTTTTTGATGTACTGCCGAGCGGCGAACCGCATCCACTGAGCCAGGTCTCCGCCCTGCTCATCGATGGCGATACCCTGTGGATTGGTACGCGCGATGCCGGTTTCAGCATGTACGATCTGCAGATGCAGACGATGCGGTCATTTCCGTATCTGGAAGGCAAGTGGCGCAGCGTGCAGTTTCCCCATGTGCGTCATTTTATGCTCGACCACCAGCAGCGCCTCTGGATCGCCACCTACGGCGGCGGCGTCACCCGTTTTGACCCGGCAGAAGATGCCTTCACGCATTACCGCCAAAACCCCCAGTCGGACACGAGTCTGGTCAGCGACGTGGTCTGGCAGGTGTATCAGGATTCCTCCAATGATATCTGGGTCGCCACCGATGGGGGCGGCCTGGCCCGCTATAACGAACGCGACAATAATTTCACCAATTTTCGCCACAATCCCTATAACCTCAACAGCCTGTCGTCGGACCAGGTCCGCATGGTGTACGAGGACCAGCATAAAAATCTCTGGATCGGCAATTTTCCCTCGGGCATTACCTTTCTGGATCGCGCCGCGCAGGTTTTTACGACCTGGTCCTACCAGCCAGATAATCCCAACAGTCTGAGCGAATCCGCCATTCTGAGCCTGCTCGAAGATAGCGAGGGAGTCATCTGGATCGGCACCGAAAACGGACTCAACAGCTACGATCCGCGCACGCAGAAGTTTCAGCGTTACGTACCCAACCTTCTGGATGAGACATCCCTGCAGACGCGGCCGATCCTGTGCCTGGAAGAAGATCCCACCGGGGACATCTGGGCAGGCACCTGGTCGGGCGGTCTGTACCGGCTCGATAAGAAAACCGGTACATTCCGCCGCTACGCGGCGGATTCCGAAAACAGCGGTGTGGAAACCAATTTTGTCTGGAAGGTGTTGCGGGACCGCAGCGGGCAAATCTGGATGGGGGGCGAAGGCGGCGGGCTTGCCCTCTATGACCGCCAGAATGATCGTTTCATTAGCTACATGACGGCAGACGGTTCGCCTTCTTCCCTATCTTCCGACACCATTTTCAATCTTCTGGAAGACAGCGAGAGCGATCTCTGGGTCGGCACCGAAGACGGTCTGGACCGGATCAACCGGAAAACCGGTAAAGTGACGCGACTTCAAAGCCGCATCACTGCGAGCAAAAGTGGCAATCGCAAAATAAAAACCGTGCGCTTCCGGGAAATTATCGAAGACCCGCTCGGACAGATCTGGGTCGGTAGCCAGAATGACGGCCTATTTGTTTACAACAAGTCGACGGGCCAGATCCGGCAGATCGGCATGGATCAGGGGCTCCCCGGAAATTCGGTTTACAGCATGGCGGTCGACACCTTTCACAAGGTCTGGATCGCAACCACTGACGGCGTCGCCTACATGGACCCCTCGGACCTCGATAACCTTCAGGTCATCACGCGCAAACACGGTCTGGCAGGCAACAACCACAACCGCGATGCGACCATGGTGGACAAGCAGGGGCGCGTCTATCTCGGCAGCACCAAAGGTGTCACAATTTTTTATCCGCAGGACCTGAATTTCAAGCCCCAGTCAATTCCGCTGCTGATCAAGGATTTTCTGGTGCTCAACGAATCGATGTTGCCGGAGAAACCGGGCAGCCCGTTGAAGAAAACCATTCTCGACACGACTGAACTGACGCTCAATCACCATCATTCGATGATCAGTTTTGAATTTGTTGCTTTGAATTATCAGGCGACCGCCGGGACCGAATACGCTTATCAGATGGAAGGGTTTGACAGCGACTGGCGCTACGTGGGTTCTAACCGTTTTGCGACCTACACAAATCTTCCCCAGGGCGATTACATATTCAAAGTCAAGGCGCGGGTCGACGGAAAAAACTGGCTGAAGAATTCACCCGCGATAAAACTCAAAATCAATCCACCACCGTGGCTGACGTGGTGGGCGTACTGCCTGTACGGGCTGGCACTGTTCACTCTGGTAGCATTTCTGGTGCGCATCCAGTATCGCAAGCTGGAACTGGAAAGTGAAAAAGCGCTGAATGCGGAGCTGATCCGCCTGAACAATATCAAGGACGCCTTTCTCGCCAACACTTCCCATGAGTTAAGGACCCCGCTGAACGGTATTATCGGCATTGCGGAATCCGTTGTGGAAGAAGCCTCCGCAGTTTTAAGCAGCAGCCTCAGGTACAAACTTCAATTGATTGCAAACAGTGGCAAACGACTCGCCAACCTGATTAACGACATTCTCGATTACACCAAACTCGGCAAGAATAAATTACAGATATTTCCGAAACCGGTTAATTTGAAATGCCTGACCAATGATGTATTTGAATTACTGAATCCGCTGGCCGATGCCAAGGGAATCCAGCTGTGCAATATCATCCAGGAAGATTTGCCGCTGGTGTATGCCGATGAAAACAGGTTGCAGCAGATACTGCTCAACCTGATCGGCAATGCCATCAAATATACTCATAAGGGGTCGGTTTTCGTTTCCGCCCAGCGATTGCACGAACATCTGGATGTCGAAGTCGCCGATACCGGAATCGGCATTCCGGAAGACCAGCAAGACTCGATTTTCGAGGCTTTTCAGCAGCTGGAAAGCTCCGACGCCCGCAGCAACAGCGGTACCGGACTGGGACTGGCAGTCACCAAGGAACTGGTGGAGCTGCACGGTGGGCAGATTTCGGTTGAGTCGAAGGTCCACAAAGGGTCCCGCTTCCGCTTTACCATTCCGGTTTGCAGTGAGGTGAGCGAGCCGGTACATACTGCCCATGTAAGTGCCATCAATTCGTATCGGAAGCGACCAGCCAAAGTCAAAAACCTTCAATCTCCCGCCGTGGAGGGTGCCGGCGTCGGCAAGATACCGATTGGGGAGCCGCCGCCCAATGCCGCCAGTTACACCATCATGATTGTCGATGACGATCCCATTAACCGGATGGTGCTGGACAGCATTCTGCAGCTGCATCATTACACGATCATCGAGGCCGCCGATGGGCCCCAGGCGCTGGAATATCTGAACTCACGGATCGTCGACATTGTTATTCTCGACATCATGATGCCGAAAATGTCCGGTTTTGAAGTGTGCCGCGAAATACGCAAACGCTTTCCGATTGACAGCATGCCCGTACTGTTTTTGACGGCAAAAAATGTCGATGGAGATATTGCCCGCGGCTACGCCCTCGGTGGTAACGAGTTTCTGACCAAGCCAATCTCCAAATACGAACTGCTTCCGCGAGTCGCCAACCACGTCCGCTTGCTGGCAACCTATCGGCAACTGCGGCAGCGATCCTGACGAGTTGTTGAAAAGCGCTATCGAGGCGAATAATGCAAGACAAAACCCGCAAAAACGGGGAGTTTACCGGGCGTAAATGTGCATTTTGAGCGTGTTTTTTATTCCGCCGTGGCACCGCCGACAGTTTTTTAACGGCCCACTGGCGAACCTCTGAACCCATGCCATCCAATACCATCCGCATCCTGCAGAGGGCCTGGCCCATTATCCTGGCCAACGCCTCGGTGCCGCTGCTGGGTCTGGCCGATGCTGCCATCATGGGGCGCTTCGGCACGACCGCCGAACTGGCGGGTCTGGCGGCCGTCAATTTTATTTTCAATCTGCTGTACTGGAGCTGCGGCTTTTTGCGCATGGCCACGACAGGCTATGTCGCCCAAGCGTCCGGGCGGGGCGATATGGCGGAAATACAGGCGCTATGCCTGCGCATGTCGGCCATCGCCGCCGTGATCGGCGCAGTGCTGGTGGCCTCGCAACTGCCTGTCAGCCACATGGTTTTCGCCATCCTGCGAGCCTCGGAAGACGCCGAAGCCCAAGCCAGAATCTACTTCCACATCCGCATCTGGGGAGCGCCTGCCACCCTGGTCCTGTATGTGGTCATGGGTCTGCTGATCGGGCTGGGGAAAAGCCGGCTGTTGCTGGCGTTGCAGGTCGGTCTCAACCTGACCAATATCACTCTGGATCTGCTTCTGGTGACGGTGGCAGAACTGGGCCTGGCCGGGGTCGCCGCAGGCACCTTGGTAACCGAATGGGTTTTTGCCGGGATTGCGATTTTCCTGCTGTTCCATAGTCGTCGCCATCAGCGATCATCACTGGCAGCAGCTTTGGGCAATGCCTTCTCAAAGGGAGCCCTGCAGACGGTTTTTTTTGCCAACCGCGATCTCTTTATACGGACCTTGTGTCTGTTGCTCGGCTTCGGTTGGTTTCTGCAGCGCAGCGCTGACTACGGCGACCTGGTGCTGGCCGCCAACCACTTGCTGCTGGCGATCATCTCCTTCAGTGCTTTTTTTCTGGACGGATTCGCGTATGTAGCCGAGGCGGACGTGGGCAAAGCGATTGGCACCGGCGACAGGCAGGCATTCCGGCAAAGCGTCCGTACGACCACAGTCTGCGCGGTGGTGTGTGGTCTTCTGCTGGCTGCCAGCATTTTCCTGTTCGGCGACCTCGTGTTGTCCGGGCTCACGACCATTGCGCCTGTCCACGCCAGTGCGACAGCGCTGCTCCCGCTGGCGTGTCTGTACATTGCCTTTTCCGCCGCCGCCTTCCAGCTAGACGGAATTTTCATCGGCGCGCTGGAACATCGCGCACTGCGCAATGCGTCGATCGGTTCGATGGTCTTTTTTGTGGCCTGCAGTCTGGCTCTGGAGACTCAGGGCGAAACCGGACTCTGGCTGGCATTCTGCGCATACGTCCTGGCCCGAGCCCTCGGTCTGTTGTGGGCTTACCCCGCTATTGGCCGGCATTTTTGAGGCGCCTGTCTTAACTGGGAAAATTTTCAGCGTGCCGAGTGAACCAGTTATCAGTTGAAAACGGCATAGAACCGGTAGAGTATCCACAAAATTGGTTTAAAAATGAGCTGTTTAGTTCCAATCAAGTCCGATGGCGCCAAAGAGCTAATAACCAGTTATAACCCGGGCTGCGACAGAAGAAAAATTGAACAATTTGTCATTATCAAGAACTTCCGCGTCTAAGCCGATCCCGATTTAGTTACTAAACTTACTTTGGCAGGCGAAGTATGGCGTCTCGACTGTAACTTTCTCCGGGTTTTAATAATTTTTTGCGGTCTTTTGATGAATAAGTTGTTGCCTTTACTAGTTTCTACCCTGCTTGTCGCTTTCGGCCAAATATCTCCGAGCCATGCACAGGAACCTGTCGCGGCCCGCTGCGAACTTCCCGATCCGGCCACCCGAGAATCGATAGTGCATATCAAGGCTAGCCGCGGCAGTACCGCCAGCGGAGTCGTCATCGCCCAGGACAGGGTGCTGACCGTTGCCCATGCCGTCGATCCGAACTCCAAGCTGGCCATCAACATCCAGGGCGCTTTTGTTGAAGCCGAGCTGATCGCCATTGATGAAACCACTGATCTGGCTTTGCTGGCTGTGCCCACGGGTTCACTCAAGATCATTCCTCTGAGTGCCGAACCCTTGCGGGTGGAAGAGCCGGTGTGGGCACTGGGATATCCGCTGGCAAAAAAATTGCGCCTGTCGCTGGGTCTTTACCAAAGTATTTACAACGGGCGCCTGTACACCAGCACGCACGTTAACAGCGGCGTTTCGGGTGGCGGACTGTTACGCTGCGATGCCGGGCAATTTGTACTGGCCGGTGTGGTCCACGGCTTCGTCGCTCAGGTCAAGAACCAGCAGTACATCAATATCGGGGATTCAACTTCCGTTCCTGCCGCTACCATCCAGCGATTCCTCGCCGGGTCTCAGCAGCAACTGGTTATGACTCATACCGAGACATCTGTTCACTAACGTCGCCCGCTATCAGAATCAGACAACGGCCCTATCGGGCCGTTTTTTTTACCTGCTGACCATCCCCAGCGACACCCGCCTGGTCCACTCCCGTCCCGCGTCCGTAACTTCTCGCAACAATCTCTTTCGGAGCTGATTCGTGGCATCTCTTGGCGGCGCAATATCCAGATACTCCAGTGCTTTAGTTCTGAGCTTCGCCCTGACGGGCTGTACCGGCGTTCCCAAAGGGATAGAACCGGTGAGCAATTTCCAGCTTGAACCCTATCTCGGCACCTGGTACGAAATCGCCCGGCTGGACCACGGCTTCGAAGAGGGTCTGAGCAGAGTGTCCGCCACGTATCGCACGCGGGACGATGGCGGTATCGACGTCATCAACCGGGGCTACCTGGAGGAGGAACAAAAATGGCAGGAAGCGGTTGGTAAAGGTTATTTTCAGAAGGATGCTGACACCGGCCTGTTGAAGGTGTCGTTTTTCGGCCCTTTTTACGGGAGTTATGTCATTTTTGAACTGGACACGGATTACCAGTACGCATTCGTGACGGGTCAATCCAAAAATTACTTATGGCTGCTTGCACGAACGCCGACAATTTCTCCAGCGCTGCGTGAAAAATTCCTGCGTACCACAAAACAGCTGGGATACCGTACCCAGGATTTGATCTGGGTACAGCAACAGCCTGCGGAAGAGTAAATGCCTTGGCGAATCAGGCCTTGCGGTAGTTCCGACGATCGTTCTTGCGCCGGTCCTGACGCACTTCTTCCGGAACGCCGCAATCTTCCCGGCGCCGGTCCGGAGTTTGCCGTTCTTCGAGAACTTCTTCGATCTGAGCGAAAAACATCGGTTTAACTTCTTTCTTCTCGTTCATCTCCACTACTCTCTTTTTTTTCTGCTCTCGGAGAGTATAGTCCAGCCTCGCAGAGGCGCTAG
>CAZXLJ010000128.1:0-8988 GCA_964641175.1 uncultured Cellvibrionaceae bacterium
CGACAGGCAATCAGCATGCCTTCGAAGCGCCGCCTTGATCTCGCAAAGCGCTGTAGCCAGACGCTATTCGGACTTAATCAGAGATTCCCTGAATCGTGGTCCGCTATCGTGGCCCTCTGTGTGGCCCCATGTGAAGGAGCTATATGTCCGCCTTGAATACCCTCACTGAAAAAATCTCGGATGCCATTTTCAATGCCATCGCGAAAGACAAGCTCGTGTTGCCAACCATGCCAGAGATGGCGCTTCGGGTCAGAGAAGTCGCTGACAACCCCAATGCGGGCATTAAAGAACTCGGCGACGTTATCAGCACCGATGCTGCTTTAACCGCACGAATCATTAAGGTTGCCAACAGTGCGTTCTTTCGCGGCTCGAAAAATATCGAAAGCCTGAACATGGCATTGATGCGCTTGGGCGTCACGACCACTTCAACCCTCGCAACCGGGCTGGCCATGGAGCAGATGTTCCAGGCAACCAGCGACATGATCGACAAGCGTCTGCGTAACGTCTGGAACAGCTCGGGGGAAATCGCCGGGATCTGCACTCTCCTGTGCAAGCACTATACAAAGCTCAGACCGGACCAGGCGACACTTGCCGGCCTCATTCACAAGATTGGCATCCTCCCCATTCTGTCCTATGTCGAAGAACATCCGGCCCTGCTCAAGGACAGCATCACCCTGGAGTCGGTGATCGCGACGGCGCATCCGGGTATCGGCGTAGAGATCCTCAATTCGTGGGAGTTCCCCAGAGAGCTCCGTAATGTGCCCAAGGCACATCTGGATTTCTACCGGCAGACCTCGGAGGTCGACTACGCGGACCTCGTCACCGTCGCCGTGCTGCAAAGCACTCCGGAACAGTACCCCGGCGTCGATTTCAAGCGCGTAACCGCCTTCGACCGCCTGGGTCTCGATCCCAACATCGAAAGCGCCGAGCTGGAAGATCTGGATCTGACTGAAGGTATGAGCCTGTTCAAATAGTACGGGCGGCTATCCGCCCTGACACGCACCTGCGCCTCTTGACAGTAGTGGATATTCACGGATAATACCGCGTCCATAAATCGGCCTGCACAGAGCTGAAAAGCTCGAGCCGTAAACCTGAACAAAAGACTGTAGGAGCAAATCGGTGGCTAACACACCTCAAGCAAAAAAGCGCGCCCGTCAGAACGATCAAGCACGCGCTCACAACGCAAGCCTGAGATCCATGGCACGAACCGCACTGAAAAAAGTGATCAGCGCAATCCAGACCGGGAATTACGAAACCGCTAAAGCCGCTTATGCAGCAGCGATTCCCGTAGTAGACCGGATTGCCGACAAGGGCATCATCCACAAGAACAAGGCTGCCCGCCACAAGAGCCGCCTGAGTGCCCAGATCAAGGCACTGGACAAGGCTGCCGCCTAAATTCCGTTCGCTTTGCAGGCCAGCGCACACCCGGTTCGATCAACTGTCGTCCCGGGTCTTGTTGTTTTTTCCTGAACCTTCATAACCCCTTCCAGTCCCGCTCAAACGCATCGGCCTGAAATCTTTTCTGTCACAAACCTGGCATTCAGTACATCCTTACTGTCATGGTTTCATGACATAGCGGCCCCAGGGACCGCCGGGTCATATCCTCCGAACTTCTTTCAAGAAGCTCCAAAAGCGTCCAACGCCTCCGCCAGCGCGATAAGCAACCGCTCTGTCTGCTCCGCGGTGCCCAGGGTAATACGCAACCCGAGCCGTCCGTCTGCATCGGCTTTCGGGCGAATCAGAAAAGCGTGGGCAATCAGGGTTTCATTCACTTTTTCGGGGTGCGGGGGAAATGTCCACAGAAAGTTTGCGCCGCTGGGCCAGAAATCGATGTTCCGTTCTTGCAAAAAGCTTTCAACCCGTGGCTTTGACACCTGCATCACTTCCTTCACGTAGGAATGCGTGTATTCGGGATGCTGCAGCGCGGCGCGGATGGCCACAATGGCAAGCTGGTTAATGTCATAGGGTCCCCGTACATTCAAAAGCGCACTGATATTGTCGGGACAGCTGATGATGTAACCGAGCCGCAGCGACGGCATTCCCCAGGTTTTCGAGAATGTCCGGGTAATCACCAGGTTCGGCAGGGAGTCGACGAGATCGCTGACGGTTGCACCGACGTACTCGTAATAACACTCATCCACGAGAACGCAAGCATGGGGCGCGGCCCGCGCGATGCGGATGATATCGCCACGGGACACTACAGTACCGCTGGGGTTATTGGGGTTCGCTATGCAAATGACACGGGTACGCGGAGAAATGGCCGCCAGAACTTCATCCACCGGGAAGCCGCGGTCGCGATGAAAGCGCGGTTCCCGGATAACCAGATTCTCGATTTTCGCGCACTGGGTATACATGGCGAAGCTCGGATGCGGAATTATGGCCTCATCGCCTTCACGACAGGCTGACCGAATGACCAGATCAATTCCCTGATCAGAACCATTGGTAATCATCAGTTGTTCGGGCCGCACCGCACAGTAATCGGCTATCACCGACACCACGTCACCATAGGCCGGATACATCTGCATGCGACCGGCCCGAATGTATTCAATCAGCGCTTCCTGAACAATAGGTGACAATGGCAGTGTCCGCTCGTTGAAGTCCAGCAGGGTGTAGCGATGCGGATCCCGGCCATCCAGCGGTGGTTTATAGGCGCCAATACTGTCGATGTGTTCTTTGAAAATACTCATGGAAACAATCCGGAAGTGCAGCAGATCAGATTAAGACGAGGTTGTCGCGATGGATTAGCTCGTCGGCATTCTTATATCCGAGCAGATCGGCAATGGCCGAGCTCGGCTTGCCGGCGATAAGTTGAGATTCCCTGCTGCTGTAATTAACCAGACCCAGCGCCACGTCCTTGCCCTGAAGGCTGCGGCAGCGCACCACATCGCCGCGCTGGAAGTTTCCCTGCACCTCCTTTACGCCTACGGGAAGCAGACTGCGGCCGTTTTCCGTAAGCACCGAGACGGCGCCGTCGTCAATGACCAGCACGCCTTTGTTCTGCATGTGCCCCGCCAACCAGCGCTTGCGTGCTGCCAGAGGCTCCTCGGCGGCATACAGCAGGGTTCCCACGCCTTCACCCGCCGCCACCCGGGTAATGACGTCATCTATCCGGCCACCGACGATCACCGTATGGGCGCCTGAGCGCTGGGCGAGTTTTGCTGCCCTGACCTTTGTGATCATGCCGCCCCGGCCCAGGCTGCCGCCACCGCCAGCCATAGCCGCCAGACCGTCGTCGTTAGCCGGTGCTTCGGGGATTATTTTTGCCAGGGCATTCTGACGCGGGTCGGAATCATACATACCCAACTGATCCGTCAGAATGATCAGGACATCCGCCTCGATCAGATTGGCGACCAGCGCGCCCAGAGTGTCATTGTCACCGAAGCGGATTTCGTCGGTGACCACGGTATCATTTTCGTTGACGATGGGGATGACACCGAGCCCTGTCAGGGTCTTGATGGTTGAGCGGGCGTTGAGGTGTCGCTCGCGATTGGAAAGGTCATCGTGATCGACCAGAATCTGCGCAGTTTTCAGAGCATACTTCTGGAAGGCTTCCTCATACGCCTGAATCAGACCCATTTGACCCACTGCGGCGGCAGCCTGCAGGTCATGAATGGCCACGGGGCGTTCCCGCCAACCGAGCCGGTTCATGCCAGCGGCGACGGCGCCCGAGGACACCAGCACGACTTCGTTTCCACTTTTCACCAGGGCCGCCATCTGACTGGCCCAGTCAGCGATTGCCCGCCGATCGAGTCCGCGGCCATTGTCCGTCAGCAAGGCGCTGCCAATCTTGATCACCCAGCGCCGGCAACTCTTGAGCACATCTCTTTTTCTACTCAGAAGGGCCTCCTGTTTAACGGACATATTCCACTTCGACGCCATCATCGTCATCTTCATATTCATCGTCGAGATCTTCATCGGGATCGCCGAGACGCTCACGCTTCTGCCGGGTGCGCAACGCTTCAATCCGTGACCGCGCTTCCTGCTGCATCTGGCTCTGGGTCTTCTGTTCAAGCTCGGCGAGTTCAGGATCCTCGCGCTCTGCTTCCCAGGTGCTTTCCAGCTCTTGCAGCAGGTGATGGCAGAGCACTTCAGTACCGCGCTTTTCCGCCGCCGAGACCGCATATATCGGCCCCTTCCAGTTCAGCGCCGCGACCAGTCGCGCCTGGATCGCGGCCACTTCATCCTCCAGCAACAAATCGATCTTGTTCAAAACCAGCCAGCGACGCCGCTTGGCGAGGGTGGGGCTAAAACGCTTGAGTTCTTCGACGATCGCAAGCGCCGCATCCACCGGATCGGAGCCGTCGGCGGGACAAACGTCGACCACATGCAACAGCACCCGGCAGCGCGTCAGGTGCTTGAGAAAGCGGATGCCGAGACCGGCGCCTTCTGATGCACCTTCAATCAGCCCCGGAATATCCGCGATCACAAAGCTGCGGTGGCGGTGAACACTGACGACGCCCAATGTGGGGACCAGCGTAGTGAACGGGTAATCTGCCACCTTGGGTTCGGCCGCCGATACGGCCCGGACAAATGTCGATTTTCCTGCATTGGGCAATCCCAGCGTTCCTACGTCCGCCAGGACTTTCAGCTCCAGACGCAGCTGCCTCGCTTCCCCTTCGGTCCCGGGCGAAGTCTGTCGCGGCGCCCGGTTCACGCTGGATTTGAACCGCGTGTTGCCCAGGCCGTGCCAGCCGCCCTGGGCAACTTTCAGACGGTCCCCTGCCGCGGTCAGGTCGCCAATGACTTCTCCGGTCTCATCGTCGATCACGGAGGTACCCACCGGCACCGGCAAAAACAGGTCTTCGCCTTTCTTTCCGGTGCAGTTGGAACCTTTGCCCGACTCGCCATTGTCGGCAAGGAAGCGGCGGGAGAAACGGTAATCAACCAAGGTGTTCAGAGAGTCGTCGGCCACCAGATAAATGGAACCACCATCACCGCCATCGCCCCCGTTGGGACCGCCCCGGGGAACATATTTTTCCCGTCGAAAACTCAGGCAGCCGCTACCACCCTTGCCCGCCTGAACGTAAATCGACGCTTCATCAACAAATTTCATAACGCTTTACTCGCCCGTCGTAACGGGAATCTGCTCTGCCTGGAATCCAAATAAAAAAGCCCCGTCACGATGGACAGGGCTTTTGCGGATCCGACCGGCCTTGTTACGCCGTTTCTACACTGACGAATTTCCGGTTGTCTGGACCTTTCACTTCGAATCTGACCGCGCCTGTCGCCTTGGCAAACAAGGTATGGTCCCGACCGATGCCAACATTGCGGCCGGCATGAAATCGGGTGCCGCGCTGCCGGACAATTATGCCGCCCGCGTCAACTACCTGGCCGCCAAACACCTTGACACCAAGACGCTTGCTTTCGGAATCGCGCCCGTTACGGGTACTACCGCCTGCTTTTTTATGAGCCATGACTCACTTCTCCTAACTGTTGATGCCGGTAATCTTGACTTCGGTGAACCACTGTCGGTGGCCCTGACGCTTCATGTGGTGCTTGCGACGGCGAAACTTGATGATATTGATCTTGTCGGCGCGACCGTGTCTGATTACCTCAGCCTTCACCAGCGCACCTGACAGAACCGGCGCACCGATATTTACCTGGTCACCGTCTGTAATCATCAGCACCTGGTCGAACTCGATGGCGTCGCCAGTTGCGACGTCCAGCTTCTCCAGGCGTAGAATCTCGCCCTCCACAACCCGGTGCTGCTTGCCACCGGAGACTATCACTGCATACATATTCTGTTGCTCCAATTTATATAATGGACGTCGCGAAGCACCTGTATCGATAATCCGGGGCAGGTTTCCTGACCCGCTGCTCGACCGGCGGCCCGGCTTGAACAGCGAAGCTCAACAGCTTGCGTCGTAGCTATCTATCTATCTTTCGTCTGCCTTTCTTTCTTCAATCCTGGGTCTTTCTTTGCTCAATGCTCAATCATTACGAGTGCTTCAGTTTGCTGTCACACTTCCGGGTCGTTCTGATCACGCTGCCGGAACAACATCAGACACTGATCAAACTGAATACCACCCCAACTCCGTCGCAATCCGGACCCGCTTTGCAGACCAGAAGGCTTCGCGCGCGGCCGGACAAAAGGCGCGCAATAGTACTCCAAGACCCGCGGCGAAACAACCCCCGCAGCACCTTGCCCGCTGGCGGCAGATACCCTTGACGATTGCCGCGCTTGACACTGGTCAGGCAGGCCCATAGCATCCTTTCCTTTTTGCAATCCGCCTGAAGAAACCCATAATGCTTCCCTTCCACCAAGCTGTCGCAGACGATTTCTCCGCGGTCAATCAATTGATACTGCAACAACTCCATTCCGATGTCGGACTGGTGGAGAACATTGGCCATTATCTTATTGAATCCGGTGGCAAGCGCCTCCGGCCGCTGCTGGTCATATTGCTGGCGCGCAGCCTGGACTACAGCGGACAGAAGCATGTCAGCCTGGCAGCCGTCATCGAATTCATCCACACCGCTACCTTGCTCCACGATGATGTAGTTGATATTTCAAGCCGGCGCAGAGGCCGCCCCACTGCAAATGCGAACTGGGGCAACGCGCCCAGTGTACTGGTCGGCGACTTCCTGTATTCCCGCGCTTTTCAGATGCTGGTCGGCCTCGGGGATATGGAAATCATGAGAATCCTTTCGGATACCACCAACACCATCTCGGAAGGCGAGGTGCAGCAGCTGGTTAACGCCAGAAACCCTGCAATTTCCGAGGAGCAGTATCTGGAGGTCATCCACAAGAAAACAGCCGTGCTCTTTGAGGCGGCAGCCCAGTCGGCGGCGGTCCTGGCTTCAGCGAGCCCGGCACACGCGCAGCACGCAGCCCGCTTTGGACTTTGCCTGGGAATGACATTCCAGCTCGTTGATGATGTGCTGGATTATGAGGGTGATGCGCACGCCCTCGGCAAAAACATCGGCGACGATCTCGCGGAGGGCAAACCTACGCTGCCGCTGATCTACGCCATGCAGCATGCCACGCCCGATGAACAAAAACTGATCAAGGATGCAATCGAGTCGGGAGGACTGGACCAGCTCAGCGACATTGTCGGCATCGTCCGGAAATCCGGGGCACTGCGCTACAGCATGGATTGCGCTGCCCGGCAGCTGGAACAGGCCAAACAGGCACTTGCCGGCCTGCCCGATAACCGTTTTACCACCGTTTTGTCCGACCTCGCCGATTTTTCCCTGACCCGGAAGTTTTGAAGCCGAACACCGCGAGTCGATACGAAGTGTTCCAGTCGCCGGTCAAACCGAATGCGACCCAAGCGTTTACCCTCGAAGGAGCTGACCATGTCTCAAAGCAAGCTATCCGATTTCTACCCGAACTGGGCCGCACTGACCAAACACAGCCAACAGATGCAAAGCACCACCCTCACCGAACTGTTTGAACAGGATGCCAACCGCGCCGACCGGTTCACTATTGGCGCCGCCGGCCTGGAGCTGGATTACTCAAAGAACCACATTACCTCGGAAACCCTTGATTTACTGGTTAGTGTCGCGCAACAGGCCGGTCTTCCCCAGGCGATCAAAGCCCTGCTCAAGGGTGATCTGGTCAATAACACGGAAAAGCGCCCCGCGCTGCACACTGCCCTGCGCTTTACCGGCGCACCCCAAAGCAACGAACAACAGGCTGTTACCGAAACCCTGGCGAGAATGGAAAAGCTCGTTGCAGACGTTCACAGCGGTTCATGGAAGGGGTTCAAGGGCGACCGTATCACCGATGTTGTGAACATCGGCATCGGTGGTTCCGATCTGGGACCCCGGATGATTTGCAAAGCGCTTACTCCTTATCTGGTCGATGCGGTGGATGTACATTTCGTCGCCAACGTCGATGGCAACGAGCTGACCGATCTTTTGCAGAAGGTCAAACCCGAGTCGACGCTGTTCATCGTCGCATCCAAATCTTTTTCAACTCAGGAAACCCTGGAGAATTCACTGTCAGCCCGTGCGTGGATGCTTGAAAAAGGCTGCGCAAAACACGATCTTGCCAAGCACTTCGTTGCCATCTCTTCCAAAGTTGACAAGGCCGTTGAGTTCGGCATCGCGGCGGAAAACATCTACCCCATCTGGGACTGGGTAGGCGGGCGTTATTCACTGTGGTCAGCCATCGGGCTCCCCATCGCCATGGCCGTAGGCATGGCAAATTTCAACCTGCTGCGCGCTGGCGCAGAGGCCATGGACAAGCATTTTTCCGAGGCCCCTCTCGAGAAGAATGTGCCGGTGATCATGGGTCTGCTGATGTTCTGGTACAGCCAGTTCCGGGGAACCACTACTCAGGCGGTGTTGCCCTACGCCTATCATCTTGGCCTGCTGCCCATGTATCTGCAGCAGCTGGAAATGGAGAGCAACGGCAAAAGCGTCACGCGCGACGGCCAACCAGTCGACTACCCCACCGGATCGATCGTCTGGGGAACTGAAGGCACCAACGGGCAGCACTCATTTCATCAACTGTTGCACCAGGGCAAGATCATCGTACCCATCGATTTCATCGTAACTCTTAAAAGTCACAGCCCGCTGGATCACCAGCACCGCCTTCTGTTTGCCAACTGCGTTGCACAAAGCCAGGCGCTGCTGACGGGTCGGGATCTAAAAACTGCCGAAGCGGAGTTGAAGAGCCAGGGTTACAAGGATGACGACATTGCCTTTATGGCACCGCACAAGGTTCACCCGGGCAATCGGCCCAGCAGTACGTTCGTCCTGGAACAACTGACACCGCAATCACTGGGTGCGCTGATTGCTGCCTATGAGCACAAGGTTTTTACACTGGCGGTGCTGTTGAACATCAACCCTTTCGATCAATGGGGCGTCGAGCTGGGCAAGCTGCTCGGTACCCACGTAAATATCGCGATCCAGACCACCGATATCCCCGGCGACTGGGATTCATCCACACACAATCTGATCCGCCGGTTCTGTCAGCTGCATAACACGCTCTAGGGAACCTCTGATTAAGTCCGAATAGCGTCTGGCTTACAGCGCTTTGCG
>CAZXLJ010000129.1:0-8731 GCA_964641175.1 uncultured Cellvibrionaceae bacterium
CCTAGAAGCTGTTTTTTATAATTGCTGCAGTCGCGCGTTATGAAACAGCTTCTGGTATGTGCGCCTCCTGAAAACCGTGAGTACGCTGACCAATATGAGAAGCAATCCGTCTGCCCCTCCAGCTCCCGAGGAGCTTGAAGAACTGGATGTACTGGACGAACTGGATGTGCCGGAGGAACTGGAGGAACTGGAGGAACTGGATGTGCTGGACGAACCGGATGTACCGGTCGAGCCCGAAGAGCCCGAAGAGCCAGACGAACTGGAACCATCCGGTATCTCACCCAGTGCCCGGACCAGTACCGTACTGACTGATGCGCCCCTGTCCACATAACCTTGATAGGTAGGGTCAGTCGCACGCAGTTCGATAGTCAGAACACCGTCTTCGACCATGACTTCAAAGGGTTCTGGCTTCCATAAAGTTCGAATACCCGCCTCTGCGATTAGGTCAACACCGGTGAGCACAGGATTGCCTTCAATAATGACGTCGAACGCCCGCTGCCCGACGGCGTTCCACACAAATTCCGCAAACGTAAATTCAATGGACACCAGACCGGCGTCGGACACCGGAATGTTCAGGTCAAAATCACCGGTTCGGACCGACTGGTAAACAACATTGCCGTCACCGCCCGTAATTTCCTTGTCAGTCAGCCTGGTATGGCCCCCGCTGATAAACTGGTTGGGCGCATACCAGATATCGTTAATTTCCACAGCTTCTGCATGCGCGCCCGCATTGACCGCAGCCAGCACAACTTCGGGATTCTTCGGGTGCCATCCCAATGTGGCTTCAGTCACCACACAAGCTTCGCCACCATATTGCTCACCGAAACCGTCACCGTCCGCGTCACTGGCAATGGTGCAGCAGACAGGTATGCTTTCATGGGTCCCGCAGCTGGCTGGCTGCCCTTCTCCAACCGAGAATTCCGAGGAACCCACGCCCTGATAGCTTTCGGTTGCAAGCACCATAAAGTCGATGGTGCCCATATCAAGACCACGCTCGGCCCAGGCACTAAAATGATTACCGGTTGTGACGATTCCGGATACGGCGCCAGGTTCTTTGCTTTCACGTCGCACGTTGAAATAGGTGGTAAGCACCGGAGTGTCCAGGGCCATGTTTTGAGCCCGCCGATAGCGATAAATATCGTAAACGCCACCGTCAGATTCGAGGGTACCGAAGTATTCCCGCTGGGAGACGTTGGCCGGGTTGTAAACAACCCAGCCTTCGAGGATGTAAAACTCTATGGACGGATTAACCATCCGGCCATAGACACTGATGTTGGATGCGCCCTCTTCGGGCAACCACTCTCCCGCGTATTCCAGCATTCTGTGACCGCCCGGACTCCACCCCAGCCCACCTATCCAGTTATTCGTGGTCCGGTCCCATTGGGCGCTGTAGCCCGCATCATCGTCAAGGGTAAAGAAGGCATTGCCGGAATCCTTCCAGAGCATGTAATACAGGTCTCCGAACGTGCCGTCAGCAATTTCTGAAACCGTCTGGGCCAACCCGGTGGTGGCATGAAAGACGCCGCCGCAGATGATCAGCGACGTCAGATTTTTGATAAGAGTGTTTGATTTATTCGGTCTCATAGCAAACCTCCGTCAGCAGGAAGTCGCTATTAAGTCACAGCCGGGGATTGATTGCGGCCAACCAGGTAACAAATTCGGGCAGCGCTACCGCTCCCAGGCTGGAACGGGTATCAATATCAGAAAACGGCTTTGATATCTTTGACGAAATCGGACGCAGTGCGCGTCATATAAAACCCGCTCTCTATCTGCAAGGCCGCTCCCTGCAACGCGAAACTCGTGCTGTAATCGTCATAACTTTGCTTCGGAGTGACTTCCACCTTATTCAGTTTTGCAATTTCCGCCTTGTAATCCGCGTCTTCACTGCATATTTTTTCCAATGCTTCCAGAGCAGCCGTGGCGCGATTTGCAATCTCACCGATCACATAAGAAGGTTGCGAGTTTTTCTTCTGGATGAGTTCTGCATTTTTTTCGGTAACCGCTTCTACCTGGTCCCAGGCAACCGTCACATCCAGTGCCGCATTGCCGCAGGCCGCTTTGGTTTTGGTGACAACTTCTGCGATGCTCTGCTCCGCGCTGTTTTTTGCCTTTGTCTCCGCGACACCTGCGTACGTGTTGGTTGCAGCCAATGCCGTGACAAGCGACAGGGTTATTAATTTTTTCATGGTTTCATCCTTTGTGGTTGTTGTTTTAATTACAGCGCTTTCTGAATTTTTGCGTAAGCAGTATCGGGAACGTTGACGGCTTCGGGATGCAGCGAAATGGTAAGGATTCTATTGGACATCGTCACATTATGGGACTTTGGCGCGCCGCCCTTTATCAGATGAATCTCATTAATGGTTGCGGCCGCCATTCTGTAATCCTCATCTGCTTCACAAAGTCTCCTCAATGCATCCAGGTGGCCCTGCAGCATTCCAGGCACCGACCGGTTTTCTTTCGCCTCGAACGCGTTCCAGTCAACATTTACCGAGACAATCCCGCCGCATGCCTGTTGCATCCGTGCTTGACCTGCCGCGATGGATTTTTTCGCTTCGACGTGACTCGGAGAAGGATTCTGATATTTCTGATACCGGGCAATGACTTTGTCGGTCTCGAATGCGCCGCCTTTTTCCCGGAAAACCATTTTGGTTTTTTCTCCGGCGCCGTCGATCACTTCGATATAAGGAATGAGCGATCCGTGTACCAGAACCGAGCCGCTTCTATTTTGAATGTCGATGGTTTCGGTGCCCACCAGCCGGTAATAATGATCCTCAGTTCCATTGCCCGCGTTTTCCTTGCGGTAGAGCTTGGCAACTGGATCGGGGATATTCTCGAAGCCTTCGAAGTAAACGAGGAATTCATTCTTCTCGCCATACGGAACGGTAATGAGCAGGCCATCGCCCGCGAGGCTTTCGTAAATCCTGGGAGTTTCGGATCGCTCCGAAGCAAACGAGGTGCTCGCCAATACAACGAGCCAGAGCAACAGAATTGTTTTCACGTGGAATCGTTCCCTGATTAATTTTAAGTCCATTTTCCGATTACGATTTTGTCGGTTCGTAGAAATCGGCAGACGCTCCATGAGAGCCGGAGCGATTATGCTGGATACGTTGTGTTAATTCAAGTTCCCGGCGCGACGTCTCCGGCCCGGGCCGCAATTGGTCGCGCATGGGTCACAAGGGTCACCAGCAGTCTCCCAGGCTCCTCGGTCCACAGCTCATGAGCAGAATGCTCGAACCAGGCAAAGTGTTTATGCGGCGCGTCGACCCGCTCGAACCATTCATGCGCGACGTCCGAATTGACTGAGCGGTCGTGCCGACCGGCCAGGACAATGAGCGGACAATCGAGCCTGGTTATATGACTTAAATTCAGGCTCAGAACGGGGCTAAACAGAAAGCCCTGAGAAAATGCATTCCCCTCGTAAACGCGTTCAGCTTCTTCATCAGAATAATCGGGAGACAACGCTGCCGCGATTCCATCGATCTGGTGGGTTCGGTAGGCCATTACACCTCCGAAGAAGTCGGACCATTTGCGCTCGATAGCGATGTCTTTGAGGGGTACGGATTTGCCCGGTGCGGCGTAAGGTTTGAGTGCCTCAAGTTCGGCGATGGCTTGCTTGTTCCCGGCTTTTTTTGCTGCATCAAGCGCGTATGCATAACCGCGTCGCTCACTTTCGGGGATATCCGCAGCCTGGGCCATGCCGATGTAGGCGTGCAACCATTCGGGCCGCCGCCGCGCGAACTCCAGACCGACGTAACTTCCCCAGGACGTCCCTAAAACGAACACCTTCTCTTTGCCGAATTCCTTTTTGATCCAGGCGACAAGTTCTTCAGTGTCATCCACGAATCGCTTTGGCTTCATGGTGGGGGCGACGAGTTCTGGATCATTGAGCAGATAGGTCTTGCCCGCGCCACGCTGGTCCCAATGCACGACCGTAAAATACTCCTCCAGACCCCGTGTGGCCCACCATGCCAGTGGCGCCGTCGGAAAACCCGGCCCGCCGTGGATGAAAAGGAGCACCGGATTGCGGCGATCAATGCCGCGCACATTTACAAACTGCCTGATTCCTCCGATGGACACAATTTCATTACGCTCCACACCATTTGGACTGACAATGCGGCGCAATTCCCGCACGATTTCGACAGTCTCCTGACGGGTTGAAGGTTTGGCCGCCTGAGCAGAAGGTGGGTTAAAAGCCACCACGAACACGGCGGCCGCCAGGATCCACAGGTCACTTTTTCTCATTTATGGTTCTCTTATTGTCGAGGCAGAGAATCGGTCGTCGCACGGCGCGCGGGAATCCGGTTCACCCCTTCACACACACCACCTGCTTGAGGGTATGAACGATTTCCACGAGATCCTCCTGCGCGGCCATAACTTTCTCTATGGGTTTATAGGCCGACGGCGTTTCGTCGATGACGCCGGCATCCCGTCGACATTCAACCCCTGCGGTTGCTTTGTTGTGCTCGGCCAGTGTCACCAGCTTTTTCGCTTGCGTGCGCGACATGATCCGCCCGGCGCCGTGGCTGCAGCTGCAGAAACTTTCCTCGTTACCAAGTCCGCGCACGATGAACGAGCGTGCACCCATGCTGCCCGGAATGATACCAAGTTCACCTTTTCCGGCACGCACGGCGCCCTTGCGGGTCACCAGAACTTTTTCGCCGAAATGAGTTTCGCGAGCGACATAATTGTGGTGGCAGTTGACCGCTTCCAGACTCGCGTGGAAAGAATAACCCAGCTCCGACCGGACCGCGCGAATGACGCGCTGCATCATGACCTCCCGGTTGATCCTCGCGAACTGCTGGGCCCACTCGACTGCCTCAACGTAATCGGCAAAGTGCTCGCTGCCTTCTACCAGATAAGCCAAGTCCATATCGGGCAAGCGGATATTGTTGCGACTGAGGTCTTTACGAGCCAGCTCAATAAAGTGCGTGCCGATGCGGTTGCCCACGCCGCGGGACCCGCTGTGGAGCATAAACCACACTGCCTGTTCCTCGTCGAGACAGACCTCGATAAAATGATTGCCGGTCCCCAGCGTCCCGAGGTGGCTGAGGTTGTTGGTGTTTTTCAGCACCTTGTGCTTCCCCTGCAACCGATTGAACGGCTTGGAAAGAGGCGCCCAGGCAGTGGCGACATCGTCCGGGACCTGCCCCCAGGAACCTTTGTCACGACCGCCGCGTCCCGTGGTGCGACCGTGGGGCACAGCCGCTTCGATGGCACTGCGGATGCCGCCGAGCTGGTCGGGCAGATCGGATGCCTTGAGACTGGTGCGCACCGCCATCATGCCGCAACCGATGTCGACGCCGACTGCGGCTGGTATAACCGCACCGAATGTCGGTACGACGCTGCCAATAGTCGCGCCTTTGCCCAGATGCACATCCGGCATCACCGCCACCCATTTATGAATGAATGGCAGACGCGAGATATTGAGCAGTTGCTGTCTCGCGGCGTCTTCAAAGGGTAGATCCCGGGTCCAGCATTTGACCGGCACACCACCTTGTTGCATAACTTCGTATGAGGGCATTCAGATTTCCAATTGAGCTATAAAAATATGTTGGCTTGCAAAGCCGGAACCGCGGCACCTGAGACTCCGTGCGAGCGCTCCAGTTCCCGCGGAGTCTTAGGTGCCGGCCAGGCGCTAAGCTCCGGACTTCAGCGATGATAGTAAGGTTGAATAATGACGACTACCGGTCAATATCCGCGGTGGTTGTAGGACATCAACCTGAAACCTGAGCGCTTATGACTGAATTTTCGGAATGAGCATATTCTGAAAAGGTGGTTCGTTGCGCAGCGGTAAAAACTGCAACATAATCGGCCCCGTGACTGTCCAGCAGTCACCGGATTAAATCTCGCCGATGTCCGCAAATCAGGAAAGTAACAGGAGTGATATGCGCAGGAAGCCGCCATCTGCTGAAATCGGACGCGTCATTGAGGCGTTTAAAAGCAACGCTCATCCAGAAGAATCCATCATTTCGCTGGCGGGAACCGGGCCCAACGGGGCCGCGCACGTTCGAGTGTTACGTGCACTGACAATCTATCATCTTGCCCGTTGCAAGCGGCTCAATGTCGTGTCCGGAAGTGCGTTTTCCCTGATGATCTATCTGGCGCATACGTGGGGCTGTCTGAATTATGACGCACTGTTCGATTATGACGCCCGCATCCGCCATCTGCACGGCATGTCGTGTCTGCGAACATTGCGTCATGTGGCTCGAGGCAATGTCCGCAGTCGCAGCCTTTATCAGAATCAGCAGATAGGCGATACCATTCATATGCTGTTCGGCTCGTCCTTTGCCGATAAAACCCTCGCCGAAATTGCACTGCCATTAACACTGTTCGCATATTGCCAGCATCGCGGCACCCTGGTGGAAATCAATCGGGAAACATTTCCATCGTTTACCTTTGCCGACATGGGTCGAGCCAGCGTTGCCATTCCTTTTATTCACGGACCTTTCCTGTATCGGAATTACAGTCTGATCGATCCGATTTTCAGCCCCGCGCTCAAAGACCTGCGGCACAGGCTGCTGAAACAGCGCGAAACCCATTTATACGTGAACCATAAAAAGACTGCAGTCATCGGGAAAATTCATTTTGTCGGAACGGAAGAGCGGAGTTTTCCGGAACTGGCCATGGCAATGGATTTTGTAAAATTCTATTTCGGCCTGCCGAACCGGCATGTGGAAAAAACCAATTATCACGCGATTAAGGGAGTAATCTGATGGCGACCAAAACGGATATCCAGGCACATTACGATGTGAACGAGAGCGAATTTTTTCGAAAAATTCTTGGCGAGAGCATGAGCTATACCTGCGCCGACTGGAGCGGGCAGACGTCTCTGGCAGAAGCCCAGCACAACAAACTTAAAAAGATTGCCGGTTTCGCGGGAATCGATGCCAACACCCGCAGCGTTCTCGACCTGGGATGCGGTTGGGGCTCTACCCAGTTATGGTTGCAGAAAAATTTCCCGGAGCTGGAGCGCAATCACGGCGTCTCCATCAGCCCCGAACAATGCAAATACGCGCGTACCCAGACCAATACCCAATTTATTTCCATTTTTGAAGAAGACATGTCCGACTATCTGGAGCGTCATATCGGGGCACCCTACGACGCCGCTCTGGCAATCGGCGCCATTGAACATCTCGCGTCGCCTCGTGACTACAAGGAGGGTTTGCATATCGAACGCTACCACGCATTTTTCCGCGGTGTTCGCCGCTGCGTAAGTGGCAGATTCGCCCTGCAATCCATTGTCGCCATGAAAAAGCCCAATCAGCTCAAAGGGCTGGAGCGACAGCGCGCCATCCGGTTTCAGTACTTCATTGCCAAATATGTTTTCCCCAATGCGCTTACGCCCACCCTGGGTTACCTCGATGCCGCAATGACCGGTCTTTATGAAGTTGACCAGTTTGAAGTGAAATCTGACGACTACGCCAAAACACTTTGCTGCTGGCGCGACAACCTGATCGCCAACCGCGGAGATTTCTCCCGACAGCGTTACGAGCTGTTTTTAAGATACTTCGATCTCTGCATCGAGCACTTCTCGTCCGGTTACCTCGGTCTGGCGCGTTACGGCCTGTCGCCTGCACCCTCTGTGAACTGACGATCTGCGCCCCGGAGCAGCTCCCCGGGGCTTCCGGAGATCCGGGTTCTTATGCGGACCAGCTCACAACGCTTGGTAAAAACGGAGAAAACACTGCTGCATATCACGATTTAGATGCCAATCCCCGCACAAAGAACTAACTATTCTATTGCCTACCGCCACTAAAGTATTAAAGTTAAGGAAAGTCATCCAAGAGAGAGAACTATGGAAGCTTCAGTACCGGCGGGCATATCATCGTTTGCCGATGGCATTAAAGCGCGCGGTTTCACCCTGATCAATGCAGTCGATGAACGCCGTCCCGATCTGCCGATCACTTACACCGTCGGCCTCCAGGAACTTCACAACCTGCCGGAACTGATATTTGTAGGGGAACGCCAGGAGGTTGTGCTGCAGATCATTGACGAAGCAATCACCAACGCGCAGCTGGGGCTTTCTTTACAGCAGACTGTCAATATCACCACCATTGGCAAGGACCGGCTGACCATCGTGGATGTCGCTGATCACCACCGGGCTGTCATTACTCCGGAAATCCAGGAGTACTATCGTCAGCGCCCTCGTCACCGCGATTACCAATTGTGCTGGGTGGGCCGGGCTCATAAGCGCTGCCCGTTTGAACGCTCCAGGACCTCTGGCCGATTAAATTGACCGACAGGTAAAAAAGCGTACTCCTGTTTTTACAGGAGTGCGCCCAGTCGTTTTATACCTACTACTGGCGAATATCTACAACCCTGACCAGGGCATGTAGGAGACAGGGTTTGATGTACGCGGTTGATCTGCCCCGCTGTCGCTGATGGACCGCTCTACGGCCAGCCTGTCCGGCACTGAAACAGTCCATTTAAATGACTCTTCTACAGACCAAAGCTGGCTCAAAGGGTCGGACCTTTGCGAGTCCAGTTGAACCTCGGTCGGGACGTAGGGGTTGATCGTGTTGGTCTGGCCTTGCTTGATAAATACACCCCCAGCGTATGCGCTCAACAGATTGATCACGTCCGCGCCGGCCCCCAGCATAAATGGCAATGGCATATATGCAGCGAGATTGATGATGCTGCCCGCATTACCGGTTTTTATGCTTCCAGCAGACTTATTGCCCACCGCCAGAGAAAAATTCTCTCCCACGGTAACGTTGGTTGGCTCATTGGG
>CAZXLJ010000130.1:0-8717 GCA_964641175.1 uncultured Cellvibrionaceae bacterium
AGCAGCCGCATCAGCGGCCTGAGGCGCTCCACCACGGCATCCGTCGTGCCGTCGCGCAATTCGAAACTGGATGCTTCGATGGCGTCAAGAATTTTGTCTATCGAAACCTTCGTGGGAGCAGGAGTGCGTCCGTAGCTTTCGAGCTTGAGGAGCTGGACCTCACCGGGGCCGATGATTCTGGCGTTCTGTAGAGCTTTTTCCGCCAGATGCAAGAGTTTGTCCTGGACGGCGTGTTCCCCTTTGTTGACCACTGCTACGCCGGCGGAGATGGATACCGGAAGAGATTCACCTGCGACCGTGATCTTGAAAGATCGGATACGGGTACTGATGCGCTTGGCGAGAATGATGGCGCCGTCGGTTTTTGCCATGGGGAGGATGGCGAGGAACTGGTCAGGCCGAAAGCGGCCGATGCTGTCTTCCTTGCGAATGGCGCCGAGCAGGGCTTCGGCCGTATGTTTCAGAATTCGGGAGGTGCCATCGTCGCCGATCCGGCCGTGGATGTCTTTAAACTGGTCCAGCTCGAACAGGATGATGGCGAGATTTTCGCCGTGGCGATTCACGAAAGAAATATCCTTATCCAGCTGCTTGAACAGACCGCCCTGGTTCAGTGTGCCCGTGAGCAGATCCACGTCGATGGCATCTTCAAGGGTTTTCCTGTCGCGGCGATAGCTGGCGTGGGCTTCAGCCCGGGCGATCAGCTCGGTGGACTTGAACGGTTTGGTGATGAAATCGGTGGCCCCCAGCTCGAACACCCGGCGGCGCACGCTTTCATCTTCAGACGCGCCGGTGATCACTATGACGGGCTGGTTGCGAATTCCCTCGTTGTCGGATTCACGCATGCGACGGATAAGGCCGTAACCGTCGAGTTTCGGCATTCCCAGATCGGTAAATACCACCTGGATGGTGTCATCAGCACTGATTTTGTGCCAGGCATCTTCCCCATCCTCTGCGAGCACCAGGTCAAATTGTGCCGAGAGCATCTTGCCGGCGCTCACCCTGACCAGCTTCGAATCATCCGCGAGCAGAATTCTCGCTTTCTTGCCGTTGCTATCGGAAGCTGCATCGTTGTGATCAGTCATGATTACCCTGCATAAGTCGTCGAAAGCTGGTTAAACCGCCTGGCTGGCAGGACGCCGGAATGCCGGATATCACATAACCTGTCACAGGACTGTGCGGGCAGTGATGAGAGGCGGTTCTCTAACTATAGCGTCGATCTGACCGCCGCACCGGTGATCAAATAAACATGTGACGCAGGGTGGGCTCTGCGCTGGCGGTAAAAGCCGTCGGGGCGGGGTGGACGTATGCATCTGAAAAATGAGGAATGCGTTATGGGTGAGAAAAAGGTGGCGTTGGTGTCGGGCGGAGCCCAGGGGATCGGCTTGGGAATCGTCCGCTATCTGTTGTCGAATGGATGGTCGGTCGCGGCAGTGGACGCCGATGCGGAAGCGATAGGCGCGCTGCGCAATGAAGGGGCGAATCGCGATGATTTGCTGGTGATCTCGGCCGATGTCGCCTCAGAGGATCGGGTCGCCAATGCGGTGCAGCAGGCGGTAAACCAGTTCGGCAGGCTCGACGGTCTGATCAATAACGCCGGTATTGCCAACCCGGTGTCAGGGCCGGTGGAATCGTTGGCGCTGGCGGACTGGCAGCGCTGGCTCAACGTCAACCTGACCGGCACTTTCCTGCTGTGCAAGCATTCAGTAGGCCACCTCGCCCGCACCCAGGGTGCTATTGTGAATATCGCATCCACCCGCGCCTATCAGTCCGAACCGAACGGCGAGGCCTACGCCGCGAGTAAAGGCGGTGTCATCGCTCTGACCCACGCATTGGCTGTCAGTCTCAGCGGACGGGTGCGAGTCAATGCGATCAGCCCCGGCTGGATTGTGGTGGACGACTTCAAAAAGCCGTCCCGCCGGCGGGAACCGCGCCTGAGTGCGGATGATCATCGCCAGCATCCCGCGGGCCGCGCCGGGCGCCCGGACGATATTGCCGGCCTCTGTGCCTATCTGTTGTCAGAATCGGCCGGCTTTATCACCGGTCAGGATTTTGTGGTGGACGGCGGCATGACCCGCAAAATGATTTATATATGACCTGCTTTTTCGAAGTGGATCTGATGCCCGCTCCATGGCAGGAGTTCTACCTTTCCGGGCGCGCAAGAAGCCGTTAAGCTGCAGGGCTTTTGAGGGGCCACCTCGGCGCCTCTGTGGAGGGTTTCATGCCGGCATCCCGGAATACTTCCAGTTTTTACGCGCTCGCCCGTTTGCTGCGTTACGCTCGCGGTTACCGCCGTCGGATTGCGGCGGCCACGGCCTGCTCGGTGATCAATAAACTTTTTGATATCGCGCCGGAGATCCTGATCGGTATCGCCATCGACGTGGTAGTGAACCGGGAGACCAGCTTTGTTGCAGGGCTGGGATTCGAAGCGCCGCGCGAGCAGATTTTCGTGCTGGCGGTACTGACATTCCTGATTTGGGCGGGGGAGTCTCTGTTCGAATATCTGTATCTGATCCTCTGGCGTAATCTCGCCCAGCGTTTGCAAGCCGATTTGCGGCAGGATGCCTATGAACATGTGCAACAACTGGACATGGCGTTTTTTGAATCCCGCAATTCCGGTGAGCTGGTTTCAATCATGAACGACGACGTAAACCAGCTCGAACGGTTTCTCGACGGTGGCGCCAACGACCTGGTGCAGGTGGCAGTGACCGTGGTCGCGGTGGGCGCTGTCTTTTTTGTGCTGTCGCCGGCCATTGCCCTGCTCGCATTTATGCCCATTCCACTTATCATCTGGGGCGCTTTCTTTTTTCAGAAGCGCGCAGGGCCGCGCTATCAGGCAGTGCGGGAGAAAGTGGGCGCTCTGGCCCATCGCCTGTCCAACAATATTGGCGGCATCGCGACCATTAAAAGTTTTACGGCCGAGAACCGGGAAGCGGAGCGTTTGCGTGCCGCCAGCGAGGATTATGTGCAGGCCAACCGCCGCGCCATCGCCATCAGCTCTGCATTTATTCCGGTGATCCGGATGGCGATTCTGGCAGGTTTTCTGGCGACGTTTGTGATCGGTGGGCTGAAGGCACTCGATGGTTCCCTGAATGTCGGTGCCTATGGTGTGCTGGTGTTTCTGACCCAGCGCCTGTTGTGGCCGCTCACGGGGCTGGCGCAAACGGTGGATCTGTTCGAGCGCGCCATGGCCAGCACCCGGCGGATTCTCGATCTGCTGCAGATCAGTAACCAGGTCAAGGACGAGGGCACCGAGCACCTCGCTGTCCCCATAAAAGGTGACATTACCCTGCGCAATCTGTCCTTCCAGTATCCTGAGAGCCCCGGCGGCGTCCATTCGATCACTCTGGATGTACCAGGCGGTACGACACTCGCTCTGGTGGGCTCAACGGGTTCGGGCAAATCTACCCTGATCAAACTGTTGTTACGTTTTTACCGGCCAGCGGCGGGAGAGCTTTGCATCGACGGTATTCCGGTGGAGCGGCTGCGCCTGTCCGAGCTGCGTGCAGCCATCGGTCTGGTGAGTCAGGATGTCTTCCTGTTTGATGGCACTATCAGTGAGAACATCGCCTATGGCCGGCCGGACGCATCTCGCGAAGCGGTCATTGAAGCAGCACGGGTCGCCGAAGCCGCGGAATTTATCGAACGCCTGCCCCTGGGACTGGACACGCTAGTCGGTGAGCGCGGTGTCCGGCTGTCGGGTGGGCAACGGCAGCGACTGTCCCTTGCGCGGGCGCTGCTTAAGGACCCGCCCATTCTTGTACTCGATGAGGCCACCAGTGCTGTCGACAACGAAACCGAAGCCGCGATTCAACGCTCCTTGAAGAAAATTGCCCATGAACGCACCATCATCATGATCGCTCACCGCTTGTCGACCATCGTCCATGCCGATCAGATTGTGGTTCTGGAGCAAGGACGCGTTGCCGAACACGGGACCCATGCCGGGCTTTTGGCGAAGGATGGTTTATATGCGGCCCAGTGGCGGGTGCAGACGGGAGAGAATATTGATGAGGTGCCAACGGAGAGGACGTGAAATCGCGAGTTCGCGCGGAGAAATTCCAGCGGAACAACCTTTATCATCAGCGTCTGTTTGCAACCCATAATAAAAGAGGATACGTCATGGCGACGATTCAGAATCCGGTTTTGAAAGGCTTTAATCCAGACCCGTCCATTGTGCGGGTGGGCGATGATTACTACATTGCTACGTCAACCTTTGAATGGTTTCCGGGGGTGCAGATATCCCATTCGAAAGACCTGGTTAACTGGCGTGTTGTCGGTTATCCGTTAACCCGTTATTCACAGCTGGATCTGCGCGGACACCAGAACTCTGCGGGTGTCTGGGCGCCGGCACTGAGCCATGCCGACGGCCTGTTCCATCTGATTTATACCGATGCCCGCCGCTGGACCGGCAGCTTCAAGGATGTTCGCAATTTTCTGGTTACTGCGCCCGGCATCGAAGGCCCCTGGTCGGAGCCCGTTTATCTGAACAGTTCCGGATTCGATCCCTCCCTGTTCCACGATGACGATGGCCGCAAATGGCTGGTGAACATGATCTGGGACCATCGCCCCGGGTATAACCAGTTTGGCGGCATACTGCTCCAGGAATACGATCCGGGTCAGCAGAAGATGATTGGGCCTGTGGAAAACATTTTTCAGGGCACTGATCTGGGACTGGTGGAGGGGCCGCACCTGTACAAGATCGATGGCTGGTACTACCTGCTGACGGCCGAGGGCGGTACCTTCCGTACCCATGCGGCCACGGTGGCGCGGTCCCGGACCTTGCAGGGGCCCTATGAGGTCATGCCGGACGGACCGCTGATCTCGAGTGCGGAATATCCCGATTTGCGCCTGCAGTCGGCCGGCCATGGAAGTTTTGTCGAGCATCGCGACGGCAGCTGGAGTCTGGTGCATCTGTGCCGCCGGCCGCTGACCAACGGCCGCTCCATTCTGGGCCGCGAGACCGCCCTGCAAAGTATTGTGTGGCGCGACGGCTGGCCGCGTCTGGCTTCCGGTAAAAAAGTACCGGAAGACACCAGTAACATCCCGGATCTGCCGGCGCATCCCTGGCCAGCCCTGCTTGAGCGGGATGACTTCGATGGCGAACGCCTGGGCATTCAGTGGCAAGCACCGCGGGTGGCAATGGACGATAGCATGCTGAGTCTATCAGCGCGCAGGGGGCATCTGCGTCTGTACGGGCGCGAGAGTATGACGTCGCTCTACGAGCAGAGTCTCGTGGCTCGGCGCCAGCAGGCATTTCATGTAACCGCTACCACCTGCATTGAATTTTCTCCGGATCATTTCCAGCAGATGGCGGGGCTCGTGGCGTTTTATAGCACCGACAATTTCTATTACCTGTTTATCTCTCGTGCACCGCATTCGAAGCGGTGTCTGGGGCTGATGAAGTGCGAACGCGGCCAGGTCAGTTATCCCGTTGAAAAAGAATACCCGCTGGATGCCCACGAGCGCGTTTATCTGAAACTCGAAATTCAGGACCACCGCCTCAACTTTTTCTATTCGGTCGACGGCAAAACCTGGGCGGCGGCCGGATGGGAGCAGGACGCTTCCATCCTGTCCGATGAGCACGCGGTTCCTTGCGGCTTTACAGGCAATTTTGTCGGCGTCGCCTGCCAGGATCTGGCCGGAACCCGCAAGCATGCCGATTTTGACTGGTTTGAGTATTGCGAACTGGAGTAGCCGGGACAGGGGCGGGTGCGCCAGTCTTTCAAACCATTATGTGACCGACCAGAGCCAGCACCACCAGCAACAGCATCAGTGATACCCCTTTCCAGAAAAGGATGGGGTTTTTCTGCATCAAGGGCGTGTGGAACCCGAAGAATTCCGGGTTTGGATGGCGCAGATCATAAACAAATTCCGACAGCTCCTGGTAACGCCTGTTCGGGTCCACATGCACCGCTTTGCGGATCGCGCCGTCCACCCAGAGTGGAATGGCGCGATCATCCCGCAACAGAGACTGGTATTGCAGACGTTGCTGCTGCTGGCGGGTTCGCGCCTGCACTACGCGCGTACCATAGGGCAGGTCACCGCTGAGCATCTGGTAAGCGATCACGCCCAGGGAAAATATATCCGAACGCCCGCTTCCGCCTTCCCCGAGAAAATATTCCGGTGCGGTGAATTGCGCAGTTCCCAGCACTTCGCCGGCATCAACACAGGGATTCGCTTCCTGCAACCCGGCAATCCGCACCGAACCGAAATCGATGATTCTGACGGTCCCGTCCCGGTCAATCATAATGTTGTTCGGCCGCAGATCCTGATGAACCATCTCAAGTTTGTGAAACGCGCGCAGACCGCGGGCAACCTGTTCTATGATCTTGCGCACCGCTTCGAGATCCGGTGCCGGATGGTCTGTCATCCACTGCGCCAGAGTCTGCCCGTCAATAAATTCCATCGCCATGTACAGGTAATTTCGCGTGCGATTGGCCGGACCGGCCTTTAATACAACTTCACTGTTGATCCGGCGCGCGATCCATTCCTCCATCGCGAAGCGTTCCAGAAACTGCGGATTGTCGCGCAAGTCAATGGCAGGAATTTTCAGAGCGACGGTTGCCTGGCTGGCCGTGTCCAGGGCGAGAAAAACCCGGCTGCGACTGCTGGCATGCAGCTGGCGCACAATCCGATAGCCGTCAAAATTCATTCCGGGGTCCAGCATGGGGGGCAGGGGCAATTGGGCCAGCTGCAGGCGCCCGCCATCAGCGTCCTGCTCGGGAATTGCATCAATGCGTACTATCTGGATGGTCAGATTATCGGTGCTGCCAGCCTGACAGGCTTCAGCGGCGATGAGTCGGGCAGCCTGATCCAGATCGTCGGGATGATTCCTAATCGAATCGCGCAGAAAATTGCCGCTGACAAATTCATAAATGCCGTCGGTCATCAGCAGAAAATAGTCCGATAACTCGACGGGAAAACTCTGGTAGTCAATTTCGATGTGACTATTGAAACCGAGGGCACGACTCAGGTAGCTGGTCTCCTGAGAGACCCACACGCGGTGGTCGGAGGTTAATTGTTCGAGCTGGCCGTCCCTCAGGCGATAAACACGCGCGTCACCGGCGTGGAACAGGTGCGCCAGAGCGCCCTTAAGAATCAGGCCACTGAAGGTACATACATAGCCTCGATCGAGGTCATAGCGAAATCCGCTTTGCCGCGTCTGCGCATGCAGCCAGGCATTGGTCGCCACCAGGACGGATTGGGCGGATTTTTTGGCCGACCAGGTATCCGGAGTACAGAAGTAATCGGTGAGAAAACTTTTGACGGCCGCCTCACTGGCTATCTGGCTGACGCCGCTGCTGCTGATGCCATCAGCCAGTGCAACTGCAATTCCCTTGCGAGTCAGGTGCGGTTCGTCGGGAACGACCGCGCCGTGAAAATCCTGGTTAAGCGATTTTCGGCCTTTGTCGGAAAACTGCCCAAGACTGATTTTCAAAGAGTTCGGCATGGGGCAATCCCGGTTACCGCAATGAGCAAACCGGGACATTCATCGCGAATTAAAGAGCGCGGCGCGGCGCAGTGCGGACGTGGGTGGTATAGAGGGTAAGGCCGGTAAGCGAAAGTCCGCCGACCAGATTGCCCAGGACCACCGGAATTTCATTCCAGATTAAATAATCCATGATGGAGAAGTTGCCACCCATGATTAAGGCGGAAGGAAACAGAAACATGTTCACCACGGAGTGTTCGAAAGTCATGGCGAAGAACAGCATGACCGGCATCCACATCGCGATAACCTTGCCACTGACGGTCGTGGATACCATTGCGCCGACCACGCCCAGGGAAACCATCCAGTTACACAGGACACCACGGATAAAAATCGTGAGCATGCCGGCCGCGCCATATTCCTTGTAGCCGAGCGTTCGCGCCTCGCCGATGCCGGAAATGATTTCGCCCACCTTGTCTGGTTCGGTGGAAAAACCATTGGTAAATACGATAGCCATCAGCAGCGCGACGGTCAGCGCGCCTGCGAAGTTCCCCGTAAACACAACCCCCCAGTGTTTCAGAATGCGGCCGAAGGTCACGCCAGGGCGCTTGTCGAACAGGGCCAGGGGAGTGAGCACAAAAACACCGGTCAGGAGATCAAATCCCATCAAATACAGAATGCAAAAACCCACAGGAAAAAGGATGGCTCCGATAATCGGATAGCCCGTCTGGACGGAAACAGTAACGGCGAAGACGGCGCCGAGCGCAAGAATGGCGCCAGCCATGTAGGCGCGTATAAGGGCGTCGCGAGTAGCCATAAAAAGCTTGGACTCGCCGGCATCGATCATCTTGGTGACGAATTCGGAGGGAATTAAATAGGACATAAATACTTACTCGGGCGCATGAGGGTGAGTCGGCTGATCAAGAAATTTTTTGCAGAAATCCCTGATCAAACCCGAGATAGCAAAAAGCGAACCCGGACGTGACAGAGCCGTTTTTTTTAAAAAAAAACGTATAAAACAGACGTGTTCAAGCTGCCTGCTTTTTTGGGAATGCGGGGAGTTCAAGTTGGCGCACCAAGTTAGTGCCAATTCGTGAGAGGGTGCATTTTCAGTGCGCACAAAATCGCAGGGTGCGTGGTATTGGTGCTCTTTTGTTGATCATGGAAGCACCCAATGCGGTCAGGAATCGCTGAAGTTTCAAAGTCCCCCTTGCAAAGGGGGAAGAGCCAGGCAGAGTCCCCCCTGCCAAGGGGGGATTCAGGGGGGTGGTTTTTCCAGGGCGCGCACGAGATTCAC
>CAZXLJ010000131.1:0-3440 GCA_964641175.1 uncultured Cellvibrionaceae bacterium
CGAAGTACGCAAGGGACCATCCAGCGCCGCCATGCAGGTGGTGCTGACGTTTGAAGAGCGGCAGAAAAGCCGCCATCGGACCGAGACCCGTTGCGGTCAGAGTCTGGGCTGGTTTATCGAACGCGGGCAGGTGCTGGCGGACGGAGACCTGCTGTGCTGTGCCGACGGTTCTCTGGTTCAGATCGTGGCCGCGCAGGAGCAGGTGAGCCGGGCGGAAACCAGCGACTCGCTACTGCTGGCCCGCGCCGCCTATCATTTGGGCAACCGCCACGTACCGCTGGAAATTGGCGCCGGTTATCTGGCCTGGCAGCATGACCACGTGCTCGACGAGATGGTGACCGGGCTGGGCTTGAGCGTTCAGTGTCGTGCTAATGCCTTCAATCCGGAAACGGGTGCCTATCACACGACGCAGCACGCTCACCACGACGCCCATCACCACGACACTGACCACCACCCGGACCCTGACCATCATTCCGGCACGGGCCATCACGACCACGCCGAACCGCGTCATCAACGTCATCCGTCATGACATCGGCGTGCATGCCGTGGCTGCATCTTTTGCATCTGGTCAGTCCTGCTTTGCCCATCGGCGCCTACGCCTATTCCCAGGGTATTGAATGGGCGATAGAGGCCGACTGGCTGCGGGACGAACCGGGTGCGCCGGCGAATACCCGCCTGGGCCGGTGGCTGGAAGGTTTGCTGGAGCACGGACTGGGGCGCCTGGAGTTGCCTGTATTGCTAAGGTGCCTGGACGCCCTGAAGCACGATGACGGGTTGGCGTTGAATCACTGGAATGATTATGTACGGGCGTCCCGGGAAACCCGGGAGCTGCTGCTTGAAGATGAGCAGATGGGAATGGCGCTGGCGCGTCTGCTACGGGATCTCAACCTTCCGCAGGGCGAGCCGCTGCTGGCGCCGCCCACTTACGTCAGCCAGTTCGCCCGGGCCTGTCATGGCTGGGCCATTGCGCCCCAGCAAGCCCTGACGGGTTTTGCCTGGAGTTGGCTGGAAAACCAGGTGGCGGCAGCCACCAAACTGATACCCCTGGGACAGACGCAGGCGCAGCAACTGCTGCTGCGCATCATGCCCCGCATCGAGTCGGTGTGCGCTCAGGCGATGCTTTGGGAGGATGACGATCTGGGTTCGAGCCTGCCCGGTCTGGCGCTGGCCTCGGCGTCCCACGAACGGCAGTATTCCAGACTGTTCCGCTCCTGAATTTCATTAATCAACTGATCGGGAAAATTCTCATGAAAAAACCTCCGTTGCGCCTGGGAGTCGGCGGGCCGGTCGGCTCGGGAAAAACCGCGCTGGTAAAAACCCTGTGTCTCGCCCTGCGGGAGCGCTTCAATATCGCCGTCATCACCAACGACATCTATACCCGTGAAGATGCGGAGTTTCTGCTGCGCCACGAAGCGCTTGCTGCGGATCGCATTATCGGCGTGGAAACCGGTGGCTGCCCCCACACGGCGATTCGCGAAGATGCCTCCATGAACCTGTCCGCCGTCGCACAGCTGCAGGCGCGTTTCCCGAATCTGGATCTGATCATGATAGAAAGCGGCGGCGACAACCTCGCTGCGACTTTCAGTCCGGAGCTGTCTGACCTGACGCTCTACGTGATCGACGTATCGGCCGGCGACAAGATTCCCCGCAAGGGTGGGCCGGGCATTACCCGATCAGATCTGCTGATTATCAACAAGACCGATCTGGCGCCGCTGGTCGGTGCCGATCTGGCCGTCATGGATCGCGACGCCAAAAAGATGCGCGGCCAGAAGCCGTTTGTCTTTACCAACCTGAAAGATGGTACCGGCGTGGCGGACGTCATCGGGTTTATTGAGAAGCAGGGCATGCTCGGGAATCCCTGATCAACTTTGGAACCCCAACCATAAAACCGTGGAGTCGAATATGAAGAAACTGATTTTTGGAATGGCCGTCCTGGCGCCGGGCCTCGCGTCAGCCCATGCCGGCCATGGAGGTGCCTCCTTTATGGCAGGAGCCGTCCATCTGTTTACCGGTCTGGATCATCTGCTGGTTCTGATTGCGGCTGGCTTGTGTCTGGCGACGGTGGCGGGGCAGCGAGACCGGGTGGCGGGTTGTCTGCTGATCGGCGCTGCGCTGGTAGCCGGTATGGTCATTGCGCCCCGGTTGCCGGTGATCAATATGGAGCCGGCCATTTATGCGACGCTTTTCATCCTGGGCGGCATGGTCGCTCTGGCCATCAATGTTCGACTGCTCAGCCGCCTGACGGCGCTCGCGATGATCGCCTTGATCCACGGCGTCACCCACGGGCAGGAAATGCCACCCGGGGCCATGGGCTATGCGAGCGCTCTCGTGGCAAGCAGCATGGCGGTAGCCCTGGCCACAAGCTTTGCGGCGCCCCGGGTGCGCGAGCCCGGGCGCTGGGCGATTCGCCTGGCCGGTGCCGGCATTGCCATTGTCGGAGTGGTCCTGGCCAGCACCTGAGTGGGCATATTGCGTGTCATTTCAGCGTGCCTGATCACATCCGGTCGAGGTTCCGTATAAGCTTCTGATCTATACAGGGAGCGTGCCGACTCATCCATACGGACACCTGCCACATTCAAATTTAAGGAGGAAATATGCTCCGCAGCGCCGCTTCCTGGTTGAACTTGCCGTTACCCGTATTGATGCTGGTCATGCTCACTGGTTGTGACCAGAGTGCCCGCAACGCCGATATGACGCCACCGCCCATGGGGCCCGAGCCAGCCAGCCCCCCGGCGACGGAAGAAGCGGCTTCCCTGCCGAAGAGTCGGGGCGGCGCGCAACCCGATACCGGCAGCATTCCCGTTGATGTGGTCAGCGCAGAAAATCCCGAGCAGAAGCTGGGCACCGCCACCTTGCTGGATATGGACGCTGGTCTGACCGTGAGATTTGAGATCGCTGCCAACAACGTGATCTCAGCCGGCGAACACGCCATTCATATTCATGAAAACGGCAGCTGTAACAGTATGGACACCGATGACGACGGCACGCCCGACGCCGCCGGCGCCGCGGGTGGTCATTTCAATCCCGCCAACGTGGGCCACGGTCAGGAGGCCGGCCCTCATGCCGGAGACAGCGAAGCTTACAATTACACGTTCAATGACGACGGCAGCTTTACCGCGGAAGTCGTGTTTACCGAAGCGACCCTGACCGGTGAGCATGCAGTGCAAAAAGAAGGCGGTACGGCCATCGTTATCCACGAGGGTGCTGATGATAAAGAAAGTGATCCGGCGGGAAATTCCGGTCCGCGAATCGCCTGCGCCATAATTCCTCCGGCACAGGCGGTCGTCCGGCCCATGTAATCTCCGCCAGCTCGAGCAGCAGGCATGCCGCTGTTTTTTCACGTGAGCACATGCCTGCAATCCGCGCCCAATTTCCTGCACCGGTGCATTTCCACGTCCCGGGGCGACGCCCGCTCTGGACATGCAGGTCGCTGAACCGTT
>CAZXLJ010000131.1:3540-8565 GCA_964641175.1 uncultured Cellvibrionaceae bacterium
GCTCTGGACATGCAGGTCGCTGAACCGTTAATGTTGCCGGGGCCGGTCATCCGCCTGATCCGTCAGGTAAGCATCGTGTAACCCGTTATGTGTAGGTCGTGCTGCAAAGGTTATCAGGCGATCGGTCGATAGCCATTGTCGGCGCAGCAGGCCAGGCCGGTGTTGCCGGACCGATTAACGTCATCAATTTCCTTTATCTTACTCACGCGGGTCTCCCCGGGGATGCTTTGTCTTGTCGCACGTCATCCCAAGCCGGATTCACTCCGGGTGATCAATGAACAAGTTTTCCTTCAACCGGATTGGGCAAAGTCATGAATCACATTTTGTATGGCATTTTCTGGGGCACGTTGACCTTACCGCTCGCCCGGATTGTCTATTACCTGGTTGCCTGGTATTTATTCGGCGGACATGTCACTGGCGATCTGACGGCGGGCAACCTGGCGATGATTGGCTTTTCCGATTTGCTCCGCAGTATGGTGGCGGCGGCGATCCTGCTGACAATCTATGCGTTGCCGGTGTTTTTGATCATGCGCTGGTGGTTCGGGAAGGTGAGCTGGGGCGCCATCGTGCTGTTCGCGATCATTCCCTGGGCGATTTTTGATCTGTACGGAAATCGCAATTTCAATCATTTCATTGAATACTCCTGGTATTCGATTGCGTGCGGACTGGTCTTCTGGCACCACGCCCGGCGCATGGGATAATCCGGTTTCCATTGATGGAAACCCTGAACACAAGGATGTGGCATGTCTTTATCGATTATTTTTACCCGAGCCCAGCTCGGCATTGAAGCTCCACTGGTGACTGTGGAAACCCACCTGTCCGGCGGGCTGCCGGGCTTCGCCATCGTCGGTCTGCCGGAAACGGCGGTCAAGGAAAGCAAGGACCGGGTCCGCAGCGCCTTGCTGAACAGCCATTTCACGTTTCCCCAGAAACGCATTACCGTCAATCTCGCCCCTGCCGACCTGCCAAAAGAGGGCGGTCGCTACGACCTGGCCATCGCGCTGGGTATTCTCGCCGCATCCGCGCAGATACCAGCGGACCTTCTGCAGAATCTCGAATTTGTGGGCGAGCTGGCGCTGTCTGGCGAGCTGCGGCCGGTGCGCGGCGCCATTACGGCCGTGCTTGCAAGCCGGTCCGCAGGGCGTCAGCTGGTGGTGGCAAAGGGCAACGCCGCCGAAGTGGCCCTGTGCCCCCGGGCCGGGGCGCTGAGCGCCGAGAGCTTGCTGGCGGTTTGCGCCCATCTCCACCAGCGCGAGGACTTGCCCGTTGCGCAGACAGTGCCGCTGGAGCGCGCGCGAGCCAGCGCCGA
The DNA here is from genome assembly GCA_964641175.1 of uncultured Cellvibrionaceae bacterium. Classification (GTDB taxonomy): domain Bacteria; phylum Pseudomonadota; class Gammaproteobacteria; order Pseudomonadales; family Cellvibrionaceae; genus CAYNST01. Next base: position 4,850 of record CAZXLJ010000131.1, read on the forward strand.
TCTGGTGGACGTAAAAGGGCAGTTGCAAGCGCGCCGCGCTCTGGAGGTCGCTGCCGCTGGCGGACACAACCTGCTGTTCTACGGGCCGCCGGGGACCGGCAAGTCCATGCTCGCCAGCCGTCTTGCGGGCATATTGCCGCCGCTGGACGAAAACGAAGCGATCGAAGTGGCCGCCATCCGCTCGCTGGTGGATCGCGAGGTGTCCGCCGACTGGATGGCGCGGCCCTATCGGCATCCGCACCACACCGCGTCGTCCATTGCCATGGTGGGTGGTGGCTCCAACCCGAAACCGGGCGAAATCACTCTGGCGCATCGCGGCATTCTCTTTCTCGATGAACTGCCCGAGTTTCCCCGCAGCGTACTGGAAGTGATGCGCCAGCCGCTGGAGACCGGTGCCGTGAGCATCTCCCGCGCCAGTGCACAGGTAAACTTTCCGGCGCGCTTCCAGTTGATTGCTGCCATGAATCCCTGTCCCTGCGGCTACTTCGGCGATGATAATGATCGTTGCCGCTGTTCGACGGCGCAGGTGCAGCGTTACCGCCAGAAAATCTCCGGGCCCCTGCTGGACCGTATCGACCTGCACGTGCCCGTGCGTCCACTGCCGATTGCCGAATTGCAAGGCTCCCCGGCAGGCGGCGAATCCAGTGCCGAGGTCAGGAAGCGGGTGCAGATCGCCTACAACCGGCAAGTGGCCCGGCAGGGCAAACACAATGCCCGGCTTGCCGGCAAAGAGCTTCTGGCGCATTGCCACCTCGATGCCCAGGCCGGCCGCATCCTCGCCTTTGCCATGGAGCGGTTGCAACTGTCCGCACGCGCTTACGACCGCATCCTGAAAGTGGCGCGCACTTTGGCGGATCTCGCCGGCGACGCCGATATCAGGCCGGCGTCCGTCAGTGAAGCGCTGGCTTATCGAAATCTCGATCGGCCGGTTAAATAAGCGCCTGCGTCGGGCAGACAAGCGCTTTGGCCGGCGGCCCGACAAATTCAACAGACCCGGGCGCCGGTTCCGGTACGTAGAAACTCCACACCCACTTTTACGGGAAGAATTGAATGCATACACAACTGCCGTTTGTCGCCATTGCCGATGGCCAGCCGCTGGAAGGCGAATTCGAAGCCAACCGGATCATCTGTATCGGGCGCAATTACGCCGACCACACCCAGGAGATGGGTCACGATCCGAAAAACACCTCACCCATGTTTTTTTTCAAGCCGCTGACGGCACTGAACCAGTCCAAATATTTCACCCGCCCAGGATTTTCCTCGGAAGTGCACCATGAGCTGGAGCTGGTGGTGGCCATTACCCAGTTCGGTCAGGCGCTGACCCCCGATACCGCCGGTGCCTGTGTGGGAGGTTACGCTCTGGGGCTCGACATGACCTGCCGGGACATCCAGCGCGCCGCCAAAGAAAGTGGCCAGCCCTGGGATCTGGCCAAGGGATTTGACGGTTCGGCGATCTGTTCGCCCATCGCCCGGGGTGAATTCTCGGATCTGCTGCGGATGGGGCCGCTGACCCTGAAAAAGAATGGCACTGTGGTGCAAAGCTGCCACTGGCAGGATATGGTCTGGTCGGTGCCGGAGCTGCTGACTCACGTATCGCAGTTCGTCGCACTGGTTCCGGGCGACCTGATCTACACCGGCACGCCCGCCGGCGTTGGCGAGGTTCGCGAAGGCGATCATCTGGAGGCATACATGGAAGGGTTGCCTGTACGCCTCGACGTTCATGTCGTTTGATGCGGGCGAGTCCCGAGGGAATGTCCGCAATAGTGTGAACCGGCCCGAGGGCCTGCCGAAGAAACTTCAAACGGGCCCGAGAAGGCGAGACACCCGCGCGGGTTTGGCTTAGAATCCGGCCAGCCCGGCGACCCTCGCTGCGGCCGGTCGTTTCGGCATAGTCCAGTACAGTCCAGCGTTGTATCCAGCCTTGAACAAGCTCAATCCCCGACAGAAAGAAGCCGCCCGCTATATCGACGGACCTTGCCTGGTGCTGGCTGGTGCCGGTAGCGGCAAGACCAGCGTCATCACTCGCAAGATTGCCTATCTGATCGAGGAATGCGGTTACGCCGCGCGCCATATCGCGGCCGTCACCTTCACCAACAAGGCCGCCCGCGAAATGAAAGAGCGGGTGGGGAAGCTGGTGCGAGGCAAGGATTCGCGGGGCTTGACGGTCTGTACCTTTCACAATCTCGGCCTGAATATCATCCGGCGAGAACACAAGACCCTGGGATTCAAACCGGGTTTTTCGATTTTCGACAGCGAAGACAGCCGTTCACTGTTGAAGGAGCTGGTGCTGCGCGATGGCGATGTCGATACCGATCTGCTGGACGTGCTGCAGAATCAGATATCCAGCTGGAAGAGCAGCCAGATCAGCCCCGCCGAGGCCGAAAGCCGCGCCCAGGCGCCTGCCGAGTTGCTTTGGGCGCGGGTATATGCACGCTACAACCAGGCGCTGCACGCCTATAACTCAGTGGATTTCGATGACCTGATTCGTCTGCCGTCGGAACTGTTCGCCCGACACCCGGAGATTCTTGAACGCTGGCGCAGCCGTCTGCGCTATCTGCTGGTGGATGAATACCAGGACACCAACACCAGCCAGTATCTGCTGGTTAAACAGCTCATGGATGGTCGGGGCGCGCTTACCGTGGTGGGCGATGATGACCAGAGCATTTATGCGTGGCGCGGAGCGCGGCCGGAGAATCTTGTGCAGTTGCGGGAAGATTTCCCCAATCTTCATGTGGTCAAGCTCGAGCAGAATTACCGTTCTACAGCCCGCATCCTGCGGGTGGCCAACACGGTGATCGCCAATAATCCCCACGAATTCAATAAGAGCCTGTGGAGTGAGCTGGGCCTGGGGGAGCCGATCCGGGTGATTCGCAGCCCCACCGAGGACGCCGAAGCTGAACGGGTCGCCACCGAAATTCTCAATCAGCGCCTGCGCCGCCAGTGCCGCTATCGCGACTTTGCAATTCTGTATCGCGGCAACCATCAGGCACGCCTGTTTGAAATGAAGTTGCAGCAGCATCAGATTCCTTACAACATCAGTGGCGGTACCAGTTTTTTCTCCCGCTCCGAAATCAAGGACGTGCTTGCGTATTTGCGCCTGCTGGTCAACCCCGATGATGACAACGCGTTTTTGCGCATCATCAACACACCACGTCGTTCGATCGGTACTGGCACCCTGGAGGCCCTGGGGCGCTATGCCAGCGAGCGCCAGATCGGTCTGCTGGCGGCATCCGGTGAACTGGGTGTTCAAGCGGTACTGAATCCCAAAGGGCTGGAAAAGCTCACCGAATTCCGTCATTGGATCGAGCGGGTACAGGCCAAATGCCACAGCGCAGGCGCGATCACGGCCGTTACGGAAATGGTGGAAGACATTGGCTACGAGGCCTGGCTCCACCAGAATGCAAGTTCTCCCAAGGTGGCAGAAAAGCGGATGGAAAATGTGCGCTACCTGCTGGAGTCCATCCGCCGGATCATTGCCAGACAGGATGAGGATGCGGAAGGCGAAGAGCCATTAAAGGGCGCCATCGCCAAGTTGCAGCTGATGGATTTACTGGACCGGCAGGAAGAGGAAGATGAAAGTGACCGTGTCCAGATGATGACGCTGCACGCCGCCAAGGGGCTGGAGTTTCCCCACGTTTTTCTGGTGGGGGTGGAGGAGGAGCTATTGCCCCACCGCAGCAGCCTGGAAGAAAACAACGTGGAAGAAGAGCGGCGCC
>CAZXLJ010000132.1:0-8233 GCA_964641175.1 uncultured Cellvibrionaceae bacterium
TGGGGCGCGAGTCCGCGCCGTGTGGTTTCAACTTCAGGTAATTCCGGCAAGCTACACCCTCCCGTTCGGCGGCGCTACAATGCGGCGCTGGCACATACACTCATAAGTACAGACAGATGCGAAGTTTAAAAGGTTTTCTCGGAGTCGACACGGGCGGTACTTTCACAGACTTCTTCTGGTACGGAGTGGACGGAGTTCGATTTCACAAGGTTTTATCCACACCCTCGGAACCGGAAGCGGCGATCATGCAGGGCATCGAAGAGCTGGGCTTGATGCGCTGGATTCGCGAGGGGGCAACGGTAGTCGTCCACGGCAGCACGGTTGCTACCAATGCCGCGCTAGAAGGTAAAGGCGTCCGCACGGTTTATCTGACGAACCAGGGGTTCGCGGACACGCTCACGCTGGCTCGTCAAAACAGGCCGGACCTTTACGCGCTGTATCCCGAGCCGGTCGAGCCACCCGTCGAGTCGGCGCTCTGCCTTGAAGTGGACTGCAGGCGCGATGCCCGCGGGCACGTCGTCAAACCACTCGAAGATGCCGAAATTGCCCGGGTTGTGGCCAGGATAGAGGCTCTTCAACCTGCCGCCGTCGCCATCAACCTTCTGTTTTCCTGGCTGTCCGCCGAAGAAGAACGCCGCCTCGCGGCTGCCTTGCCCGACAGCCTGTTCGTGAGTGTGTCATCCGACGTGCTGGCGGAAGTGCGGGAATATGAGCGCGGGGTTGCCACCTGGTTAAATGCGTGGCTGGGTCCCGTGGTCGAATCTTATCTGCGACGTCTGCAACACAGACTGAATCCGTCGCCGGTGGCGGTTATGCAATCCAATGGCGGCACTGCAGATGTATCGCACGTCACTCGCCGGGCGATTAATCTGTTGATCTCTGGGCCGGCAGGCGGGCTCGCCGCAGCGCAGTATTTAAGCGAGCAGATAGAGCGGAGCAAACTGATCACTTTCGACATGGGCGGTACATCCACGGACGTGGCCCTGGTAGAGGGTATGACCAGGCTGACGACCGAGGGCAAACTGGGCGATTACCCGGTAGCAATTCCCATGGTGGATCTGCACACCATCGGCGCTGGAGGCGGCTCCGTTGCATACGTCGACGCGGGTGGCCTCCTTCACGTCGGCCCCCGCTCCGCCGGCGCCAAGCCTGGTCCGGCCTGTTATGGATCTGGCGGCAGTGAAGCGACGGTCACGGATGCCAATGCCGTGCTCGGTCTGTTGCGCCCCGATTTTTTCCTGGGCGGCCGCATGACGCTGCATCTTGATGACGCCGTCCGCGCTGTGGACCTGGTGGCGCAGCAGCTCGGAGCGAGCATTGAAGATACGGCGCGAGGCATCATAAGTCTCGCCAATGAACACATGGCCAAGGCCTTGCGGGTCATCTCCGTACAACGGGGGCATGATCCCAGAGAGTTCGAGCTGTGCTGCTATGGTGGCGCGGGAGGACTGCATGTATGTGCCCTCGCCGAAGAACTCGGTATGACCCACGTGATCATTCCGGCAAATGGGGGTGTGTTTTCGGCTTTCGGGATGCTGGTTGCCCCACGCCAGCGCCAGCTGTCCCGTTCGGTGGTTACGGAACTTCAGCAAAACGAACTTGAAAATGTGCGCCAGCACGCCCAGGAGCTGCTGCTTCGCGGACGCCAGGAACTGGAAGCCGAAGGTGTAATGGCTTCGCACATCACCGGACGCGCATCCCTTGATTGTCGGTATAGCGGTCAGTCGTTCTGCCTGAATCTGCCCATGGCCGAATCTGCTGTCCAGTTGGAGCAGACATTTCACAAAGCTCATCTAAGAGAATTTGGCCATCAACTGGCGTTGCCAATCGAAGTCGTGACCGTGCGGGTCAAGGTGGAGGCGCCCTCACCCTTGCAACCGCAGGAAGTGCAGCCCAATTTTCAGGCCGCGCTACCGGTAGAAACAGTGGAATTGCGGGGCATGGGGTCGGCGCAGGTCTGGCTGCGGGCGGAGCTGGCTACCGGCCAGTTGCTACAGGGGCCGGCGATTATCTGTGAAGAAGTATCAACCACATTTGTGGCTGCGGGCTGGGAGGCTCAGCTTGATGGTATGGGGCATCTGCGTCTGCGCCGACATTAAAATGCACGGCAATTTGAGCGGAGCATGCACCCCGGCTACATGCTCCGCTCGAAGGTTCCCTAGCTAACCTTGTCCTTGTTGCGGACGTGCAGGATGTCAATCATGTAATCTTCGGCTTCGAACCGTGTTTCGAGGCACTCGCCCAGTCGGGACAGATCTGTCGCCAGGGTGCTCAGGTCGTCCGTTTCCTGGTACTTGTCGTTGAAATCAAGGATCTCTTCAGTAGTGCCATCCACTGTCAGGTATTTTTCCCGCGCGTCGCGCAGAGCTTGCTGATCATCCAGTTCCCGCGCCTCCTGAACCAGCTGTTCGTAAACTTCGAAATGTCCGGCGGAAACATAATCGACCACAATCTGACAGAAACGCCGCAGATTGGCTTCCTTTTCGCCCGGCTCGAGATCGGCATTCTTGTCGGTCAATCCGAGGAAGAGTACCAGCAAATCCTGACGTTCCTGCAACCAGCGGTCGACTATCTCGCTCACCCCGCCCCAACGTTCGCGCGCGGACTGGATATTCTTCAACATGACTGAATCCTCTGGCTGTGGATCGGTGGTGCGACTGGGGCCAAGATAAGTGATAACTTGCGGCAGAGCAAGCGTGATCAGCGGCGGAAAAACTGCCAGAGATTAAACCCAGCCAGCCCGATAAAGGCGACCAGTGTCCATCCGGGGATGCTGACACCAAACAGGGTCCACATGACTTCGGCACAGTTGCCATCGCCGCGCAGCAATACCGACAACGCTTCGCGCAAGGGGAAGTTTTCGAGCAGATATTCTACCCCAGGCCCGCAAGCCGGAACCTGATCTTCGGGGAGACTTTGCAACCAGAGCTGTCGGCTCGAAAAGCCACCACCCACCACGGCAAACAGGATGCCCAGAGCGGCGAAAATCCGCCGTCCCGTTCGCTGGGGGTCGACGATAAATGCCAGCAGCGCCGTCACTCCAACCGCGATAATGAAAATTCTCTGGGTGATGCACAGGGGGCAGGGATACAGATCGAGGTAGTTTTGAAAATACAGAATTCCTGTCAGGATCAGCCCGGTGCAACCAAGGAAGATGATCAGAAAAGTCGTGCGGGCAGAAGGCGCGGTCATGAAAGCTCCAGTGGTAATGCTTGAGGCGGACTGGCCATTAAAGCAAAAAAACGCAGACAGTGGCGCCTTCGACTATGCTTTTTTTAACCAAGGAACTGCGCCTCTGATCATGTTTTCAATCCGGTTATTTTTACTGCTTGTGGCATTGTGGCCTGCGCTTTCCCTGTCAGCAGAAGACGAGGAGGAGTCCGGTTCGGCCGGTGATGTTCAACTCGAAACAAAGGAGATTGATGCCGATGCGGGTCCGCAGGCGGACGCTACTGTGAGCGGGGCAATCTATATCCCTTTGAAGCCGCCAATGGTGGTTAACTACGGAGGCCCCGGGCGTCTGAAGTACATCAAGGCTGATCTGAGCGTCCGGGTGGCAAACGTGGCCGCCGCAGATTCAGTGCGTCACCATATGCCTTACATTCGCAATAATCTCATCATGCTGTTTTCTGCCCAGACGGACGAGACGATTGCGTCACAATCCGGGAAAGAATCCTTGCGCAAGGAGTCCTTGGGTGAAATCCGTGACATAGTCAAAAAGGAAGACGATCTCGAAGGCGTGATCGACCTGTATTTCAACAGCTTTATCCTGCAAAAGTAGCGCTAGACTGCCTTGGAGCAGCGGCAATCAATCTGATATTGCCGATAGTAGGCCGCCAGATAGTCTTCAAAAGAGACCTGTGGCTGGCGCTCTTCCTCAGCCTGTAAAGCCAGGGATTCTTCCACCATTCCCAGAAACCGTGCTTCCATTTCGGCGCTCAGGCTCTTAGTTGTAAGTGCATCGCGATGGGCGATAGAGTTTTCCAAGGCCCAGCCGGCGAAAGATTTACCGCTGCTTTCGATGGCTGCCAGCACCTGGGCGGAGGGCGTGACGGTTGGATCGTGGAGCTTGTCACGTTGTGCCTGTAATGCTTTCTGGTAGCTGCCCTTTTGAAATTTGTAGACTTGATCGAGCAGCTCAGCCAGCGGTGCCATTCCGTCCAGTAGTTGCATGGCCCAGTCGATCATGGGTACCTGGCTGCCGTCAGCGCTGGTCAGTAGCAGCCCTGGACGGCGCCCTTCCATTACGACGCGCTTTTGATTGCCGTGAATGATTTCAACTTCATGCGACGCGCATAAAGGGCTGGTCTTGAGCGCGCAGTAAAGCATGAAAACATCCAGAAACCGGATCTGCTCGGTAGTGATTCCGAGCGGAGAAAACGGGTTGATGTCCAGACATCGCACTTCGACATATTCCACGCCCCGATAGCACAAAGCCGTCAGAGCGGTCTCGCCGGCGTGCGCGGTGCGTTTGGGGCGGATGGCGCTGTAAAACTCGTTCTCAATCTGCAGCATGCCTGTATTCAGCTGCTGGCGCTGCCCGTCCTCGTCATAAAGTCCCAGGCTTTCATAGTCCGCGTACGGTGTTTCAATCGCATTGATCAGGGTGCTGACGTAACTGTTTCGGGTGTTGTAACAGACGTAAAGTGATTCCTGAGCCTTGCTTTGATAGCCCAGATCGCCCATGCGCAGCGAGGTCGCGTATGGCAGATACAGGGTATCAGCGCGGCCACCGAATCGTTCAAGCTGATGAGGACGCCCAGCGACAAAACTGGAGCAGACTGCCGGGGAGGCGCCGAACAGGTAGATGAGAATCCAGTAAAAACGCCGGAAATTGCGGATCTGGCTGAAATAACGTCGGGTGGTAAACGCCCGCAGGTCTTCCGTTGCCAATTCCTGCTGGTGCAGGAAAGCCCAGAAGGCGGTGGGCAACGAATAGTTGAAATGCAGGCCGGACACGGTTTGCATGATGCGCCCATAGCGATGTCCCAGCCCGACCCGGTAGGTTGTTTTCATTCGTGCGCGGTTGGAAGTGCCATAAAGCGCTACTGGTACTTCGGCGCTGCCCTGAATGGAGCACGGCATGCTGTTATTCCAGAGAATCTCATGATGGAGAGACTTTTCCGTAAACAGATGGAGCGCTTCGAGCTGCTCCATCAGCCCGCGCACACTGTGGGTCGGCGAGGTGATGAATTCCAGAAGCGATTCACTGTAGTCCGTGGTGATATGCGGGTGCGTCAGCGCGGAGCCAAGACTGGTTGGGTGGGGCGTTTGCGCAAGATTGCCATCCGGAGTGACTCGCAGACCTTCGCGTTCAACTCCGCGCAGTACCCCCTTAAGGATTTCAGCATTCTCCTGCTCCAGCAGGGCGGCCGGGAGTTCGCCTTTTTGCAGCAACCAGGTGTTCTTCAAGCGGATGTCTCCAATGGATGTACCGGCAAAATCCGACGGGCGGCAAAGAGCGGCAAAAGTGAGCAGCCGGCCTGTCCGGCCGGTCGAACACGGTTCAGCCCCGGCCGGATCATGCGCCAGTCAGCCGGGAAACGAACGAATCCGGCTGCGACTGGTCTATGCTTTCTCGATGCGACCCGTCATTTGGCGCTATTTGCGGAAGCCCCTTTTTTTGATCGAGTGTGCACTGAACGATAATCAAACGGAGAAGTGGGTCACGCACGGAATGTTCAACTTTTGTGTTAATGGCAACGTCCTTGTGTGGCGTGCTATACAATGAGTTGGCGTCAGATCCATCCGACCATTCGCCCTGCTTCGTCAGGTACAGGTTATACTGGTTCTGTATGATAAATACGCTATTCATTGCGAAGGCTGCAGATCAACGGAACAAGGCGCAGTAGCATACAAACAGGCTGCATCCAGAACAAGCTTTGTTGATTGAAAGGACACGTTGAACGGGATGAGTAACAGGCCCCAAATTACGGAATTGGGGGGTTAGCGCGGGTACAAAGTGTTTGCAGCAGCTCTGGAATTGAGAGATAGTGTAAAACACTAATAATAAACGGTTTTGTTTGTTTCCCTGCGTCCCTGAAGTATAAATTCCAGGAATGTGACTACTACTACTGTGCAACCACGGAGAACTTTGGTGGCTCTGAAGAACGTCGCCGATACGCCATTTGTCGCCAATCTAAACAATGAGTTGGCGAGGGCGGGCGCGCACCTTAGAAAGATTCCGCTAAACATTTGGCGGTACGGTTTGCTGGCTCTGGCGGCACTCTGGATTTGTGTAAGTCTGGCCCGGCTTTTCTGGCTTATCATGCCGCGCCCCGAGATACCGTCCGTGCCCGTCGTAGCCGCCCCGCCCCAGGCGACCGCTACGTCCGGTGCCCGCGGAGTAGATCTGGCCCAGCTGCAGGCGCTCCGTCTTTTCGGAGATTTCAATGCTGAAGCCGTCGCACAGTCCCAGCCCACCCCGTCCGATGAAGCCAACCGTCCCATTACCACATTGAATCTTGAGCTGCAGGGTGTCATTGCTGCCAGCGATCCGGCCGACTCCTGGGCCATTATTGGCCAGTCGGGCGGCGAGCAGAAGCTTTACAAGGTTGAAGATCAGATACAGGGTGTCAACGGCGTGAAAGTGGCGGAAGTGCTCGATCTGAAAGTCGTGCTCAACAACAATGGTCGCCTGGAAGATCTATGGTTATATGGAGAAGATGGCAAGAATTTCGCCAACGCTGCCGGAAATTATTCTCCACCTCCCGTACAATCCGGGCCCGAGACCCAGCAGGCATCAGTCAGCCAGCAACAGCTTCAGGAAGCCCGTAATATAGGTGACGTTGTACGATTTGTGGTCGCAACGGAAAACGGCAAGATGATTGGTTACAAGGTTCGACCGGGTCGCAAGCGAGCTTTGTTCGACCAGGCCGGTTTGAAGACGGATGACATCGTTGTATCCGTGAACGGAATTGAGGTAAACGAACCGCAGAAGATCCGGGAAGTTTACCAGGCGCTCAAGAATGCGAGCGAAGCCGAGCTGCAGATCATGCGCGACGGCGCGACACAGTCAATAACAATTACGATGAGTTCCGAGGGGTAACCGTGTTAAAGAAGCTAATGGGTCTCGGTGCAGTAAGTGTCCTGACACTTACCGTGGCAGCAAATACCTGGGCTGCCAAGACTTGGACAGTCAATTTCAAAGACTCAGATATCCAGGAGGTGATCAAGTTCGTCGCTGACGTAACGGGTCGGACCGTCGTGATTGATCCACGGGTAAAAGGACGGGTGAAAGTCATTTCCGCCAAGCCTGTGACTGAAGAAGAATTGATCGGGCTGTTTCGCACGGTTCTGGAAGTCCACGATTTCTCGGTAGTGGAAGTCGGAGATGTATTGCGGATTATTCCCCTCAAAGATGCGCGCTCATCGCCGGTGCCTGTCGTCAGTCGTGGCTCTACTGAAAAAGGTTTTCTTACCCAGGTCATCCAGTTACAGAACATTGCGGCGGCTAAAGTGTTGCCGTCCATCCGGCCTCTTGTTCCCCAGCATTCCCATCTCTCCGCGTACGACCCCTCCAACGCCATCATTATTACGGATACCGCCGAGAATATTGCGCGGATCCGGGACCTGATCGAGATGCTGGACAAGTCCGCAACGCCGATTACAGAGGTGCTCGAGCTCAAGTACGCCGACGCTTCTGATCTGGTGCAGGTTCTGAACAGCCTTGAGAAGGAAGAGGCGAACCGCCGGTCACCGCAGAACTCCATTAACCTCACCGCCGACAAGCGTAATAATGCAATTCTGCTCACCGGCGAAGATCTGCAGCGTCAGCGCATCAAGAACCTGATCGCCAAACTGGACAAGCCCAAATCCCATTCGGGTAACGTGCGAGTGGTTTATCTCGAATATGCGAACGCAAAAACAGTCGCAGAAACGCTCAGTAAAGTCATGGCCAACCTTGCCCGGTTAACTCCCGGCGCCAAGGCTGCTGGCGGCGGCGACAAGGGTACGGCCGCAACGGTTGAAGCAGATGAAGAAACCAACTCCCTGCTGATTACCGCCTCTGGCGACGAGCTCGAAACCTTGATGCAGGTCATTGAGCGGCTGGATATCCGGCGCCGTCAGGTGCTGGTGGAAGCCATTATCGCGGAAGTGGGGAACTCGGACTCACGGGATCTCGGTATTCAGTGGCTGTTCCGCAACACCGACAAGGGCGTGCTCGGCAGTTCATCGCTGGGTGACGGTTCCCTGGCAGGCGTTGGCGCCGGTGCCATCGGCGCCGATCCGG
>CAZXLJ010000133.1:0-8202 GCA_964641175.1 uncultured Cellvibrionaceae bacterium
GCCAGATCAGAGCGGTATGGATTTGGGGAAAAGGTTATTAAAAAGGTATAAGGGGGGGCGGGGGGGCCCCGCCCATCAACCTTGTCGGAGCACTTCCATGGGCGCTACCCGGGTGATCCGGCCTGTTGACGCAAGACCGACTCCCAGAATAATCAGCGTAGTCAGCAGTGGACCCAGTATCCATAAGGCCGGGTTACCGCTATAGGGTAGCTTGAACAGGCGTTGCTGCAGGAGCCACACCACCGTTTCGGCACCCAGCACGGCCAGGATGCCTGCCAGCAGACCGATGCTGGCAAATTCCACGCTGAGCAGATTGCGGATTAGCCGGCGGGGTGCACCCAGAGTGCGCAAGATGGCCCCTTCCTGGAAGCGGATATCGAGCGTCGACTGGATACTGGTGATCAGCACCAGCACGCCGGCGCCCAGAACCAGCAGCCAGATGAATTCAACAGCGCTGGATACCCGGTCAATAATGCTGCGAACCTGGTTCAGAGTCTGATCGATCTCAATGATCGACAGGGTGGGCAGGGCGCGGGCCAGCTGGTTGACGAATTCCTTCTGCGAGTCAGGCAGGTAAAAACTGGTTATCCAGTTGGCCACATCGCCTTCAAGGAGCGGGCGGTTGAATATCACAAAGAAATTCGGGCGCATGGAATCCCACTGTACGGTGCGGATGCTGGCCACCTGTGCAGAGACGACTTCACCGCTGACACTGAAATGCAACTGGTCACCAAGCTGAATTTCCAGTCCTTCCGCAAAAGTCTGTTCAAGAGATACCAGAAGTTCCTCCGCTGACGGGTTCGCCCACCATTGGCCAGCGATCACTTCATTGTCCTGCGCGAGCTCATCCGCCCAGGTCAGATACAGTTCCCGCTCGTAATTGACATCGTTCTGGCGGGTTTCCAGCCGGGTTTCCAGATCATCGCTGTTCACCGCTGTCAGGCGGCCGCGCACCATGGGGTAGAACGTCTGTGCGGTGACATTCTGCCCGGCCAGAAGCTGTCGGACCTGCTCTCTTTCATCGTCAAAAATATTGAACACGAAGTGATTGGGCGCATCGGCGGGCAGCTGCTGCTGCCAGGTCTGCAACAGGGAAGTTCTCAGGATGATCAGGCAGAACAGCAGCATGAACAGAATGGCGAACAAGGCGATCTGGGGTGTGTTGATGTGGCGATGACGTTGCAGGTTTGCCAGCCCCATCCTGCCGCTCTGGCCCAACCAGCGGCTGCTGCGGGACAGCACATGAATGAAACCGCTCGCGAGGACGGTGGCCAGCAACACGCAGGCTGCAGTACCGATGGCAATATAAAGCGTCATGCTGACACTGCGGCTGTAGAAAATAATCAACACGAAAGTGCATGTCAGCCCCAGCATCAGGGCGCTCAGGCGGCCCCCCTGCAAGCGGTGCCCGGTCTGCCGGAAGACGGCGGCCGGCAGAGTGCGGCTGAGCTGAAAGAACGGCGGCGCCGCAAACCCGAGAAGACACAGAAACCCGGTGAAAATGCCAATCAGATAGGCGTCCGGCGTGGGCGCGGCCAGATAGGTGGAAAAGGCATCGAGCAGTCGCACGATGCCGAGGTGGGCGAGCCAGCCGAGAAAGCTGCCGATGACAACGCCAACCACACCGAGCACTACCAGTTGCAGAGTATAAATGCGGCGAATCTGTGCGGGCGTCGTGCCCAGCGTTTTCAACAGGGCCACCTGTCCGATCCTTTGCATGGCATAGCGCCGGGCGGCGAGCGCAATGGCCACTGCCGCGAGCAACACGCCGAGACTCCCGGCCAGGTAGAGAAAATAACGTGCCCGGGTCAAGGCCTGCCCGATGCTCTGATTGGACTCTTCAACAGTGACCCAGCGGTGGTGGGAGCCGAGTTGTGGTTCCAGCCAGTCCTGAAAGCGGCTTATCGCGGTTGCGTTGCCGGCGAGCATGGCGGTGTAGCGAATCCGGCTACCGATCTGAATCGCTCCGGTGCGGTCGATGTCATCCCGGTGCATCAGCACCCGGGGTGCCACGCCAAACAGGCTTTCGGCATTGTCCGGTTCCTGAATCAGCGCACCCGCAACGACAAATTCGGCGTTGCCAATTTCGACGGTTTTTCCAATGTCGGTTTCCAGTGCCGCGAACAGGCGTGAAGTCAGCCAGACTTCACCAGCCCGGGGGCCAGCGGCGGCCACTTTGGACGCGCCGTAAGGTTGTTCCGCCCACAGCAGCTCGCCTTTGAGGGGATAAGCATCATCCACTGCCTTGATTGCCGCGAGCTGTGTCTGGGTGGGAGAAAATGCCATGGCCCGGAAGCCGGTGACTTCGCTGACGGCAAGTCCGTCCGCCCGCGCCCGGTTCAGCCAATCCTCCGGCAGCGGCTGGCTGCCACTTATCTGGGCGTCACCGGCCAGCACTTGGGTCGCTTCGCCGAGAATGGAATTTTCGATACGGCTGGCAAATAGCGCGATGCCGGTGATGGTGCTTATCGCGATGATCAGAGAAATCAGCAACAGGCTGAGTTGTCCGCTCTTCCAGTCGCGCCAGAGGAGGTTAAAAAGCAGGTTCATGGTGCGTCTGCCTGGGCGAAGCCGGCGGATGCTTCCTGGATCTGGCCCTCGCGCAGTTCCAGCTTGCGCTGACAGCGCTGCGCCAGACGCTGATCGTGGGTCACCAGCACCAGAGTGGTCGCCGAATTCCGGTTGAGCTCAAACAGCAGATCCGCCACCTGTTCTCCGGTACGGTTGTCCAGGTTTCCTGTAGGTTCGTCGGCAAACAGCACCGGTGCCTGGCAGGCGAAAGCGCGCGCCAGGGCGACACGCTGCTGTTCGCCGCCGGACAGTTGCAAGGGATAGTGCGTCAGCCGGTGACTCAGGCCGACGTGATCCAGAAACTCAAGTGCCAAAGAGCGGGCGTTGGTAACTTTTTTCAGCTCCAGCGGCAGCAGCACATTTTCCAGTGCCGTGAGACTGCCCAGTAACTGGAAATTCTGGAACACAAATGCCACATTGTTCAGCCGGACCCCGGCCCGCTGTTCTTCATCCATGGCAGTCAGTTCCTGCTCGGCCAGCCACACCTTGCCGTCACTGGGCGCGTCCAGGCCGGCGAGCAGTCCCAGCAGGGTGGACTTGCCGGAACCGGAGGCCCCCACAATGGCCACACTTTCTCCTCGAGTGATGTCCAGATTGATTTCGTTTAAGATGATCAGCGTTTCGTCGCCGTATTGAATCCGGTGGCTCAACTGATGGGTTCTTATCATGCTTCTGTCTCGACGATTCGGATTGCTTGCGGGGCTCGGCCTCAGTCTGCTGTGTGCATTCCTGCCGACGGCGGGTGTTGCGTCTGCGAAAACCAGACACCTGGTCATTCTCGGTGACAGTCTCAGCGCGGCATATGGATTGGCGGCCGCCGATGGCTGGGTGCATCTGCTGCAACGCACTGTCGCCGAAAAATATCCTGATTACAAGGTGGTCAACGCTTCGATCAGCGGCGCCACCACCACTGCCGGGCTGCAAAGGTTGCCCAAGCTGCTCGAAGAGCGCAAACCGGACATTCTGGTATTGCAACTGGGTGCCAATGATGGACTGCAGGGCAAGCCGATTGTTCAAATCCGTCGGAACCTCCAGCAGCTCATCGAGATGTCGCGCAGTGGCGGCGCCCGGGTAGTATTGCTGGGAATCCGCCTGCCGCCGAATCTCGGCCAACGTTATACCGAGCCGTTTTTCCAGATGTATGGGGAACTTGCCCGGCAATATCAGCTCGAGTATGTCCCTTTTTTTCTCGAGGGTGTCGCCGGCAATGACGGGCTGATGCAGGCGGACGGGCTGCATCCGCAAGCGGCGGCGCAGGCCAGGCTTTTCGGAAATGTCTGGCCCACCCTGGAAAAAGCGCTCATCGCGGACAAACCTTTGCCCGACCGCGCGATCAGATAGACCGCTTAACGGATCGGTTCAAGCCGGTAAAGGTCTCTCTTTAAGATACGTCCGATTCGGAGTCAACCATGCCGGCAGCTGAAGCAATCGTCGCGTACCTCGCCCTCGGTGCCGTGGTTGGCTTTATGGCCGGTCTGCTCGGGATTGGTGGCGGCGGCATCATGGTGCCGGTGCTGACTTCTCTGTTCCTTTGGCAGGGCGTGCCGGAAGAACAAGTGGTACACCAGGCGTTGGGAACCTCCATGGCGGCGATCATCATCACGTCTGTTGCCAGTCTGCGCGCGCACCACCGCCGCGGCGGCGTGCGCTGGCCCATAGTGAGATGCATGGCGGGCGGCGTGGTGCTGGGAGCTTTCGGCGCGACCTTCATGGCTGCAGAAGCTGCGTCCCTGTTCCTGGCAATTTTCTTTTCGCTGTTCATGGGCGGGGTGGCCACGCAGATGCTGTTGAACCGCTCCCCCGCGCCGGGCCGGCAACTGTGGCGTGGACCGGGATTATTTGCGGCTGGCACGGCGATAGGCAGCGTGTCAGCACTGGTGTCGATTGGCGGCGGCTCGCTGACCGTGCCGTTTCTGGTCTGGCAGAATGTGGACATGCGGCAGGCCATCGGCACGTCGGCAGCCCTCGGTTTACCCCTGTCCCTGGCCGGCACGGCGGGCTTTATCATGGCGGGCTGGAGCGCGGCTCCGGCGGGGTCGCAAACGCTGGGATTTGTATATGTACCGGCCGTCATCGCCATATCCCTGGTGAGCATCGGCACTGCGCCTCTGGGCGTTGCGGCCGCCCACCGGCTGCCGCTCAGCCTGATCAAGAAGGTGTTTGCCCTGTTGCTGATTCTGTTGAGTTTGAAAATGCTCTTCTCTCTCCTATAAGCTGCGGTACTTTTTCACCATTAAACCGAGAGACGTTTTCACAATCTTGCTTGCCAAAGCAATGACCACTGGACACAGGAGTTCCATGACATGAAACATCTGGTGCTTGGCGGTGCCCGCAGCGGCAAAAGCCGTTGGGCTGAAACACAGGTTCTCGCGCAGAACAAGCAGCCGTTTTATGTGGCCACGGGCGTCGCGGGCGATCTTGAAATGGAGCAGCGCATCGCGCATCACCGCCGCCATCGCGGTAACGAATGGCAGTTGATTGAAGAGCCGATTTATCTCGCCGATGCGCTGGAAAAACTCGACAACGCCGGCAATGTATTGCTTGTCGACTGTCTGACGCTCTGGATTAGCAACTGCCTGCACTTTAATTGTCTGGAAGCCGAGCGCCAAAAGCTGCTGGATGTTATCGGGCACAGTGCTGCGGACATCGTGATGGTCAGTAATGAGGTCGGCTCCGGAATCATCCCCCTGGGGGAAGTCAGTCGGCGATTTGTCGATGAGAGTGGTTGGTTGCACCAGAGGCTGGCGCAACTGTGCGATCGGGTCAGCCTGGTGGTAGCCGGGTTACCGTTACCGTTGAAATCCTGATGGCTGTATCAGCGGATGACTGGCCGAATGCATTGAACTGGTTGAGCCAGCAGGCGCGGCGGATCGATCAATCTGCCCGCGAGCAGGCCCTCGTGCTTCAGGGCCAACTAACCAAACCGGCCGGATCCCTGGGTCGTCTGGAAGAAATCGCCATTAATTTTGCCGGCTGGCAGGGTCGTGAGCGCCCCGTTTGCGCTCGCACGGCCATCCGCATATTCGCCGCCGATCATGGCATTGCTGCCCGCGGAGTGTCGGCGTTTCCCCAGGCGGTTACGGCGCAGATGGTGAACAACTTTGCCGGCGGCGGCGGGGCCATCAATGTGTTGAGCCGACAGTTGCAGGCCGATTTTGCCCTGATCAATCTGGGCACGGTGGCACCGGTCACACCGGCCCCCGGCATCCTGGACCGGGTCATTGCCTCCCAGACCGAGGATCTGAGCGCGGCCTGCGCGATGACGCCTGCGCAGTTGCAACAGGCCTTGCTGGCGGGGCGGGAGGCGGTTGAAGCCATCGATGCGGACCTGTTTATCGGTGGCGAAATGGGGATTGGCAATACCACTTCGGCATCGGCCCTTTATGGCGTCATGCTGCGTCTACCTGCCGATAAAACAGTCGGCCCCGGAACTGGCGTGGCGGCGCAGACCCTGGCCCGCAAGAAAGACCTCGTGGCCGCCGCCCTGGAGCGCCACTCGCCGGATCTGCCGGACGAGCCTGCTGCCAGAGCCCTCGAGGCGCTGCGGCGTCTCGGGGGATTTGAAACAGTGGCGCTGACGGCCAGCTATATCACCAGTGCCCAGCGAGGCATGCCGGTCATGGTGGACGGATTTATCTGCACCGCCGCAGCGCTGGCAGCGGTACACATCAACCCCTCGGTCCGCGACTGGTTGATGTTCGGTCACGTGTCAGCGGAGCCTGCTCACGCGGCTGCTCTTGAAGTGCTCAAGGCAACACCGTTGTTGAACCTGCAGATGCGACTCGGAGAGGGTTCGGGCGCGGCGTTGGCGGCCCGGATCGTCCAGGCGGCGCTGTTGCTGCATGGCGAAATGGCGACGTTCAGTGGCGCGGGAGTCAGCCAGTCCGGATGATGGCTGACTCCCGGACACAGCTTACGCTCCTGCGGCATGGTCACTGTGAGGGGGCGGAAATCTTTCGTGGATCGACCGATTGCGCGTTGTCACTGCGGGGGCTGGATCAAATGCGCAGTGCCTGTCAGCGTGCTGGCGCCGGCTGGGACCTGATCTTGAGCTCGCCGGCCCGTCGTTGTCACGACTTTGCCAGCGAACTTGCCGACGAATTGGCCAGGCCGCTGCGCGTAGATGACGGTCTGCGTGAACTGCATTTTGGTGACTGGGAGGGATGTCCGGTGGCGGATGTGTGGCAGCGTGACGAACTGAGACTGCGTGCATTCCACAACAATCCCCTGGAGCACGGTCCGCCGAACGGCGAAACGCTGCACGAGCTTGCGGAACGGGTCAATCAGAGCCTGACCGCACTTTTCCGCGACCATCGAGATCAGAGTGTGCTGCTCGTCACCCACGGCGGGGTTATCCGCGTGCTGCTCACCCTCTGGCTGGACATGCCCCTCGCCAACGCGGGCAGGTGGGAAGTGCCCCACGCATGCATGTCTCAGCTGACGCTCTGGCACTCCGCCGCGGGCCGGCACAAGACTCTGGTTGCTCATAATATTCTCAGGAATTCAAATCTCCATGATTAACCCGTCTGCCTTTCTGGTCGCCGTCTCCTTTCTGTCGCGCATACCCATTCCTGCCCGCTATCAGCCCAGTGAATATACGCCTGCGTTGCGAACTTTGGCGGTGCTGTGGTATCCCGCCGTCGGCCTGCTGCTGGGATTGTTATTGGCCGGGTTCGCCCACCTGCTCCCGGAATTTCTCTCGCCGTTTTTGCGCGCAGTTGTCCTGCTGGTTCTGTGGGTGGTGCTGACTGGCGGACTGCATCTGGACGGTTTCGCCGATTCCATCGATGCCGCCTTTGCCTCGCATCACAAAAATACGGCGCGGGTGCTGGAGATATTCAAGGAGCCACAACTGGGAGCCATGGCGGCGACCTGTCTGATATTGCTGTTACTGCTGAAAGTAGGCCTGATTGCGGCGCTGGTGGAGGTCGGCAGCAGCGGCTACACAGGTATGATCGTTGCTGCAGTGCTGAGCCGGCTGCTGGCGGTGCATTATATGTACAACACACCTTATGCACGCCTCACCGGCCTTGCTCAGGAAGTTGATCTGCAACCCTTCGGTTTTGCCATTGCGTTGATGACGCTGGGTTTCGCATTTCTGACTTTTCTGGTTTACGGAATATGGCCATGTCTGCTGATATTCGGCGCGCTCGTGTTGTGGTACGCCTACTGGCGGTCCTTCTGGAACGTCCGCATCGGGGGTTACACCGGCGATTGTGTTGGCGCACTCATTGAAGTGGCCGAAGTGCTAGTTCTCTTCGGCATTGTGCTGGTGGGGTGACTAAGCACGTTATATCAGTGTACGCAGTCAGCAAGGAACACTCTTGAAAACTTTTGGTTAGGCCGTGTACGAAAAGTGCCTTTCAAGTCCGTCCTCCTCGCACACGCGGACACCCACCGAGTGCGCTAAGCACGAATTCGAACAGGCCCCCGTCGTCCTCGCGCACGCGGGGACCCACAACGAATGGGGAGTATGCACAACCACGGGACAACCCCGCCAGCAAGCGCATTCGCTGTCGCTCTGATTCCATAAAGCACCTTCGTTGTTCATTTATCCAGTTGTCGTTATCCCATGGCAACTGGCTAACCCTTCCGGGGTTCGTGGGCCCCCGCGTTCGCGAGGGCGACGAG
>CAZXLJ010000134.1:0-6121 GCA_964641175.1 uncultured Cellvibrionaceae bacterium
CCTTGCGGGCTGAACGCCGAGCGTCGGTCCGATTTGTCTCGCGCAGACGCTGTCCCGACTTGATCAGAGGTTCCCCAGAACCGTGAGATTTGCATGATGCTGCCGCGGAAAATTCTGACGCTACCCAGGAACTGCCCTGCCGGAGCGCCGACGACGCAATTCCATTGCAAGACTGACCATCACAAATATCGCGACCAGAGGAAACAATCCCATCAAAATTGTGTTTTGCAAGACATCGAGATAATTCAGGGATAGCGATATGGCAATCAACAACCAGACGTAGGCTATGTACAGTGTAAAAAACAGCCCACCTTCCAGACGGCTGAGGCTCGCCCCGGTAAAAAACAAGGGGAGACAAAGCAACGCCACGCCCAGCATGACTGGAACGTCCAGGCTGGCCAGCTGCTCGCCCGCAAGCAACGGTGTGGGAGAGAACAATCCCGAAATACCGAGTACGCAAAGAATATTGAAAATGTTGCTTCCCACCACATTTCCAACAGCGATGTCGCGCTCCCCGCGGATAGTGGCCACAACAGAAGTCACCACTTCAGGCAATGATGTTCCTGCGGCCACAATGGTCAATCCGATTACCGCTTCATTGACACCCCACGCAGTCGCCAGCTCCACTGCACTCTGCACCAGCCAGCGTGCGCCCAGCACAAGTAGCGTCAGGCCCCCTATTACAAGCAAAATGTTTTTCCAGACCGGGGCCTTTTCCACCAGCAGCTCATCAACTTCGCTACCGGCGCTTTCGGGGTTGCTCCGTCTGCCTTGCACGAATAAAAACACCGTGTAGGTTACCAGCCCCACGGCGAGGAACGCGGCCTCGACCTTCCCTATATTCCCATCCCATACCATGATCACCGCGACTACCGAAACGGCTACCATGATGGGCACGTCTTGCCGAATCAGCTGCTGTGAAATGACCAGCGGTGAAATCAGCGCCGCGAGACCGAGGATGAAAAGCACGTTAAAAATATTGCTGCCCACGACGTTCGCGACCGCCAATTCCGCTTGCCCCGAATACGCCGCCTTTACGCTGACGGCCAACTCGGGGGCACTGGTTCCAAACGCCACAACGGTCAGTCCTACGACCAGGGCCGGGACCCCGAAGCTGGTGGCTAGCCGGGCAGCACCCTTAACGAGCAGATCCGCCCCGATCACGAGCAGTACCAGCCCTGCAAACAGCAATAGCCAAGTCATCATCTGTTTTCCTCAAATTCGTTGACCAGGTGGACTGCATCAACGCTCGGAAACATCAACAGACGTCCGAGGTGAACACAGACCACCTGAGATTGCATATCGGAATCGATTAGCACGACCGGGAACCGTCGGGCCGAGTAGATATTGGAAAAGCTTGGAACGTTTAATCAGAACCTTTTTAAACCGGCGGGTCAACGCCGTAACCTGTGCCGGCGGCAAAGAGATTGCCGCCGGCCCTCGCTCAAGCGTGGGAACGCCTGTCAACACCCGATTCGAATGACTGCACCGGCATCTCCCGCCATTTTGCAGGCAGCATGCGCGTGAATAATTTCCCGCGTTTTACGGTCTGGCCATTGTGCAAGCCCTGCCGCAGATCATGCAATACCGGTTCCTCTGAAATTTCATTGGGGGTGGCAAAAATGCCCAAATTTCGCGCCGCAGCGCCTAGCCGAACACTACTGGAGTAGCGCACAATCGGTGCGGCCAGCGTCAAACCGATAAGTACCGGCAATAGCCACCAGAAAAATGTGGGTGCAAGAAACCACGCCGTTGCACCCCAGGCTGACGCAATCACAGTTGCCAAGGCGGTCCGTCCAAATGCGTCGCGCCAGGGGACGAGCCGCCCATCTCTCGGCTGCGCTTCCCAACTCACACCTCGTCCGGCGAATACGCTGACCACAAACCACGAATGGAACACCATCATGATAGGAGCTATCAGGATGGCAAATATTGTCTCGATCACGGCGCTCAAGGTCATTTTCTTAAGTCCGCCAAAAGCGGCCCGGTTCTGTAGCATCCCGACTACGATGCCCAGCAACTTGGGCAGGAACAGGAGGGTGACGGTCAGATAGAACACTGAGTAAATCAGCCCGTCTTTAGCGACCGGCCAGTTCGGAAATAACTGATACACGCTGTGAAAAAAGACATTACTGGTGAGGGCCCGCCAGATGGCATCCAGCGTACTGAGCGCGAGCATCGCCAACCAGATCAGCGTGGACAGATATGCCACAGCCCCGAATATAAAATGCAGGCGGCTGGCACCGTGCCATCCAGAATACAGAAGTAAGCCAAGATGCTGGATATTCCCCTGGACCCAACGGCGATCCCGGGTGGCATAGTCGAGAAGGTTGCTGGGCACTTCTTCATAACTGCCTTGCAGATCCGGTAACAAAAACACATCCCAGCCGCCCCGTCGCAGCAATGCCGCTTCGACAAAATCGTGGCTCAGAATCTCGCCGCCAAAAGGGCCCTTCCCCGGTAATGATGGCAAACCGCAATTATCCATGAAGGCAGAAATCCGTATGACCGCATTGTGGCCCCAATAATTGGCAGCATTGGTTTGCCAAAATGCCAGGCCTGTCGCCAACATCGGGCTGTAAAGGGTCGCAGCGAACTGGATAAACCGTCCGAAAAAGGTTTCCTGGCGGACAGGAATGGGTACGGTCTGGATGAGACCCGCGCCCGGATTATCTTCCATTGCGTGCACCAGATGCAGCATGCACTCCCCGGTCATGACGCTGTCAGCATCAAGCACGATCATGCATTCGTAATAACTGCCCCACTTCTGGCAAAAATCGGCCAGATTGCCGACCTTTTTACTGACGTTGTTTTCACGCCGCCGGTAAAAAACGCGACTGGCCGAATCTCCGAGCCTTTCGCACAGCCCTTGCCAGGCACTGGCTTCCGCTTCGATCAGCACTGGATCCCGCGTATCGCTGAGCATGTAAAAATCGAAGTGTGCGATCTGCCCGGTGGTCTCCAGCGAGCGTAAACTGGCTTCAAATCCCGCCATGATTCGCCGGGTATCTTCGTTATAAACCGGCATTACTACCGCTGTTCTACTCTTGGGCCTGCGCTTGGTGCTGTCAGGGCGCGCTGTCTGGCGCCGCAAACTCAAAGGATCAATCCGGAAAACCTGAAGAATGAAACCGATCAGCCCGTTCCAGAAGGCAAATGTTATCCAGGAAAATGTCAACGAATATAAAACAAGCAATCCGGTTTCAATGACATTGAGACCATTCGCCGAGAGAATATCAAACATCAGCCAGATGCCCAGGGCGATGGTGCCAAGGGACAACCCGAAAAAGATAACGCTTCGGGTGCGTTCACACGGAATGTGAATCTTGTAACTCGCTTTCGCCAGTTTAGCGTCAGCGAAGCTGACAACTTTATCGGACTGCGTTGGGATACCAGACATAGTTCCACACCTCGCTCAATCGTTGCGTACCCCAGCTTAAATAAAGACGCATATCAACCGCGTCCTGTTTTTCGGGCGTTAACTTGAAACTCACTCGCCACCCGTTACCTGCCGGCAGACGGACCACATGAAGATCCCGGGTCTGGCCGGATGATACCGACAGACTGGCTTCCAGAGGGATGTCCGCAGCCAGTCGGTCAAGATCCGCTCCGGTAAAATCCACTACAAATTGCCGTTCGCTGGTCGGCGGCGGTTTGTCCTGCCCCGGAATAGCCGCCCAGCCAATTCTGGTTGACGCTACATGCGCCAGACTGTGGCCGGCTGGAAAGGCGTCCAGGGATGTCAGGCTGTAGCGAAATCGCGCCTCCTCGCCTTTGCGCAGCGGCTGCTCCGGCACCCAGTAGGCGACAATGTTATCGTTGGTCTCCGATTGGCTGGGAATCTCTACCAGCTCCACCCGGCCTTTACCCCACTCGCTGAGTGGCTTCACCCAAAAGCTCGGGCGCCGGTGATAATTTGCTTCCACGTCATGATAATTACCGAATTCACGGTCACGCTGCATGAGACCGAACCCCTGAGGATTTTCATCGAGCAATGAACTGATACTCAGATGCGTCGGATTGGTTAGAGGTCGCCATATCCACTCCCCGCTCTGGGTGAGCATCTGTAATCCGTCCGAATCATGCACTTCCGGACGAAAATCATCGAAAAACATGGTTCTGTTTTCACCGTAGTGAAACATGCTGGTGAGAGGGGCTACGCCGAGCTTGCCTACGTCCGTGCGGGCGAAAAGGCGGGCATCAACATCGACCGATGTTGGTACACCAGGGTGAAATTCAAAATGATAGGCACCGGCTACCGACGGTGAATCCAGCAGCGCGAAAACGCTGACCACGGCGCTTTCCGGCTGAGGCTTCAACAACCAGAATTCACGAAAGACGGGAAATTCTTCACCATTGGGACCCGCGGTATCGATAGCGAGCCCCCGCGCAGACATCCCGTACACATGCCCGGGTCCTACCAGGCGAAAATAAGAGGCGCCTTGAAAAACGACGAATTCATCTTTGTACTGACTTGAATTGAGCGGGTAATGGATGCGGAAACCCGCGAATCCGAAATCCGGTTTGGCAACGTTCAGGATATCTTTTGCCGGGCCGTTGTAATTGAAAGATTCCGGATTAAAATCTACGCGGGCATTTAATCCCTGCCCGTCAATCACCTTAATGTCGACCGGTTCTTTATATAAGAATCCAGGGTGGAAGAACTGCACTTCAAAAAGAGACTCATTTCGCCACAATGCCTGTTCGGGCTTGAAATTAATCGCGCGATAACGCGAGTAGCTCATGTCTGCAAGCTCGGATGGCAGATTTGATACCGGCGGAGCGTAATTCGCTGCGGCCAGCCCTCTGGCTTTGTCAGCCATCATGTTGAGCAAAATTTGGGCTGCGGATTCCGGCTCTGCAGCCGATGTTGCATTTGGGCAACAGGCCACCATCGCCAGCGTCAAGACAATTTTCAGCTGCCTAATGTAGTTATTACACACCGCTTGGAAACCAAACACCGCGATACCACTTGATCTCATCTAATCAAATTCCTTGAGTCTGTCTGTTAAACGTGACCTGAACACCCGCCACGCAGCCAAAACCGCCAATATGCAAGCGACGCGCCCGATATTTAATAAATTGTGTCGATGAAATTCGACTAATTATTGGAGTTGTGCAGCCAGGCTGATCGCCCGAGGGGGTGGCAGCTGTTCGTTAATTGCAATAAATCTGCCAGAAATATTCTAAAAAACTTATTTGAAAGTGTTGCAAAATTGCGACACGCTATCCGTCGCCGCTGCCAGATTCTAACAGTGAAGTCTCTTTAAGGAGAAGGGATCTCGAATTTAAATTCAGCACGTGCTGCGACCAGTCAGCTCCGCAGAGAAGTGCGTCACCGATTCGCCGGAACCAGGTATTCCCATGACAGAAATCTTCCGCCCCCGTCCAGTTTTACCTGAATGGGAATTCCGGTGGGAATTTCGAAGCTCTCGATTTCCTCGACGGACATGTCAGCAATACCCATCAGAAGCGCGCGTAACGTATTACCATGGGCACTCACGATCGGGGTCTTTTTAGACCTCACCTGAGGGAGAATTAATTCCTTCCATAAAGCCATGACGCGCAGCCGGGTGTCGGCAAGATTTTCAACAGATGGCAGCAACGCGGGATCCAGGTCTTTATAAAGGCGTGAAAACCGGGGGTGCCGAGGGTCGTCCAGAGATAAGGGTTCCGCTTTTTCCAGATAACTGCGCCGCCACCGCCAGATCTGCCCGGGGGTTGTATTATTTGCTTCGGGAGTTTTAACCTTACCTTCCAGGCTACCGTAATGGCGTTCGTTCAGGCGCCAGTCGTCTTGGGTCGGGATGGGAGGATGATGCATATGCCTGAGGAGGATTTCCAGCGTAGCTTTCGCCCGTGACAGACGTGAGGTAAAAGCGATATCAAACCGGAAGCCCAACCGCCGCAAATGCTCGCCCGCCAGCACCGCTTCCGCCTCACCCGCGGGCGTCAAGGGAGGATCGGCCCAGCCGGAAAAGCGATTTTCCAGGTTCCACTGACTTTGAGCGTGCCGGATAAGCATTACGATGATGGGCGAATCGACTTTGGCCGGACTGGTCATTTGATCTCCGCAGCTTGTCGACGAAAATTCGTGACTATAGTTCGCAATCAAAGTTCG
>CAZXLJ010000134.1:6221-8070 GCA_964641175.1 uncultured Cellvibrionaceae bacterium
CAAAGTTCGTAACTAAAGTTCGTAACTGTCCTCAGGTCCCCGGTTTTACAACTGCCGCTTTATAACTGAGATTTCGCGGCCAGACTCGGTGCTCCGCAATTCAAGACATACCGACAGGGTCGAGTGCCAGATGAAAAGCCGAAGCGTTAGTGCCTGTTGACACTGACCGCCGGAGCGGAGCTCCTTTGTTTACCCCTTTTCAGCACTCCATACTGCTTCCAGCTTCGCAATCTGCGCAGATGAAAATCCCCGGTACCGTAGATAGCGCGCCTGCTTGCATTTCTCGAGAAAATTTTCGGGCGGTTTACCGAACTTCTTTCTCCACACTTGCTCAATTACGACGAACCAGCCCGATTCAGACCGTTCGAATTGCTCCATTGCCACTGCGCAGGCTTCCGGGCCCACTCCTTTGGTCGTCAGTTCCTGCATGATTCGCTCTGCTCCGAAACCCCGATTGGCCCGTGAACGGACATAGCATGCAGCGAAACGCGAATCGGAAAGGTAGTCATCCTTTTTAAGCCGCTCGACAACTTCATGCACGAGCGGCTCCTGGTCGCCAAACTGCCTTAACAGCTTGGTGCACATTTCCTTTTCAGAATGCTCTCGCCGAGCCAACAGCGCAATCGCCTTGTTATAAATCTGCCTGGATTCCAAACTGCGAACCTATCAGGAATCTTCTTCGACCGTCTCGGCAACGTTCGATACAGATTTTCCACCGAGCATTTCTTCCTTGATTTTTGCTTCCAGAAATTTGGCTGTCTCGGCGTTCTCTTTCAGATAATTAATGGCGTTCTGCTTGCCCTGCCCGATCTTGTCCCCCTGGTAGCTATACCAGGCACCTGCCTTGTCGATCAGACCAAGCTTCACGCCATAATCGACGATCTCTCCCAGGCGATTGATTCCCTGTCCGTACAGGATTTGAAACTCTGTTTGCTTGAACGGAGGCGCAACCTTGTTTTTAACCACCTTGACGCGGGTTTCTGACCCGGTCACTTCATCGCCTTCCTTGACCGATCCGATCCGGCGGATATCCAGTCGCACCGATGCATAAAATTTCAGGGCATTTCCTCCGGTTGTTGTTTCAGGGTTGCCAAACATGACTCCGATTTTCATTCGGATCTGGTTGATGAAAATGACCAGACAGTTGGCATTTTTAATATTCCCGGTAATTTTGCGCAACGCCTGGGACATCAACCTCGCCTGCAACCCGACGTGATGGTCGCCCATGTCGCCTTCAATCTCGGCCTTGGGTGTCAATGCGGCCACTGAGTCCACGACAAGTACATCGATAGCGCCGGAACGCACCAGCATGTCGGATACTTCCAGCGCCTGTTCCCCGGTGTCCGGCTGGGATACGATCAACTCGTCTACATTAACGCCAAGTTTCTCGGCGTAGATCGGATCCAGTGCATGCTCGGCATCGACAAACGCACAGGTCCCGCCCGCCCGCTGCGCCTCAGCGATAACCTGCAGGGTAAGTGTGGTTTTTCCTGAGGATTCAGGCCCGTAGATCTCGACGATACGGCCCCGAGGCAGACCGCCAGTTCCCAATGCGAGATCCAGCCCCAGAGAACCGGTCGATATACAGGGTATATTCTGGCGTTCCTGATCGCCCATCCGCATCACAGTTCCTTTACCGAACTGCCGCTCAATCTGTAAAAGTGCGGCTTTTAATGCCTTTTCTTTATTCGCATCCATTAACTGACCCCTTTGATCTCGAAAAAACCCTTGAAAATCTGAATTGGAACCTCACAGTCGCCGCCTGAGCGCAATCGGTCCCCGCCTGCGCGTCTTCCCTGAACCTGTTTAAATTCTGCGCCGGCAGTAGCCTTACTAGGGAACCTCTGAT
>CAZXLJ010000135.1:0-8068 GCA_964641175.1 uncultured Cellvibrionaceae bacterium
CGTCCGGTATCGCAGCGGCGCGCCACGGATATACTGGCTGTGGGTCACTGCTGAAGGCAGATCTCTAGAAGCTTTTCATAACTGCTGCACTCGCCGATACCGCGTTGAAAATGGCCTCAGACTGCTCATTTACTCCACGTAAACTCCGCGTCTCGGTCATTTTCGCCTTGTCTCGGCTTCGCTCGCGAGTTATGAAACAGCTTCTAAGGAGTCCAGGTCACACCCAGCAGGGCTTCGCGCTGAACGTAAATTCCGTTGGCGATACTTTCAAATTCGCGGTGTCGACCGTTTAGATTTCGACCAGTAACATGCAGCGATACCTGTTCATTGATTTTCCAGTTCAGGTGCGAGTCAATGGCGGTGTAGGCGGGCACATCAAATGTATGCAGCCGGCCCACCCGTCGCAGGTGCAAATCCAGAAGCAGATGATCACCCAATTGGCTGGTGGATTTTAAGGAATAGAGCGAATGGGGATCATTGGCCAAAGTATCATTGTTTACGCCGACCGGGTCGGTACTGTCAGGACGCAGGCGCAAATCCTTTTCCAGAAGGGACGCGCCACCGCTTAATTGCCAGCGCGGAGTTATCTGATAGCTGCCCCATAATCCCAGGCCGTAGGCTTTACCTTCAATTTTGTTTTCGATCTCAACCGGGACATTGCTGCCGCTGCGCAGCTTGTCCCAGTCGTGGTAGAAGGCCGTCAACGAATAAATTATTTTATCGGAGTGTTTGGCGCGGTAACCCAGTTCGGCTACCTTGGCAACCTCCGACTCGAAATTTGGACCTCCGACAACAACCGAATTGGGTGGAGCCGGGAAATAGACATCGCGATCCACCCGCGAGGGTGCGCGGACTGCACGAGACAGCGAAGTCCACACCAGTTGATCCTCCGAAAGCTTCCATGCGAAACGGATATTGGGCAAGTACTCGGTGCCAGTGTAACTGTTGTGTTCCGCGCGCAGCCCCAACGTCGCTTCGAGTTTGGAATGCAGTTTAATGTGATCCTGCACATAGACATTGGTCCAGTTCAGCACGCGCCGGTCCGGAACGAAGGTTGCCAGGAATCCTGGCTCGACGTGATCCTTCGAATGCCGGTAACCCGCGCCCCAGAGTATGTGGTGACGCTGCAGAGGTATGCTGTGCTGGAAATCGAGGTCGATGATACTTGCGCGGGGCTGAAACAGAAACTGATCGTTGCGTTCAGTGTGGTCGACATAGCCTTGCAACCGGATACCGCCCCCACCATCCATGCGTCGGCTCCACCGGGCGAGAATGTTGGCTCCAGACCACTCCATTGCGCGGAAATCAATATCCGCAAAAACGCCCCGGTTCTGGTTGCGGCCTTCATAGACATCACCTTGTACGGTGATCTGGTCAGTTTCCGCTGCATCTTGCCAGTCATAGCGAAATCCTAGCTGATGCCTTTCCATTTCATCCAGAATACTGCTGCCATCCTCACGGACGTTGTGATCGGCGTGCACCGTCTTGGCATACACGCGGAAGTGCCCGAATTCTCCGGCGCCACCCCCATAGCGCATTTCCGCACTGCGCTCCCTGTTGCCGTTTTGTGCGGTTAGTCGCAAACCCTGGGTGTCGGCGGCTTTGCGGGTAACGATGTTGATCACACCATTGACCGCGTTTGAACCCCACATGGTGGCGCCCGGCCCGCTGACCACTTCAATGCGCTCGATGTCCGCGAGGAAATAATCCTGTTGATCCCAAAAAACCCCTGAAAAAAGCGGCGTATACAACGTGCGGCCATCCAGCAGTACCAGCAGCTTGTTGGAGACCGATGCGTTGAATCCGCGGGCACTGATGGCGTAATGACCGCTGTTTACCTGGGCCACGTGAAGATTCGGCGCTTGCCGTAGAATCTGTGGCAAGCTGGTGGCGCCGGAATTAACTATATCCTTTCGGGTAATCACATAAATCGCAGCGGGCGCATCGGGCAGGGACTGTTCGCGGCGGGAAACCGTGCTGATCTTCAACTCCAGCAGTTCTTCGAGGCTCAATTGCAGAAGTTCCTGCTGACGGGCCTGTGTGAGCGCGGGCAGGACGCCGAAGGCGAGCAGACCCAATGAAAGCGATCGAGCCACCCAACGGCCTCTGTATGGTGCACGCGTTCTCCAGTTAAGGAGCTTTCGGTTCTTCGCCATTATTAGCCTTATGGTTGCGCGAGGTGGTCAGCGATTCACCCAAACCGCAAATCCGGTGGAAGGGCTGGACACCGTCCAGATTCCAACCGGTAATAACAAGTTTAGGACTTCCTGATGGCGGGCTTCATAATTATATGGCGTTTGCTTTCTTCTCTATATGAAGACGGGTAATAACGCACCCGATGCTGTTTACAGCTTGGCGATCGCCTCCGAGATGGCCGCATTCAGATATTTTTCCGGAAGGATTGCATTGAGGCTCTTGGTGCGCAACTGCGCCGAGCTCGGCATGGCCGGCTGCTGCCTGGCCGCTTCCAGTGCCGTATGCAGACTTACCAGAATTTCGTGGTTCATATTACGGCGGTTTTTTTGGGCAGAATGGACCAGTGCTTGATACAGGTCTTCAGGAATATTGGTGATAGTGATGCAGCGCATTGGATTTCTCTCGCGGAACATTCGTGCAGGCGGGCCTTTTGGGCGCACCGTGTATGTGCCCGCCGGATGGGTGAAATAACAGCCGGGGACGGCGCCAGATCAAGGCGCGAATTGGTAACACATGGTCCAAGGTTGTCACGGGCGGGTCAAGGGCTACTTTAATTTCTCCGATTTTCTGAAGAACCGTGTCGGTACTGCCAGCGTTTGCTGACAGCGGCTTCTCTCGACAGAAAATGTCCGCTCAAACGTTTTTCCGTTTGTTGATGTGACGAACCTAACATTGGCTTAAAAGTACGTATTTTTACGTATGGACCCTCTTTTCCTCCAGCCAATACAGTGAACATCGCCCGCAGGCCAGCGGTTTTTCACTCACCGATGCAGCATCCGGTTGGTTCTGCTCAATGTAAGAACTAGATTGTGAGGAAGCATGAATATTTCAAGCCTGAAAATGGCCCTGGCGGCCATCGCCTGCTCTATCCCCAGGCGATGGATCTTTTGCAGACCTCCGCCGAGGAGATCTCCACGGACGAGAAAAAAGTACGTCCCTCGAACTTCGCTTTTAACAGTGACCAGTTCTTCTTCGAGCTGTTCACCAGTGAAGAAGATCCTGACCCGGAAGCGGAACTGACCTTGACCGTTCTATTCGACGATACCGACGGGGAGCAGAAGCATGTCGATCTTTCTTATACGGTGAGCGAGCTTCTCCAGCAAGGCGAGTCGCAGATCAAATCCGCTGCAATGGCGACCCGGCTCGCTCAGCTGGTAAAGGGGGATCTTGACTGTGAAGCGGTATTGAACAGCGATCTTTACAGGCAGGAATCCGAGGCCGACATATTCGTCGAATACCAGAACGCCATTAAGCGCTTCTGCGGATATGGCGTGCGTCCTCCGAGCTCATCGACCACCAGCACAAGTTCCAGTTCAAGTTCAGGTTCAGTCGCCAGCTCGAGTTCGAGTTCGAGTTCGAGTTCAAGTGCCAGTTCGGGATCGAGCGCCAGTTCGAGTTCAAGCTCGGGTTTGCTGAAACCTGTATTGTGATTTTGAAGTAAACCGGTTCGGCAAATTTGCCTTTTTACTGAAATACAAACGGCATCAACGGGTGTTCTGCAATTCGTTGATGCCGGATTGTCGTAGAGCTATGTCACCTGATCGCACCGGAACTCACGGAACCGCCCTCAGTCTTCCTCCTCACATTCCGCAACACTTGGCCGCAAGGCGGTGACTTTGTTCGCACCGAATTCGGCTACGAAAATATCCCCGCGGGCGTTCTGCATCAATGTCAGTGGGTCATTGAGGTTGGTGATGAGGCTGGAAATGCCCACTACGCTGCGGCCGTCTTCGCTCAGTTGTACCCGCGTTACATCATCACCCACGGAATAGTTGGTGTAGAGAAGATTGTGCTGCAGTTTGCCGCAGGCGGCGTTGCTGGTGTATTCGATGATGCCGTTGACGGAGCGGTGATCGCCGAGATCCAGCAGCGGAAAGCGGTAATTGGACAAGGGTCCAACACCCTGAATCTGGCCACTTTTGAACACGCATTCATTGCGTGAAGGATTGGGGTGGCCGTAGTAAGCGCCTTCCTCAATCAGCAGAAGCAGATCCGGCTGGGTGCCGGGATTGCCGCCGCCCTGAAAGAACGGTCGGTGATCGCCCAGACCATCACAGGGGGGCGAGGCGGAGGGAGGCACGGCGCCTGTCACGCCGAGACCGTTATCCGTCGCATACATCAGGCCATTACTGTGGAAAACGATTCCGTAGCTGTTGCGCAAACCGGTCGCGTACAGGTGTACATCGCAGCCAGGATCGCCGGTGAACGGATCCTGAGCGTCCGCATAACACGCGCCGTTGAAGAAGGGATTGAGCACATCCGCCACCACAATGGCTGCGGACAGAGGTTGTTCTGCGCGGTCGCCGAATTCGGTCTCGGCAGCGGTGACCGAACCGGCTCCGGTGTTGCCGCCGACTGGAATATAGAGGCGCTGATCCGGCCCGAAGCGCAGCTCGTTGGTGGCGTGATTGGCATAGGCGCGCGGCAGACCGGTAACGACATTTTCAATCTCGGAGAAACCTTGACCGTGAATATGACTGATCACGCCTGAGTTGAGGTCGCCCGCGGACGTTGACGGACTCGAATGGGCCACCCAGATATGGACATCGTCGGCACTCGATTCAGGTCCGATGGTGAGCCCGAGGGTCATGCGGCGGCCCTGATCCTGCACCAGTGTCTTGATGATTTCATCGTCAATGACATTCAGCTCGCTGTCATAGGTCAAGGCGTGAATGGTTCCGAACAGTTCGGCAACATAAAGGCGGTTATCCGGTCCCCAGAACATGCTGGTGGGGAAAGGTACCGAGTGGGATACCCGGGAAAATTCAATGTCGGATACTTCGCTCGGACGTTCCGCCGCAGTGACCCTGAAATAATCGAATTCCCAATCCACCGCGGCCGGCCCCAGCCGGTGGGTCGCAAATATTCCGGCGAAACTGCGGGTGCCGATCTCCGGGTCCAGGCCGGCGGCGTCAAAGCTGAAAAATTCCTCCGGCAATGAATAAACACCGAGTGACTGGAAAATACCTTCGCCGATAATGTACTGCGCATCGACTGTCAGCTCGAACGGATTGATCACCAGACGCAGCTGGATGTCCTGGTCTGTCAGGCTCGGCAATTTTTTAGTGAAACGAAATTCATCCGCGCCGGCAGATTCCCCGAGGTATTCCAGTTGCAGCTGGCCGTTGGTGTCGATGACCACCAGCTTGACGTAATGATCTTCGTCCATGCCGAACCAAAGGCCAGCCTGTTCGAATCTGTTGGCGGTACCCACGCTGCGGGGTTGTTTGATGCGGGTGTCGATGACAGATATCTGGTTGGGCGCGGCGATGCCCACCCCGAGGGCATTTTCCAGATTATTGTTCTTGCCATACTGAATGCCGGGGGAGGTATGAATTTTTAAAGTGCCCCGTTCGGGATCGACCAGCAGGTTTGCCGGCGCGTAACCGGTTCCGTGGGTCGGTGAGTCGAAATAGGTGAAGCCGGTCCCCAGGCCGTTGCCGTCAACCAGGTGGCCGCGCTCGCTATCGAATTCCAGTAGCCAAGGCAGGTCCACCCGTATTTCACTGCAAATTACCGGCGCGCAACGGTCTTCGCCACCGCTCACGGTTAAGGTCACCGGCAGTTCTCCCCGCGTCTCACCGTCGATCTGCGCCGCGATGTTCGCGAAATACTGCCCCGGTGGCATCCCCGAGGTATCAACGCTTAACGTGATATCTCCGGGTACCGCGACGCTGCCGGCGGGCGCGGCAACCCAGGATTGATCGGAGAAAAGACTTGCTGTCGCCATTGCGCCATCGTCCAGAGCGCCCAGGCTGGTCAGGACGGTAATGTCCTGTTGCAGGTCGGGCGCCATGGTCAGGCTGATCTGCGCCGGGGAGAAGTTGACCGGGGGATGTGCCGTCACCGAAAAGTCGGCGGTCAATCTCGATTTAGAGCCATCCAGATAATGCAGATCTGCCTGAATAGTGTGCGCACCCGGGCCGGCTTCAATAGCGGACCAGGGCTGGACCGCTCCATTGGCATCGCGGTCCCGGAAATCAAATGGTGGCTGTCCGTCGAAGCGGGCGGTGACTCCGTTCAGGCGGAAGTGCACGTAGTTCACGGCGTCATCGTCGGGAACAAAAATATACACGGGCCCGCTCAGGGCCGCGCCGTTTAACTGCTGGAATTCGGAGCGGGCATCTTCGGTACTCCAGAAAATCTGGGCGTCGACAAAAACAGGCAATAACAGTGCGGAGAATGCCAATGTCCGGGTGGTAAGTGAAGTGATGGTAGCGGCGGAACTGGAGAGATCTTTGAACATGAACATGCTCCTTGACCAATGGCCTGCCCATACGTCGACACAACGGCTGCGAGCCTTGCGGCTAAACAGAGACGGGGGTTATTTGCAGGAAGAAGATTGTGATGAGTTATTGTTATTAACAATAATCAGACAATAAATAAATCAGAATAATTTGGCAATGACTATTTTTTAATCGTCCAGATTTAAACGAATTCGTCTGACGTTCAGCCGCGCGATGAGCCAGGTGGAGAAGAAGAAAATAGCGGCGCAAAGAACCACGCCTGGACCTGCGGGAATATCGAGAAACCAGGAAGCCGCCAGACCGATAATGACTGCGAGCGCGCCGATGGCACTGGCTCCGATGGCCATGACGCCGGGCGATCGACTCAGGTTGCGACTCGCCGCCGCCGGAATGATCAGCAAGGCAGTAATTAATAAAATGCCTACCACTTTCATGGCAAATGCAATGACCAGCGCGACCAGGGTCACCAGCAACAGGCGCAGTTTTTCGGTAGGCACGCCCTCGACCTTGGCCAGATCCTCATCCAGGGTAGCCAGCAGGAGCGAGCGCCAGGTGAAAAACAGGGTAGTCAGTACTGCCGCGGCGGTTGCGTAAATCCACAGAATGTCGGTGATATTGGCGGTTAACAGATCCCCGAACAGTAAGGCGTAAAGATCGATGCGCGCATC
This sequence comes from uncultured Cellvibrionaceae bacterium, assembly GCA_964641175.1. GTDB lineage: Bacteria > Pseudomonadota > Gammaproteobacteria > Pseudomonadales > Cellvibrionaceae > CAYNST01. Next base: position 7,112 of record CAZXLJ010000135.1, read on the forward strand.
GGATAACAGACTGACACACACCAGCCCTGCGGCCAGTGCCGTGTGGGAAAGAATGCCCAGCAAAGTGTCGGAGGCGAGTGATCGGGAGCGCTGCAATCCGGTGAGCAGCAACCCCAGCAGCAGGCTCGACGCGACCACGGCCAGTTGGGGCTGGATCTGCAGAAACAGACCGAGGCCAGCACCCAGCAGGGCCGCGTGCGCAAGGGTATCTCCGAAATAGGCCAGACGTCGCCAGATAACAAAGGCGCCCAGCGGACCGGTCATCAGCGCCACACCGATTCCGGCAGCGGCGGCAAGTATCAGAAAATCAGGCATGGTGGTCGTGCTGACATTGGCCGGACTGGACAACGTCTCCGTGAAGGTTGTGTTCGTGATCGTGGTGGTGCGTGTAAATGGCGATATCGGTGGCGGTGGCTTCACCAAAAAGCTGGAGAAACTGGGGATTTTTGCTCACGCTTTCGGGCGCACCTTCGCAGCAGATATGGTGGTTCAGGCAGATCACCCGATCGGTCTGCGCCATCACCAGATGCAGATCATGGGAGACCATCAACACGCCGCAGCCGAGTTCGGCGCGGATTTCGGAAATGATCCGGTACAGTTCCGCCTGCCCGGCGATGTCTACGCCCTGGGCCGGTTCATCAAGGACCAGCAGCTCCGGTTGTCGCAGCAAAGCACGGGTCAGGAGTACCCGTTGCAACTCGCCACCGGAGAGCTGCTGCAGCTGGGAGTCGAGCAGAGGCTCGATACCGAGTCGCTTGCTGTCCCGGGCGATGGCCGGCCGGTCGCGACTGGCCAGTTCCAAAAAACCCTGCACCGTCATCGGCAGGGTGGCATCAAAACGCAATTGCTGCGGCATGTAACCGATTCGCAGGCGGGGACGGCGTTGCACCGCTCCGGAGGAGGGCTGCAACAATCCCACGGCAATATTGACCAGCGAACTCTTGCCCGCCCCGTTGG
>CAZXLJ010000136.1:0-8004 GCA_964641175.1 uncultured Cellvibrionaceae bacterium
ACCAGTGACCAATTGGTTAAAAGCCAACTGCTCTACCAGCTGAGCTAACGACCCCAAAGAGGCGCATATGGTAATGTTTTGAAGGAAAAAGACAAGCATTATTTGCGGTTTTTTCGGCAGACGTCCATGCGCCAGATAAGATACTCTTCTTCGACTTTCAACGCCCTCAAGGTACCGCCGTTCTGCCATGACAACCGACAGCCGCCACCCACGTTCCCTCCGTTCTGCCCTGTTGGTCGGCAGCCTGTGCCTGATTGCCGCGCAGGAGTTTTTTCTTAGTCAGAGCTTCAGGCCGCAGGTGCTGATTGACAGTGAGTTTCAAGCACCCTGGTATGGAGTCTTCCGGGAGCTGGGTCATTTCCTCAAAGTCCTCTTCGTGTTCGTTGCACTTGCCGGCATCTTGATGCATGAGCGGCTCAAGCATCACTGGTCCGATATGGTCAGTGAAATCCGACCCGTACGCACATTGGCCTTTCTGGTCCTCAATCTGCTCGCATTCGGCGCCCTTTACTTTGTCACCTGGTTTATTTTTGAGATGGGTGACGCAATGGAGCTGACGTGGAATGTTTTTATTACGTGGACAGTGCTGGTGCTGTTGACGCTTTTGACCGCCCTTGGAATGATTTTCAGTCGCCGGTCGTTTGGCCGATGGCTACGGCAGGAAAAATTCACACTTGTTGCGGCTGCGACGGGCGCGTTTGTTATTTCGTATATCGCTCTGTGGACGCGGCAGCTGTGGGAACCCATGAGCCACGTGACCTTTTCCCTCACCGTCAGCGCCCTGAACCGGATTCTCCCTGGACAGCTCGCGGTCGACCCCGCCGAAAAGATCATCGGTGCCGGAGAGTTTTTTGTGCAGATCGATCCGGCCTGTTCAGGCTACGAAGGCATAGGCCTGGTGCTGGCTTTTACAACCGTGTTTCTCTACTCATCCCGAAAATCCCTGCGTTTTCCGCACGCCCTGTTGCTGTTGCCGTTAGGTATTGCCGCGATCTGGCTGCTGAACATTGTCAGAATCATCGCGCTGATTCTGGTTGGCCACCATATTTCCGAGGAGATCGCCATGGGTGGATTTCATTCCCAGGCGGGCTGGATAACGTTTATCATCACCTCCGTCGGGCTGCTCTGGCTCGCCCATTCGTTATCTTTTTTTACACGGTCGACCGCGGTGCGTGAGCCCCGGACCGGCCAGGACATGCCATTGCCGGTGGCCACCCTGGTACCGCTGGTTGCACTGCTTTCCACAATTCTGATCACCTCCGCATTTACGGCCGGGTTTGCCTGGCTCTACCCGCTCCGGGTGCTTACCGTAGGCCTCGCGCTGGCATTTATCTGGCCGCATTTGCGTCTTAAACGGGAAAAGCTGACGCTCAAGCCGGTGTTGGCGGGCGTTCTGTGCACGGGCATCTGGATACTCGCGGTGGAACCCGATGCAGTGTACGACCGTAACTTCGCAAGCGCGCTGCAAGGGTCTTCCTATATGATTGCGGCCGCATGGTTACTGATTCGCTTTATTGGCGCGGTCATCACGGTTCCCATCGCGGAGGAGCTGGCTTTTCGAGGTTATCTGCTGTCGCGTCTGTCAGGTGAAGAAGTGAAACTTCTGGGGGTTTTACCCGTATCCGTTGTCGCTATTGCGCTGTCGTCGATTGCATTTGGTGCGCTCCATGGTGCCTGGTTCGCTGGCACTTTGGCGGGGCTGATTTTCTGCTGGGTCAGGATCAGCTGCCAAAGCACAGTCGCCGCCATCTACGCCCACGGCATTACCAACCTGCTCGTCTTCGTCTTTGCGGCAATAACGGGAAAATGGGTGCTGATTTAGAGACTGCGTGCTGCTATAACCAGAAGTGGGAGTCGGCACGACGCGTCACGACAATGATCCCGAGTTGAGAGGGTTTCTTTGTAAAGCGTATTGCCGGACGGGTTTTGCCAGGCCGTTATTGGTAGCGTGTCGGGTCTGGCAGTCCCGCCTCGTTGAAACCTTGTTTGCGCAGGCGACAGGCGTCGCAGAGACCGCAGGCTCTTCCATCATCCGTTGCCTGGTAACAGGACACCGTTTGGCTGTAGTCCACGCCCAGTTGCATCCCCATTTCGATTATCTGTCGTTTACTGAGATGTATAAGAGGCGCTTCAATTTTTACATGGCGACCTTCCACTCCGGCTCTGGTTGCGAGATTCGCCACTTTTTCAAATGCCTGAATAAATTCAGGACGACAATCGGGGTAGCCGGAATAATCCACTGCATTAACACCGATGAATATGAAATCCGCAGCGAGTACTTCAGCCCAGCCCAACGCTATTGAGAGGAATACCGTATTTCTTGCAGGTACGTAGGTTACGGGTATCCCTGCGGTAGCCACCTCGGGAACCTGGATACTGGCATCGGTCAATGCAGATCCGCCGATAGAACCCAGATCCAGAGATATCAGCTTGTGATCTTCAGCACCATTAACACGACTGCAGCGTTCTGCCGCCAGCAACTCGCACCTATGACGTTGTCCGTAGTCAAAACTGATGGTGTAGCACTGATACCCCAGAGATCGGGCGTATGCAAGTATCGTCGTGGAATCCAGACCGCCTGATGTAAGTACCACTGCTTTCTTCGCGGTTTCTTTTCGCATCTACACTCCCGGCCGATCGCCCCATAGAATCTTGTGCAACTGCAGCTGGAGACGCACTTCGAGCTTGTCCTGCAAAATCCATTCAGCCAGCTCCCTCGGCTCGACCTGCTGGTACGCGGGCGATAACCAAACGTTACCCACTCTGCCGATCAATTCCAGCTCGTCAATTTTGAACTTGGCCCACTGATAATCTTCAGGGCTCGTAATGACCAACTTTATCTGATCTTTATTCGTCAGAAGCGCAACGTTCTCGTAAAGATTGCGGGCAACTTCACCTGATCCGGGAGTTTTCAGGTCCATTACCAGAATGACCCGGTGATCGACTTCCCCTACTGGCATGGCGCCGCTGGTTTCCAGCGAGACCTCATAGCCTTCGTCGCACAATCGGGTGAGCAATGTCAGGCAGGCGGGCTGTGCCAATGGCTCACCGCCGGTCACGCAAACGTGTTTTGCACCGAACGCTCGCACCTGAGCTGCAATATCGTCGACTGAATGGCGGGAACCGCCGTGGAAAGCATATTCGGAATCACAGTATCCGCACCGCAGCGGGCACCCCGTCAAACGAACAAACGTGGTCGGCAAGCCCGCGGACTGCGCTTCACCCTGAAGTGAATAAAATATCTCCGTGATCCGGACAGCTTGATCAGTCGGTTTATCAATCATAAAAAAACCGGGAATTACCCCGGCCTTGGATTCTTCTCGTGAACTTCCAGGCTATTCAGCAGTGTCAGCAGCCGTTTCGACGACTCCATCAACGGGCCGATCAACCAGCTCGACATAGGCCATTGGGGCGCTGTCACCGGTTCTGAAACCGCATTTCATAATCCGCAAATATCCGCCGGGACGGGCTGAATATCGGGGACCCAGTTCATTGAACAGTTTACCGACCGCAGCTTTCGAACGCAGACGATCAAATGCCAGGCGACGATTGGCGACGCTGTCGCTTTTGCTCAAAGTGATCAAAGGCTCCGCGTGGCGACGCAATTCCTTGGCTTTGGGCAAAGTAGTTTTGATAAGTTCGTGCTCAACCAAAGACGCTACCATATTGCGAAACATGGCTTTTCGATGTGAGCTATTCCGATTTAATTGACGTCCACTATGACGATGGCGCATGGCTTGTACCTTTCTCTATTTGCTTCTGCAGCAAGTTTCAATTCCAAAACAATCACTGGTCTGAACCGGAACCAATATCTGGTTCGTCAGCCACGAAATTCCCGTCTTTGACGAACCAGGCTCTACTAGTCGCTGTTCTTCAGACTGGCTGGTGGCCAGTTTTCCAATCGCATACCCAGAGACAAGCCACGTGATGCCAATATATCTTTAATTTCAGTCAGCGATTTCTTGCCCAGGTTTGGAGTCTTCAACAACTCGACTTCGGTACGCTGGATAAGATCACCAATGTAATAAATATTCTCCGCCTTCAGACAGTTTGCCGAGCGAACTGTCAGTTCCAGATCATCCACCGGTCGCAACAGGATCGGGTCGATCTGATCTTCTTTCTTCTCCGGCTCGGATTCTTTCTCGCCTTCGAGGTCCACAAATACTGCAAGCTGTTGCTGGAGTATGGTGGCCGCCCGACGAATGGCTTCCTCAGGATCTATCGTTCCGTTGGTCTCCAGATCGAGTACCAGCTTGTCCAGATCTGTCCGTTGCTCGACCCGCGCAGACTCGACGTTATAAGACAGGCGGCGGACCGGACTGTAACTTGCGTCCAGTTGCAGACGGCCGATAGCGCGCGTCTCGTCGTCGTCACGTTGCCTGGCGTCAGCTGGCTGATAACCTCGGCCCCGGGTAATCGTGAGTCGCATATTCAATTCGACGTCCGATGTGGTGATATTGGCAATCACCAGTTCCGGATTCTTGATTTCCACATCGTGATCGATCTGGATATCGCCAGCGACAACCGGGCCGGAGCCTTTTTTAACCAGATGCAGCGTTGTGGAATCCTTTGTGTGCATAACTACAGCGAGATTTTTCAGGTTCAAAAGTATCTCGATAACATCTTCCTGAACGCCTTCAATCGCGCTGTATTCATGCTGAACACCTTCGATTTCCACCTCGGTGACAGCGCATCCCGGCATAGAGGACAGCAGAATCCGTCGCAATGCATTGCCAAGTGTGTGACCGAAACCTCTTTCCAGAGGCTCCAGAACGACTTTCGCACGGGTTGCGGTGATTTCTGTAACGCCAATATTCTTCGGCGTCAAAAACTCGTTTACTGCAATTTGCATAGGCTTACCCTGTCAACGATTTATGGGTTTACTTGGAGTAGAGCTCTACGATCAAGTTTTCATTGATGTCAGAAGACAAATCACTGCGATCGGGCATGCGTTTGAATACCCCTTCCTTCTTCTCGACACTGACATCAATCCAGTTCACCTCACCGCGCTGAGCTGCGATATTAAGCGCGCTCTGAACCCGTAACTGACTTTTGCTCTTTTCGCGCAGAGCAACAACATCGCCTTCCTGAACCTGATAGGAGGGAATATTCAACGTTCGGCCGTTCACCATGATCGCCTTGTGGGCAACCAGTTGACGTGATTCCGCCCGGGTTGCGCCGAAGCCCATGCGATAGACGACGTTGTCCAGACGGGATTCAAGCAGTTGCAGCAGGTTTTCACCGGTAGCACCCTTAAGACGCGCGGCTTCCTTGTAATAATTCCGGAACTGGCGCTCCAGAATGCCGTACATTCTTCTTACCTTCTGTTTCTCGCGCAACTGCACACCGTAGTCTGACAGGCGGCCTCGACGCTGGCCGTGCATTCCTGGGGCAGTGTCTGCTTTGCATTTCGATTCGAGAGGTCGTACACCGCTCTTGAGAAAAAGATCTGTACCTTCACGACGAGCCAGTTTACAACTCGGTCCAATATAACGAGCCATGATTTATCCTCCTAGACGCGACGTTTCTTCGGTGGGCGACAGCCATTGTGCGGAATGGGGGTCACATCGGTGATATTGGTAATCTTGTAACCGACATTATTCAACGCACGAACTGCTGATTCACGTCCAGGACCGGGGCCCTTGACCTGCACGTCCAAATTCTTGAGACCATAGTCAAGCGCTGCCTGACCTGCTCGCTCCGCCGCAACCTGAGCTGCAAATGGAGTACTTTTCCTGGATCCACGAAAGCCGGATCCGCCCGACGTTGCCCATGAGAGGGTATTGCCCTGGCGATCTGTGATTGTCACGATGGTATTGTTAAAAGACGCGTGGATGTGCGCTACGCCGTCGACGACGGTCTTTTTAACCTTTTTGCGTGTTGTACTGGGTTTTGGCTTAGCCATGTCTTTGTCCTAACGTACGTTATTCGGTGAATCAGTAGAGCGACTAGCGCTTGATCGGCTTGCGCGGACCTTTTCGTGTGCGAGCATTGGTTTTGCTTCGCTGGCCGCGAACGGGCAGTCCTTTTCTATGACGCAATCCGCGATAGCAACCGAGATCCATCAATCGCTTGATGTTCATCGACACTTCGCGCCGAAGGTCACCTTCCACCGTAAATTTGGCGACTTCTGTACGAATGCTCTCCAGCTGCGTTTCGTTCAGCTCGGAAACTTTCGTACTCTCGCCAATACCAGCTCCGGCACAAATTTTTCGGGCGGTATTACGGCCGATACCGTAGACGTAAGTTAGGGAAATAACAGCATGTTTCTGATCAGGTATGTTGACACCGGCGATACGGGCCATCAGATTACTCCAGGTACTATTAAATTTGCAGCGTTAACGACGATATAAGGGGTACAAAACGCCGCGGCAGACCGGTAAAACAGATAACTTGGCTGCCACACGTAAAAAGGGGCGCGATAGTAACGCCTTAAACACCTAAAAATCAATAGCCAATCGATCTCTCGATTGGCGACAGTTAACGCCTCCAGTGTGAATCCATTCAACGCTTGATTTATCTTGCCGACAAATGTCGACTAACCTTGCCGCTGCTTGTGCTTCGGCTCTGCCTGACAAATCACCCGCAAAACTCCTTTGCGGCGGACAATTTTGCAATTTCTGCAAAGTTTTTTTACAGATGCTCTTACTTTCATCGACTCTTCCTCAAAAAAGGCAGCGCCAGTGCTAGCGACTGCCATAGCCCTTCAAATTTGCCTTTTTCAACACCGAGTCGTATTGGTGCGACATCAAGTGTGACTGTACTTGGGACATGAAATCCATCACTACAACAACAACGATCAGCAGTGACGTTCCTCCCAGGTACACAGGGATGCCGGCGTATGCCACCAGGAATTGTGGCAGCAATGCCACCGCAGCGATGTAGATCGCACCGACTAGAGTCAGACGAGTCAACACGTTGTCAATGTACTTTGCGGATTGCTCGCCCGGGCGTATCCCCGGGATATAAGCTCCGCCCTTCTTCAGGTTATCCGCCACTTCTTTGGGGTTATAAATCATGGCTGTATAGACAAAGCAAAACAGCATGATCATGCCACCGAACAGCACAAAATTGAGTGGCTGACCCGGTCCTACGGCCAGGGCGACGTCCTGAAGTATTTCACCCATCCTGCCCTCGCTCGATTGCCCGAACCACTGCGCCAGGGACGCAGGGAACAGCAGCAAGCTGCTGGCAAAAATTACCGGGATTACCCCTGCCATGTTGATTTTCAGCGGCAAGTGACTGGTCTGCTGTGCATACCCGCCGGTACGGCCCTGCTGTCGCTTGGCATAATTGATGGTAATCCGGCGCTGTCCACGCTCCATCCGGACCACAAACCAGATGATTGCGAAAATGCCGATCAAAATCACCAGCAACATCAACGGATGCAAATTACCCTGGCGGGTACTCTCTACAACTTGCCCAAGCGCTCCAGGCAAACCAGCGACGATTCCCGCAAAGATCAGCATGGAGATGCCGTTGCCAATACCGCGCTCGGTTATCTGCTCACCCAGCCACATCATGAATACCGCACCGGCAACCACCGAACTTACTGCAATCACATAAAAGCTGACTACTGGCAATCCCGCATAAGCCATACCCTGGCCGGCCATCCCGGCCACCATGATGACTCCCTGAACCAGAGCCAACAAAACCGTCAGATAGCGTGTGTACTGGTTGATCTTCCGACGCCCAGCCTCACCTTCCTTCTTGATCGCCTCCAGTGAGGGCGTCACGGCGGCCATCATCTGCATGATGATCGACGCGGAGATATAGGGCATGATTCCCAAAGCAAGGATACTCATGCGCTCCCAGGCGCCGCCCGAGAACATGTTCAACATCCCCAGAAAAGTGCCTTCGTTCGCCCTGAACAGGGCTTCAACTTGCCCGGGATCGATTCCAGGCACAGGAATATGAGTTCCGATCCGGTAAACCAAAACAGCCAGTAAAAGAAATTTAAGGCGAACCCAAAGTTCGCCCATTCCTTTCTGACTTCCCAACGGT
>CAZXLJ010000137.1:0-5499 GCA_964641175.1 uncultured Cellvibrionaceae bacterium
CTCGCAAAGCGCTGTAAGCCAGACGCTATTCGGACTTGATCAGAGGTTCCCTAGACAGTCCGCACAAACCGTCCGGCCAAAACAGATGAAGACTGCGGCCTGATCCACCACCAATAGCCGGCACCTGGCGGCGATCCTGAAAAGGGGGAAATTTATGGATAAAGATGACATTACGCATTTCGGCTACGAAAATGTCCGGGCCGCCGAGAAAGCCGAGCGGGTGGCGGGTGTGTTCAGCAGCGTCGCCCAACGCTACGATCTGATGAACGATCTGATGTCGGGCGGCATTCACCGGGCCTGGAAGTTTTTGACGATCGAGATGGCCGCCGTGCGAACGGGACAGCAGGTGCTGGATCTGGCCGGAGGTACTGGTGACCTGGCGGCGCGCTTTTCCCGGATTGTTGGCCCCACCGGTACGGTGGTGCTGGCCGATATCAACGAGGCCATGCTGCGGGTCGGGCGGGAAAAGCTCATCGACCGCGGTCACGCCGGCAATCTCCACTACGCCCAGTGCGACGCCCAGTACCTGCCGTTCCCCGACAATACCTTCGACTGCATCACCATCGCTTTCGGGCTGCGCAATGTCACCGACAAGGATCTGGCCCTGCGCTCCATGCAGCGGGTCCTCAAACCGGGCGGAAGGCTGATGGTCCTGGAATTTTCCAAACCCCGCTCATCCTTGCTGAATCGCATCTATGATCAGTATTCTTTCCACGTGCTGCCGAAGATGGGCAAGCTGGTGGCGGGCGACGAGCACAGTTACCGCTATCTGGCAGAGAGTATCCGCATGCACCCGGATCAGGAAACCCTCAAGGAGATGATGCTCAACGCGGGCCTAACCCAGGTTACCTACACCAACATGACTGGCGGCATCGTTGCCCTGCATCGGGGTATCAAGCCATGAAAATCGACCCCATGCTACTCGCCGGCGCTTCGCGCCTGATTGAAGGGGCAGCGCGCAAGACCCTGCAATACGACCCGGGAACACGGGCCAGCCTGCGCAGCCTTGAAGGTCGCACTTTGTGCATCGAGTCGACGCAACCGGAATTTACCTTGTTTATTACCAGTTCGCAGGGCGAACCGCAGATCCGCATCGCCTCCGATCAGACGCCCGAAGCCACCCTGCGCGGCAGTCTCGCACAGCTCGCAACCCTGCCACGACGCAACCTCCATAACCTCCACGAAACGGGCGTGGAACTGCTCGGTAACGTCGATCTGGTCCAGCGGTGGCAGGCGATCGTGAAAGATCTGGAAATCGACTGGGAAGAGCCACTCAACCAGGTGACCGGCGATCTGGTCGGGCATCCGTTGGCCCAAAGCGCGCGGGCCCTGGCCCGTAAGGTCGGTCGCGATGCCGGGCGCATGCCCGGCTACGTCAGCGAGTACCTCTCCGAAGAAGCCCGCGTGCTCGTCGGCACCGATGAAGCGGAACTGTTTTACGAGGATCTGGACGAGTTGCGCAGCCGCGTGGACCGTCTGGAAGCCCGGCTGCAACGTCTTGAAACGCCGCCGGTACTGGCACTCGAACCGCCCTCTTCCAAATACAAACTGCCGCCGGCGCCGAACCGTGAATAACCTGCCCCGCCTGGTCACCATTCTCGCGATCATCGGCCGCTATCGGGTAGACGAGCTGCTGCCTTTATCCTGGCAACGGCGCGGCCTGCGTCTGCTATTGGCCCCGTTCAAGCTGCGGCCGGTACAGCACCTGTCCGAAGGCGAGCGCCTGCGACAGGCACTGGAGGATCTGGGGCCGATTTTCATCAAGTTCGGGCAATTGCTGTCCACCCGGCCCGACATCATGCCGCCACAGCTGACCGAGGAGCTCAACCGCCTGCAGGATCATGTGGCACCTTTCCCCAATGAGGAATTCCGCAAGCTGGTGGAACAGGCTCTGGGCCGGCCGGTAGCTCAGGCTTTCGCCGAGTTCTCCGAGAGCCCTCTGGCCTCGGCTTCCATCGCGCAGGTGCACTCAGCCGTATTGCTGAGTGGCGAAGCCGTGGTCATCAAGGCGGTCAGGCCTGGTATCCGGTCGGTCATCGAGCAGGATATTTCGCTGATGGATTTCATCGCCCGACAGATGGTGCGCTACATCCCGGAGTTGCGCCGGTTCAAGCCGGTTGAAGTGGTCGATGAGTACCGACAGACCATTTTCGATGAGCTGGACCTGCTGCGCGAAGCAGCCAACGCCTCCCAGCTCAAGCGCAATTTCCAGAATTCCCCCCTGCTGTATGTGCCGGAGGTTTACTGGGATTATTGCCGGGAAAATGTAATGGTCATGGAGCGGGTTTACGGTACCCAGGTGACCGATCTGGCGAGCCTCACGCAACTGGGGGTGGATATCAAACTGCTGGCCGAGCGGGGCGTGGAGATATTTTTCCGGCAGGTGTTCGAGCACAATTTTTTCCATGCCGACATGCATCCGGGCAACGTGTTCGTCGATACCACCCGCCCCCATGACCCGAACTACATTGCCCTGGATATGGCAATCATTGGCACCCTGAGCCGGCAGGACCAGTATTATCTGGCTCGGAACATGCTGGCGATGTTCCGCCGCGATTACCGTCTGGTTGCGGAGCTGCATATCCAGTCCGGCTGGGTACCGCCGCGCACTTCGGTGGGTGCTTTTGAGGCCGCCATTCGCACCGTTTGCGAACCCTTGTTCGAAAAGCCCATCAAGGACATTGCCTTCGGAGATGCGCTGATCAAGCTGTTCCAGACCGCTCGGCGCTTCGACATGCCGGTTCAACCCCAACTCGTGCTGCTTCAGAAAACCCTGGTCAATATCGAAGGACTCGGCCGGCAACTGTATCCGGATCTGGATCTGTGGGCGACTGCCCACCCCTACCTCGAGCGCTGGATCCGCAAGCGTTTCCACCCGTTTACTGTGCTTCGGGAATTACAGCGGCAGGGACCCGAATGGATGGAAAAGCTCCCCGAACTGCCGCACCTCGTCTGGAATACCCTCGATCAGGTCAATCATTACGCAAGCCTGGCACCGCGCATCGATGAGAGTCACCAGCGTTATATCGCAGAAAGCAAACGCCGGCGCGTCTTCCGCCGCCGCGTCATCATTGCCGCGGTGGCCTTTACCCTGGCCGCCTGGCAGACGGCACCCCCAACCTGGCAACCCGGCTGGGAGGCGCTGTTACTGATGACGGTGGGATTGCTGGCGTTGCTGACGGCCTGAACCGTTACAGCCAACATTGAAGGCGTGCAGACCGTTTGACAACGTTATCAGAGCGAGATGTGCTCAAAATGGCCGAAGTATTCCTGCCAGTTCTTGCCGGGAAATGCGGGCCTGCCGAAGTAATAACCCTGCAACAGATCGCAGCCTACCTGCCGGGCCAGATCCAGCTGGATACTGGTTTCCACGCCTTCCGCAATGATTTCCAGTCCCAGGCTGTGGCCCAGCGCCGTGATCGCCTCGATAACCTTGCGATTGCGGTCACGGTGGGTCTGCGCCAGAAAGAAATTGCGGTCGATCTTGAGTGTATCCAGCGGCAGATGGGTCAGGTAAGCCATGGAGCTGTAACCTGTGCCGAAATCATCCACTGCAATGCGCAGGCCGCGGTCATGCATGCCCTGCAACACCTTGACGCTGCGTTCGGGAAAGCGCATCAGCGTCGATTCGGTAATTTCCAGCTCTACTTTTTCAGGCCGGATCCGGTGCGACTGCAGTGACCGGGTAACGTGCTCGGAAATGGTGGAGCTGTAGCAATAGTTTGCCGGGATGTTCAGGCACAGATCCGGGGAGGCATCCTCGTGCTGCCAGGCTTTCATCTGGGAAAAGGCGGTGTGAAAAAGCCACTCGTGGAACGGTTCGGTCAAATTCAGCCGGTCGATCATCTCGATCAGTTCCATGGCGTTGACGGCATAGTCCTGACGCGGCCATCGACTCAACACTTCCAGCCGCTGAATCTTGAAGCCGTCTGCGGATACTATTGGCTGGTAAACCAGCGCCAGATCGCCCTTTTCGATAGCTTTGGGCAGGTCGCGTTCCAGAATGTGCTGGCGTGCCCACTCATCCTTGTGCCGTTCAGAAAAACTGAAAAAGCGGATGTGACCGTGTTTTTTGGCTTGATGTAACGCCTGATCCGCCTGCTTGATCAGCTCTTCGGCATTTTTGGCAGTATCCGGATAAGTCGCCAGCCCGACCGACACATTGATGTGCAGGTTGTAGCCATTGACCTCGAATGGGCGGGAGATGCTTTTGATGAGCTTGTCGGCCACCTTGCGGCCGGTGTGGTTGTCGACGTTCTCCAGCAGCACCACAAACTCGTCGCCGCTCAGGCGCGCCGGACTGTCGGTGCTGCGGCAATTACTGCGGATACGCTCGCCCACCGCCTTGAGCAACTGGTCGCCGGTACTGTGGCCGTAGGTTTCGTTAATGGTCTTGAACGCGTCCAGATCCAGATACAGGAGTGCACAGCGCTCCTTGTAACGGTCGCAGCGTTTCAAAGCCAGGGATAACCGGTTCATCAACAGGTCGCGATTGAGCAGGCCGGTAAGCGCATCATTGTGGGCCAGATGCTGTAACTGCTGTTGCAGGCGGCTGGATCTCAAGGCGTTGCTCAATGATGCATACAGTCGTGACGAGCTCAGCTCATCGCGCACCAGACAATCCTGTGCACCGCTTTTCAGAAGTTTTACCGCGATGTCGAACTCGTCGTTGTCCGTCAGAATTACTACCGGCATCATTTCTTCGGCGTGATGCCGGCGCAGGCGCGCCATGAATTTCAGGCCGTTCTGGCCCGGCAATTCGAAATCGATAATGCAGCATAGGGGTTTACGTTCGTTGGCCAGGCGCAGAGCATCCGCCGCCGAATCGGTTTCTATCAGGACGGGAAACTCGTGGGAGTAAGGCTTCAGCAGTTCCCGAATAAGAACGCGATCTTCCTCGCGACGTGACACGACCAGAATGGGCTGATGGTTGTGCGTCACGGCCACAGATACATTCCTTTGACCAGATGGCGGTCGGAACACCCCGGGCGCGGGTCGGGCGGATGACAAATGCCTGTCATGATTGCTGCGTACCTTTAGTTTACTGCGAACGGAAATCCCGTCCGGGATGACTGCGAGCTCCGGGACAAGGCCTTCGGCCATTCCTTAAGACACTCATCAACTTTTTGCTCGTTAAGGGAATCACTCACCGCATTGCGGCTGTCAACCCCGAAAACGTCAGCCAGTTCCCGACCGCGCGACTGCTGAAAAGGACATGCGGGCGTTGGGAAACTGTAGCGGAAAACGACTCACCAGAAGCAAACTGCCGCCCCCGGATTCCTGTATAGAGCATAGTTCAAAGCAGTGCCGAGGCAAGCGAGGGGCCGGTGGGTGGGCCGTGCGGAGGTGCAAAAGGCGGTTGAATGTTTACAGGTTCAACAATAGGCTGGGTGCGTTAAAAGTCTGTGGGTCGACACGGGAAATGGGACCCCCCTGAATCCCCCCTTTGCAGGGGGGACTTGAAAGCGCCTTCCACTTTGCAGCGGGGACTTGCAAGCG
>CAZXLJ010000137.1:5599-7956 GCA_964641175.1 uncultured Cellvibrionaceae bacterium
CTTCCACTTTGCAGCGGGGACTTGAAAGCGCCTTCCTCTTTGCAGCGGGGACTTGAAAGCGTCTTCAACTGTGCAGCGGGGACTTGAAAGTGTCTTCCACTTTGCAGCGGGGACTTGCAAGCGCCTCCCCCTGCAAAGGGGGAGGTTGGGAGGGGGTTCTGCTTTTTGGTGGGCTCAGCCGTTGGCGGCCATCTTGGTCTCACCGAGCCGGCGAATGGTTTCGCGCAGATTCTGCATGGAGTTCAGGTGAAGATAGATCAGCTCCAGCTCATCGGTTTTGGCCAGATCCAGCAACTGCTCTCCGGTGAGCTTTTTGAGCTTGTCACGGCTCACGATGAAGAATCCGTTCAGCGATCCGGCCTGCCCGTCCGGCGTCTTGAACTGGGCGCCCATGGGTTCAAGCAGGTCCAGGGTCTCGAGCTTCTTGCAGAAAATCTGGGTGCGACGAAAATGGTTCTGGTACTCCTTGAGGAACTCGACCACCTTGTTGAGATACCCGGTGCTCTCTCCCGCCTCGGTAAACAGCTTTTCCCCGTCACCTTCGGGGCTGCAGCCTTCGTAATCTTCGTCGAGGCACAGCGTCAGGGTCTCGCCTTCATCGGCCGTCGAGAATACGAAGGGGTAACGACGGATAAATGCCGGGATATAGCGCGCCTGCCACTGGCCCTCACCATCAACGTACAGGTTCTCCCGACTGCGCACGCCCATCACGGCAATAGGCACGACGCCATCATCGCTCTTGGCGAACACTATGGAGAACTCCATGGATGCGGCCGGGAATTCGATGGCCGTCAGTGGCGCGGAATTCACATCGCGGGCGAACGCGTAATTCTTCAAACTTCTGACGCCCCAGTTCGCGTGCCGCTTCTTGTTAAGGGGTGCCACCTTTTGATAGATCAATAGAGTTTTGGTCATTAATTTCTCCTAACGGTACTGTCCCGCTTTGCGTCCCTGAAACCCTTCAGAGATTGCGCGCGCTTCAACCTCTGCTCTGCCGGCGCATTCAAAACCTGTTCAGATCATCCAGATACATCCGGACAAACCGCCCCGCCGCCAGAACACAGAATAGTCGGGGGCGTAAGTTACCACTCAGGCCGCAATTCGTCTGCAAGATTTACTGAAAATCGGTATGCGCACCGCAGGGGCTTCGGGCGGCGGGTCAATTGCCGGGAAATATCGCCAATGACCCGCCACACCCAATTTGAATAATGGGCACTTGCCGCCTAGATTTAATGGACAGGCCGCAACGTCGGCACGCGGTGATTTGGTCGCGGTAAGTCTCATGCACATCAGTCAGGCGCGCCGGTTTCCATGGAATTGATTCCCTCAATAGATAGTGCTGCCATCGAGGAGGGCCTGGACCGGGCCAACCTTGCGCAGTTGCGCCGGCGGTTTCTGCTCATCAGCCAGGAACGTCTGCAACGTACGCGGGCAAGTCTTACCCACCGGCAACGGATTTTTCTTGATGCCCTGCCGTTGCTGTTCCACTGCAACCATCCCATGCTGCCCGGTTTTGTATCCCACGGCGCGCCTGCCGGAGTCGCCGGTTTCAAGCCCGGCAAAGCTGACATCACCGCCGGTAAAACCCTGGCCCGCAGCTTCTGTCTTGCGGGTACACCGCGTAACAGCGATATCTGGGCGATCTATCTCATGGGTAGCAGCGGCACCCTCGCCCACAGCTCCCATAGTGATTTTGATGTCTGGTTGTGTCACGACCCCGCCCTGCCGCGCGATGCCTGTGACCGACTGCAGCAAAAATGTGCCCGGATCAGCGAGTGGGGTCGCAGCCTGCGGCTCGATGTGCACATCTTTCTGATGAACAGCGAAACCTTCCGCGCGGGCCGCACTCTGGTCATGGATCAGGAATCCAGCGGTTCGGCGCAGCGATTGTTGCTGCTGGATGAGTTCTACCGCACAGCGGTCCACATCGCCGGACGTTTGCCCTTGTGGTGGTTCACACCGGTCAAAGAGGAAGCGCGCTACACGGATTACACCGGCATATTGTTGCAACGACGCTACCTGCGTGCCGCTTCGGTGCTCGATTTCGGCAGCCTCGACGCTATTCCGGGGGGTGAATTTCTCGGGGCGGGGGTCTGGCAGCTCTACAAGGCCATCCAGTCTCCCTATAAATCGCTACTTAAGCTGCTGCTGATGGAAGCCTATGTCAGCGAGTACCCCCACATCCGTCCGCTTGCCCTGGATTTCAAGCAGAGAGTTTACGCCGGCGTGCCGGATGTTGACGCCCTTGATCCCTACCTGTTGATCTACCACCGCATCGAAACTTACCTGATCCGCGCCGCAGATCCGGAGCGGCTGGAACTGGCGCGGCGCTGCTTTTATTACAAGGTCAACAAGGC
>CAZXLJ010000138.1:0-1738 GCA_964641175.1 uncultured Cellvibrionaceae bacterium
GTTATGCGGGCTCTGGCTTGTAAAGATAAATGCTTTTGAACCACGCATGTGCTTCGTAGAAAGTAGCACGGTATCGATCTGCATCGGTGAATGTTAGCTGGCAGTTTCGTTCTCGGTGCCGTCGTTTTGGCATCGGGTAAAGAATTGGGTGGCGCATTCTATGTGGTGTGCCATTAAGAGAAATCACGTGGCGTCGTAGTGCAAAGTTTTTGCGGTCTCAGTTGCCAGGTACAGGCTCCGCTGACGCTGCGCAACTACGCATAAAAAAGTACACAGTGTCGCCACATAACCAAGCCAGGCAAGCGACGGCAAAGGCGGCGTGCATGGCTGGCAATGTTATAAGGCACGGAGTGCCTCGGTCTTACAACCGTCCATGGGCAGGATGGCACAGTCCAGGCGGGGACCGTCCGCTACTGATAATTGGCAAGCCACACAATCAGGAGCCGCATTTAGCTGGCAATGGCCAAATGGCAGCTTTCAGTGCTGGTGATCGTACAACTGTCGATCTTGCACACAAGGTTGGATTGGATAAAGGTGGTGTTTCTGAAGGCCCGCAGGGGCCCAGATCTGAATACCACGCGAACTACCATGGAGCCTATTTCTTGGACCCTGATAGAAGCTAGCTTTGTGTGGTCTGTCATGTACCCGAGAGAAATGCGGTTCCGAATGTAGTTTTTCGCATTGGGAGTACAAAGTTTCAAAGTTTGAACAAGAATGCATGGATGATTCATTACGCAAAGTGATTGAGTTTATCGAAACCCATGATCTTGACATCTTCCGAATCCCAGATGGTTTTGAAGCGTGCATATCTTGCGTAGGTGGCATGAGGAAAATGGGCTGGGCTTCCACCTATCCTAGGATCTGGCGATAAGCTTGGGGGAAATCGGTTTGGCTGTCGATTTTGATCTCTATTGTCTTGACCAATAGCGCAACTGACAAGTTACAGAACAGGAGCCACAAGCGGCGCGCTACGCGCACTACTTCCGGCTCCTGTGTGCTCGATGTTATGCGCTTTACTGCGCACCCGGTTTGGATCGGCTTACATAGGCTTTAGGCCTTCCTCAAGCCTTCTTGCCAACTTAAGATTTTTCAAGAGATCATTTGATGACACAAATCCTGTCTCACACCCCGACCTGGGTCTTCGTCCTGTTTGTAGTGCTGCTAGCATTTGGCTTCATGCAAACGAGAAGCCGCAACGTCAATAAATTTTTGGCTTACCTCCTGCCCGGCGGAATGGTCGTTCTGTCGCTAGCAGGGGTCCAATCCAGCTTTGGTCTCACCCCGTTTTCGGTCGCGGTTTGGGCTGTGGGGCTAGTCCTGGTCACATTCATTGGCTACACGTTTTTTCGCGACACCAGGGTTTCTTTTGATCCACATCGGAATGCTTTTTACATTCCTGGCAGCTGGGTCCCTCTTATCGTAATAATGGCGATATTCTTCACTAAGTACGCGGTTGCTGTCATGACCTCACTTAAAACAGACACCGCAAGTAGCCCGGCTTTCGCAATCTTGCTTAGCTTGGCCTACGGGGGCTTCAGTGGGTACTTCTCTTCTCGCGCTGTAAGTTTATTGGCGCAGGTAAAAAAGTCCTAACTCAGGCACTATGCGGTTTTTGGCTTGTAACGATAATTGTTTTCGAACCAGGCGTGCGCTTCGTAGAAAGTAGCTCGGTGTTGAGCTGCAATGGCGAGCAGAATCTATGGCCTGCAGTGGGTATAGCAGCCCTCTCGAACATGTC
>CAZXLJ010000138.1:1838-7946 GCA_964641175.1 uncultured Cellvibrionaceae bacterium
TCGACGCATTGCGTTTCAAGGTACTCACACCCAATAGCGTCTGTCATACTTTAGCAGCTGATATAACGGCTGATCTGCGCCAACAGTATCCGGGCTTTGACGTTTACCCGAACTGGTGCGGTGACTTTGGATACTGCTCCTCGGCGGTACTGGACAATATCTCCTTGACACCGGTGCCACTTCCGGCCGGCGTCTGGTTAATTGGGACCGCTCTGGGGCTTCTTGGGTATATTCGGTGACAACGTTTGATCAATCCGAGGGCTTGGAGTTCTTGACTACGCTCCTACTATTGCCTGACATGGAGCGTTGGAGGCTGGCCTCATTGCGCTCTGGTGGTGCTAAAGTATGCACACATGTCTTTTGATAAAGTTTAGGCGTTGACATCCTCCATGTCCCAACGCAGCCGTTCGGTTTTCCGACATCCTCATTGTCCGCCATC
The DNA here is from genome assembly GCA_964641175.1 of uncultured Cellvibrionaceae bacterium. Classification (GTDB taxonomy): domain Bacteria; phylum Pseudomonadota; class Gammaproteobacteria; order Pseudomonadales; family Cellvibrionaceae; genus CAYNST01. The sequence continues at coordinate 2,278 of CAZXLJ010000138.1, forward strand.
TCGCTGGTTGTCACCTATCAGGAAACACGATGAAGGCGGCCGATGCCGTACACGCATGTCTTAAAAGGTCAATTAAAGATGCGGCTTTGGTACGGCAGGTAGGCTTAGCGTGCAAAGGTTGCGAATCTAAGTTCGGGGATGTAATGTCGCACAGGTTCAGGTCACAGCTCGTAACCAGATAACGTTTGTCAGGTGCCCAGGTTGTCAAAGCAATATTAAGGCAAGGATATAAATTATGTTAAGAAAAGCTAGCTGCTCCTGTGGAGAATTACAGGTAGAAGTAAGCGGAGCACCACAATTGGTTGTTGCTTGCTCCTGCACTAACTGTCAAAAGCGAACTGGCTCAGTTTTCGGCGTGAGTGCCTATTTCGGGCATGACTAGGTGGTAGCCCAAAATGGACGATACAAGTCTTTCACAAGTACTGGTGATTCAGGCAGTCAGATCGAGCGCAAGTTTTGTCCTGATTGTGGCTCCACTGTATTCTGGAAAGCGGGTTTTGTTCCACAGACTTTGGGCATAGCAGTTGGATGCTTTTCTGATCCTTATTTCCCTCAGCCCATAGCAGCGGCTTGGTGTGCATCTAAACATGATTGGGTAGTGTTTCCAACCAATATGCCCACCTCTCATAGCCAAGACTTTTCCAAGGGAGCCTGACAATGTCGTCATGTTCGTTCGCGCCTGAAGTCCTCCAGGTCGTTTCGGGTGCTTCATGCCGATGAATTATGCGGCTTAGGAAAACTCAATGTCCCCTACGCCGTCAAGCGAAGTGTTATAGAGATTACTGGCATGTGCTCCGCATCCCAGCCAGAGTTTTCCATATGAGGTAGGGTCAAATCTCTACGACACAATAGGGAAGAGTTATGAAAACCTGGTGTAACGCGGGGGTCTTGGCTTTAACACTGTTTACGGGCTGCGGAGGAGACGGAGGCTGCGAACCCTACATCGCCCAAACCGCAAGCATCATGATAAATGATGCGATAACAGGACTTCCCATCGCGTGTGGTGCATCTGTGACGATTGGGCAGTGGACCGCTCCATTCTTAGATGGCGACGTCTGTGACGATGCTACTACCATTACCCCTCATCTTGGCGCGGGGACTTATGAGTTAATTATCACCAAGCCCGGATATTCCGATTGGTTGATGACCATAACGGCAACGGCATTGAATCGGTGCGGGACAATAACCGAGCCGGCAGTAGTGGAAGCGTTTCTTAATCCACTGCCATAACAATGCCAAGGCACGGCGATCGGTAAACCGCCGCTTCGCTTTGGTTTAGCCAGCGCTTGCTGGCGGCGTTAAACTAAGGAATGACCCATGACCGCGGCATCATTACTAGCTCTGTTTGGTTCAATGGTGGTGTTGGCTCTGATACCTGGCCCAGGGATCCTGACCGTTATCGCACGAACATTGGCGGCGGGCCTGCGTCATGGTGCTTCAACTGCCGCGGGAATTGTTGCAGGTGATTTCGTTTTCATAAGTTTTGCCCTGCTGGGGCTCGCAGCATTGGCTCAGGCGATGGGTGGCCTCTTCGTTGTTCTAAAGTATTTGGGTGCGGCATATCTTGTGTGGCTCGGCGTCTCACTCGTCTTCTCAAAAGGCACGCGCGCGCAGGTTACTCCTGTCAGTGCACCTGGTTATCTCGCGAGCTTTGCGGCGGGTTTGCTCACTACTCTCGGCAACCCTAAAGCTATTCTTTTTTACTTCAGCTTCTTTCCTGCGTTTATAGATACTACGCATGTTACTGCACGGGACGCTGCAACTCTTTATGGTATGGCCGCTGTTGCCGTGGGCGGTGTCATGTTCGGCTATGCTTACTTGGCCTACAGGGCTAAAAGCTCGCTTTGCATGTCGCATGGCGGGAAAATTTTACGTTACAGTTCGGGTGCGTTACTCGTGGGTAGTGGCGTATTCGTGGCAACCAGGGGTTAACGCTGCAAAGCAGTGCATCTCCATTGCGGCACGTGCTACGCCTCCACTACAGTCACTGTTAACGATTTTATACGGAGCGACAGAACGAGAGTTTCATATGAGATCACCGCTGCAAATTAAGCAAGACTTCGTCGTTCTAAGCCCGAGTAAAGAGGCATCAATAGAGCGTGCTGACGAAACACTGTGCGAGCGCCTGGATACGAAGTACGGTGACTTCGCGGGGCACGAGTTGATTTCGTGCTATGAGTTTGAAGCTGATTGGGCAAGCCGAGAAGCTCATCCTCACGGGGATGAAATAGTGCTGTTGATATACGGTGAGGTGGAATTCATACTGGAATCAGAGTTGGGTGAAAAAAGTTACACTCTAACAGAGCAGGGCCAGTACATAGTGGTACCGAAAGGCGTATGGCATACAGCAAAGATTAAACGGAAATCAAAGTTGTTATTCGTTACCCCAGGTCAAGGAACTGAGCACAAAGCGAATCTTTAAATGCATAACAATGCCATTACGCGCCGGATTCACCCTGGTAAGGCGGTGCATTATTGCCAATCGGGTTTTGGTGCGCAATTGTTTGTCCTGCTTGAGGTTGCAGAGCGCCGGGATTTTCTAGATTCTACGTGCGCCGGGGCTTCGAAGAGGCGGGCGAGTTCAGGCGTCCGATCAAGGCTGGTGTGGGTACACCTGTGGATCCCAATGCGCGTTTAGCCACCTTGCACAAAAGCTCTAACAATGCCGAGGACTACGACCGCCAGAAGCGGCGCGCTTGCTGGCAGTATTAGAGCTTCAGGGAGATCGAACGACTGATAGTCGGAAGTCGCCGCTGCACACAGGTAAGCTTTGGGAGATATACCGACCGAGACTCGCACTGGGTTTCACTTGCTGGTAGATACTCGTTCTCGCTGGCATTTAACAAGTCAATGAACTACGGGCCTGCGATGTCGGACCGCAGGGAACAAGGCTTCGCCACCGCGGGCACTATTTAAGCGTTATCTATATTCAGTCAGGACGGATTCCATGTCAGTTAAACCTTATGATCCCGACGCGATTAGGCAGATCATCAGCCTGTACTGGAGCACATTTTCAGAAACTCCAACCATGGAAATGGTGTATCTAGATAATGACGCAATCAGGTGGGATGGCTACACTGAGCCTGTTGAAAAGCTGAACTCTTTACTATCGGATCTTTTCAGGTTCTCCAAAAGCAAGCAGAAGGTAGATATCAAGTTGGCGCAGGAGCCTGGTGGCACCGATAACCTCAGCATTGAGCAAATCGCATACTTCATAACTGATATTCTGGTGAGTGAGAAGCGGCATGGGGGGCTATTTGCGCAAATGCTGACGAATGGGGTCATCGAGCGCGTCGTCAATCGGCTTGAAGTTTTACTGGCACAAGAAGTAAGGCCTTGGTGGCAGTTCTGGTGATATGGTTCAGCAACGAACGGTCATAACAATCGGCGGCGCGACGACCGTCACTCCGCAGATTTCGGCTACGTCCCCGCGCGTGGGGCCGGGTATTAGCAATTAGAGGATCGCATAGTGTTCAGTTCTAATGTGGGGTTAGTTCATACTGTATGTGCTGTTGCTGCGCTGGCATTGGGCGCTCTGGTGTTATTTTTTCGGAAAGGAACAAAACGCCATAAATCGCTAGGGTACGGATTCTTCGGTGCCATGATATTGATGAATTTGACAGCGCTCTTCACCCAGTCGATTTACTCATTTGGGCCCTTCCACTGGATGGCAATCGGATCGTTGACCTTTGTAACAATTGGAATCATGGTGCCTGTTTTCTTCCGAACCCGGCGAAACTGGCTTAGAGTCCACTATGATTTTATGCTTTGGTCCTATGTTGGTTTAATAGCAGCCACGTTCTCGGAAATTGCCGTTCGGGTGCCTGCGGTTGGTATGGTAATTGGCGGTGGGACTTTATTTTGGCTCCTGGTAATCAGTTCCAGCATGGTCACATTCTTGGTGGGGGGTTATATGATCGCACAGCATCGAAAACATCAAACCTATATGGCCTGATGCAATTGAGTGAAGGTAGTCCTGTCGGTATCCGAGCCCAAAATGGTAGCGTCAGGCGAATAAATGCGAGTGGTTAAATTAATAGCTTTGGCAATGAAAAGTAGAGCCTGATAGACAACCCAGTGGCGACGCCAGGGGCGGTGCTCGTTCGCGGGATGTCCTGCGCCACTACGAGATAAGCTCCATAAAGGGGCGACAGGAGGAAAGCTATGGCAATTAACAAGATCTATGCGCACCTTAACTGCAGCGATTTGGCGGCGAGCATTGAATGGTACCGAAGATTATTCGGTCGTCAGCCGGATGCTCGCCCGATGGACGGCTTGGCGGAATGGCAACATCGTGATTCCGGCGGCTTCCAGCTCTTCGAAAATCCTGCAGAGGCCGGGCACGGCACACTTACCCTTTTCGTTGACGGTTTGCGCGCTGAGCATTCTCGGCTTGCGGAAACCGGATTTCATCCAGGGGACATTGAGGCAGCTACGTCGACAATCCTGGTGCGCCTCCGCGATCTGGACGGCAACCTGGTCGTACTCGCCGAGCCGACCGAAATGCAGGGCATCATCGATAAATAGTCGCGAGCTCAGGATCACAGCCGGACCGCGATGTATCCAGGTAAAAGCTGTTATTGGGAGGCCAAGCCAAAAAAGGTGTGATTCTTGCCGGATAACGCCAGATCAGCTGAGCAAGAAAAATAGATAGGCTAAATTTACGAAAGCTGTCCAGGCCGGTATTTGGGCGCAGCAAACGGCACGGCGAAACAATGATCTTCCTGATTGAATTTATTTAAGCCACGAGGAGAACGAACATGATTGCCCATACCTCACTGACAGTCAGCAATTATTCAAAATCAAAGGAGTTCTACATATTCACACTCAAACCGCTCGGTTATAAAAACAATATGGAATTTGGTGAAGCAGCAGGCTTTAACGATGGCAAAAACACAGATTTCTGGATAAGTAAAAGCGAAGTTGTTGCCCCAACTCATTTGGCGTTCGAAGCAAAAAATAAAGAGGAAGTTGAAGAATTTTATGCCGCCGCACTGAAGGCGGGTGCCAAGGACAATGGCGCTCCAGGATATCGAACTGAGTACTGGCCTGGATACTTCGCGGCATTTGTTTACGATCCTGACGGTCACAATATCGAAGCCGTCTGGTACGATTACAGCGCTGAAAAATAGGATAAATTATTTGAGTTCTAAGGGGCTGGAGTCATACGAAGATTGCTTTCGTAGATTTTTCTGAAAGCGGTTAGCGCGAAGCACCTATAAATCGCAGGGTGGCTTGCTGGTTTTCTTTGCTCTGGTTCCAGGAAGACATGGTTTGTCATTATCAAGACGGGCGCGTTAGTGGCTCTTCATCGATTACGGTCATCTGAACCGTTATGGTGTCATCTGGCGAGCGATGTGGCCAAAATCGCCGCAGTGCCACATTCTGCGTCTCAGTGATGGCAATACGCATCCAGTGTCCGGAGGAAAAGTGCATATAAATTACAGCGGGGCGATCGTCACTTAGCTGCGTGGCTAGGTTCGAGCGAGTGCAGCAGGAATGTTTTCAGATGAAACAAGTTTCACGGCCTAAGCAAGTAGTCTTCATTTTGCTACCATTTCTTGTGGTTAGTGCATTCTTTCCTTTTGCGGCTTGGGTGGTTGTAGTTAAAGGTGCTCTCGGGATCGCGTTATCAACCGGTTACACGGCGGCGCTGGTCGGTAAAGCGG
>CAZXLJ010000139.1:0-7604 GCA_964641175.1 uncultured Cellvibrionaceae bacterium
GAGCTCGTAAAGCGATGTAAGCCCCAGAGGGCGGGGTCAAAAATCCTCGCGGACGCTGCACACCGCGCAGGTCGGATCACGGGATATCTTCAGCTCGCGCCAGCTCGTCTGCAGGGCGTCGAACAATAGTAATCGCCCGACCAGAGTTGATCCGAAATTCGCGACAACTTTCAGGGCTTCCAGCGCCTGCATGCTGCCAACCACCCCCACCATGGGCGACAATACGCCACTTTGCGAACAGGTCAGGTCCTCATCCCGTAATACCGGGTAGAGACATTGATAGCAGGGGCTCTTCCCGTCGCGCGTGTCGAAGACGCTCAGCTGTGCTTCATAACGGATAGCAGCACCGGAGATCAGCGGTTTGCGTTGAGCTACACAGGCTTCATTGAGAAGACGTCGAGTGGGAAAGTTGTCGCTGCAATCGCAGACCGCATCCACCCTTCCCACCTGATGGGCCAGAGCCTCCGCGGACAGACGTTCCTGAATCAGCGTGAACGAGACCTGGGGATTGAGGCGCCGTAACGTCCGGGCGGCGGACGCGGCCTTGTTGACTCCGATGCTGTCTTCGTTGTGAACGACCTGCCGCTGCAAATTGGAAAGATCCACGGCGTCGTCATCCAGCAGCACCAGATGACCGACCCCCGATGCCGCCAGGTACAGGCTGGTAGCCGAGCCCAGCCCGCCTAGCCCCAGAATCAGGATACGCGCATTGGCAATCGCCAGCTGCCCGCGGATATCAATTTGCGGCAGCATGATATGGCGACTGTACCGCAGCAGTTCCTCGTCCGTGAAGGATTCGCGCTGCACTGCCGGATCAGTCGCCCTGTCGTTCTGGATGTCTTTCATGAAACTCTGCTCACCTGTGGCCGCCGGTCACCCGGTCGCGTCCTGCCAGATCTTTATGGGTCGCCACGGACTTGAAACCGGCTCTGTCCAGCTCTGCCCGCACCGCGGCGGCCTGGGTCCAGCCGTGCTCCAGCAGCAGCCAGCCGCCCGGCGTCAGATAATGCGGCGCTTCGGAGATGATGTGACGGAGACTTTGCAGACCGTCCGGCCCGGACACCAGCGCCGACACCGGCTCGTAGCGCAGATCGCCCTGGCACAGGTGCGGATCGGCTTCTTCGAGATAGGGCGGATTGCTGACCACAAGGTGAAACCTGCCGGTTACGGCACTAAACCAGTCACTATGCCTTATGGTGACATTCGGAATGGACAACCGCGCCCGGTTTGCCTCTGCAAGTTCGACGGCCTCCGCCTTGAAGTCGGTCGCCAGCACCCGGGCGTTGCGCCGCTCAGTGGCGATGGCCAAAGCGATGGCGCCCGTGCCAGTACCCAGATCCAACACGCAGGGCGTCTCGACGCTCATTGCCGCGAGGCGGTCCAGGGCGACTTCCACCAGAGTCTCGGTATCCGGGCGGGGGATCAGGGTATGGCAGTTGACCGCCAGGCGCATCGACCAGAACTCCCGGTATCCCACCAGATGCGCCACCGGCACTCCGGCCGCCCTTTTTGCGACCCGCTCATCGAAAGCCGTCTGTTCCGGAGGCGCCAGCTGGCGCTCGCCAAAGGCGTACAGGTAACTGCGTGGCTTTTCCAGGATATCCGCCAGCAGCACTTCTGCGTCCAGCCGGGCATCGGCCGGGTCGCCGCCGCTGATTGCCGCGATCTGGTCAGTCGCCATGCGCAGAACGGTCTGCAGATCCAACCCGGTCTCCTCAGTTCGCCAGGTTCGCCAGCTGATCGGCCTGGTATTCGTTGATCAGCGGCTGGATGACATCGTCCAGAGAACCTTCTATCACTTCATCCAGCTTGTAGAGCGTCAGGTTAATCCGGTGATCGGTCACCCGGCCCTGGGGAAAGTTGTAAGTGCGGATGCGTTCGGAGCGATCACCACTGCCAACCAGCAGTTTGCGCTCGCTGGCCTGCTCCTGCTGGGCTTTCTCGATGGCCATATTGGAGAGTCTGGCTGCCAGCAAAGACATGGCCCTCGCCCGGTTTTTGTGCTGGGATCGCTCATCCTGACATTCCACGACAATCCCGGTGGGAATATGTGTAAGTCGAATGGCGGAATCGGTCTTGTTGACGTGCTGGCCGCCGGCGCCGCTGGCCCGATAGGTATCGACCCGCAAATCGGCCTTGTTGATGTTCACTTCTTCCGCCTCGTCGGCTTCGGCGAGGATCGCGACAGTACAGGCCGAGGTGTGGATACGCCCCTGGGATTCCGTCAGCGGCACCCGTTGCACCCGGTGCGCTCCGGATTCAAACTTCAGGCGTGAATAAACCCCTTGTCCCACCACGCGGCTGATGATTTCCTTGTAGCCACCGTGCTCGCCCGGGCTTTCCGAGATGACTTCGACCCGCCAGCGTCTGGTTTCGGCGTAGCGTGTATACATGCGGAACAGGTCACCCGCGAAAATGGCCGCTTCATCGCCACCGGTTCCGGCGCGGATCTCCAGAAAGATATTGCGGTCGTCCCGCTCATCGCGGGGCAGCAGCAGTGTTTGAAGCTCCAGCTCCAGCGGTTCCAGAGCCTCCTGGGTCGCATCAAGCTCCTCCCTTGCCAGCTCACGCATGTCAGCGTCGCCTTCCTGGAGGATTTTTTTGGCTTCCTCTATATCCTGCGAGAGCTTGCGATAGCGCCCGTAACATTCCACGACGGGTTCGAGCTCGGCATATTCACGGGACAGCTCCCGGAAGCGGTTCTGGTTGGCGATGGTTTCCGAGTCGCTCAGCAGCGCCGAAATTTCGGTATAGCGTTCGCAGAGGTGCTCCAGTTTGTTCAGGATCGATGTTTTCATTTATACCTGCTTGATAAGCGATGGCGGTGGGACCTGCGCATCGACGTCCGGTTCAGCGTCGGCCTCGGCGCCGGGCTCCAGCTCGAACAGCTGCTGCATGGCCGCGATCAATTCCGGTTCGCCCTCTACGCTGGCCCTTTTCAGTTGATGGGTGGGCTTGTGCATGATCTTGTTGCTGAGGTTGCGGGCCAGCTGCATGACGACATCTTCGGGCGCGGCCCCGGACTGCATCTGTCGCAACGCCTTGGCCACTTCCGCATCCCGCAGCTCTTCGATTGCCTGACGAAACGCCTTGACCGTGGTCACGGCACTCTGAGAGCGGCGTTCCCGTTCGAAATGCGCCACGCCTTCTTCAATGATGCCGGCAGCGATCTCCGCCGCCTGCTCCCGCGAGCGCATGTTCTCGTCGATGACTTCGCGCAGATCGTCAACGGTGTACAGATAGACATCACCCAACTGCCCTACTTCCGCTTCAATATCTCGCGGGACGGCAATATCCACCATAAATATGGGTTTGTGTTTGCGTCTTTTCAGCGCCGACTCCACGGCGCCCTTGCCCAATATGGGCAGTTGACTCGCCGTGGAGGAGATGACGATGTCCGCGCGGTGCAGATGTTCGGGAATCTCCGCCAGCAGGATCGCTTCGCCGTTAAACCGGCCCGCCAGCGCGAGCGCGTTGTCCAGAGTGCGGTTGGCCACGATCATCTTGCGAAGGCCCTGCTCGGCCAGGTGGCGAGCCACCAGCTCAATGGTTTCGCCCGCGCCGATCAGAAGCGCCGTATCCTTCTTCAGGTTCGAGAAGATCTGCTGCGCCAGGGTGACGGCCGCGTAGGCAACCGATACCGGGTTCTCTCCGATCGCCGTTTCCGAGCGCACCCGTTTGGCAACCGAAAACACCTTGTGAAAAGTGGTATACAGACTTGGCCCCAGACTGCCGCACTGGCTTGCCACCGCGTAAGCAGACTTCATTTGACCGAGAATCTGCGGCTCTCCCAGTACCAGCGAATCCAGCCCGCTTGCCACCCGCATCATGTGGCGTACCGCATCCGGCCCGGCAAAGGAATAGTGGCTGGCCGTCAGGCTGGCGATACTGGCGCGGTGATAGCGCGATAGCCAGTCGAGCAGCACGGAGGCGTCGGCGGCAACCAGGTCGGTGTAGATCTCCGTGCGATTGCAGGTGGAGAGAATAGCGGCCTCCCGGACTCCAAGGCTTTCGCACAGATCGGTCAAGGCGTCCTGCATCTGCCCGGGCGCGAAGGATACGGCCTCACGCACTTCAACGGGTGCAGTGTTGTGATTGATACCCAACGCAATTAATGCCATAAAAACCGAACTACCCGCAGGGGGCCGGAAAATGTGCCCATTGTCTTGATTACCCTGATGTGTGGCAAGTGCCATTATACGGCGAGCCCTCCTTTTGTCGGGCTCCAGCACCCACGCACCCATTCTGCAGAGCGCGGCTGGGCGCACATTCTGGACAATATTCCTGCCGTATCTCCTGCTTCCGGGTAAGAGTACACTATGCTTTTAAAGATGATTGTGCCCGCATTGCGTACTACAAACATTCCGGAACCTTTCCCTGTTGCGGGTTTTGCGAGTCAAATGTCAGGCTTACTTAAGAAGATCGAGCGACGTCTTTCAATGCCCTATGTTATTCGACTGATCCTGGCGCGAGCCCCCCGAATCTGTACAGCAGCCTGCGCCGCGCTGACCCTGGCAGGTTGCGGGCACCTTGAACCGCGCGACTCGCAGTCCGCTCCGACCGCCCCGACCCCGTCGATCACACGCATAGAGGACCGGCCATTCGAAGCTGATACCCTGTACGCCCTGCTGGTTGCCGAGTTCGCCGGCGAACGCAAGCGTTTTGACGTCATGCTGAACAACTACGCGCAGCAGGCCACAGCGACCCGGGATCCAGGTGTCACCGCCAGGGCTACCCGCATCGCCCGCTTCCTGAATGCCCATGGCACCTCCCTCGATATGGCTCTGCTATGGACCGAGCTGGAGCCCTGGGAAGCCGAAGCCCATTACAGCGCGGCGGCAGAGCTGGTGCACGTCAACCGGCTGGATGACGCCTTCAACCATGCATTGAAACTGCTCGAATCGGGTGAAGTGACCGGCTTCGATGTGATTGGTGCACGCGCCCTGCACGGCGGCGACCTGAGTGTAACGGAGCAGTTGATCGGCCGTTATAAAAGCGTTATCCCCCGGTATCCGACTCATGTGCCTTTGCATGTCGGGCTGAGCTTTCTCGCCCAGCATGCCGCCGACCTGCCTCTTGCCCTGGACTCGGCCCGCAAGGCCCTTGCCATGGAGCCGGACAATTTTCAGGCGGCAGGACAGGAAGCCCGAGTACTCCAGCAGATGGGACTGACCGACCAGGCCCTGGCCAAACTTGGCCAGCTCGTGGATAAACACCCCGAGAACCAGCGGTTGCGCCTCCAGTATGCACGGGCGTTGCTGAAGACGGATCTGCGTGGCGCGCAGTTGCAGTTTGAACAGATGCTGCTGTCGAATCCTGACGACGAAGACCTGATCACCACTCTGGGGCTGGTGCAATTCGAGCGAGGACTGCTGCAGGATGCGGCGCAGAGCTTTGCGCAGCTACTGGAAAGCGCCGAGCGCCAGTCCACTGCCCGCTATTACCTTGGACGCATTGCCCTCGCCCAGCATGAGCAGGAGCTTGCCATCGAGCATTTTTCCGAAGTCGCACCGGGTCCGGATTACCTGCCGGCCATGGCTCAGATCAGCGAAATCTATGCGGCCCGGGGACAGCGTCAGCAGGCCCTGAACGTGGTCAAAAAGCAGCGCCGCAATACGCCGATGGAAAACACCTCCCAGCGTGAAGGGTTGTATCTGCTGGAGGCCAGCCTTGAAAGTACCGGAGGCCGTTACGACGCCGCTCTGGCAATCCTTAAACAGGCGCTGGATGAATTTCCGGAATCATCACGGCTGTACTATTCCCGTGCGATTCTTTACGGCAATCTGGACCGACTTGCAGAAGCCGAGCAGGATCTGCGCACCGTGCTCGCACTGGCACCGGACAACGCCGCCGCTCTTAACGCTCTTGGTTATACCCTTGCGGACCGCACTGATCGCCTGGCCGAGGCAGCCGACCTGATCACCCGTGCCCACGCGCTGACCCCCGACGATCCGGCGGTCATCGACAGCCTCGGCTGGCTCGAATACCGTCGCGGCAATCTCGACAAGGCCCTGGTCAACCTGCGCAAAGCCATGGACGCCATGCCGGACCCGGAAATCGCCGCGCATCTTGGTGAAGTCCTGTGGGTAGCCGGAAAGCATGACGAAGCCCGCAAAGTCTGGAAACAGGGGTTGGCACTGCAGCCGGATGCCCCGATTATTCTGGAAACCCTGAAGCGGTTCCGAGTGGCCCTGGACTGATCGTTCAGCGCGTGTAGAAGAACCACCGCACGGGATCTCGCCCAGCTCTTCGCGTTTGCGGATAGAATATTCGGCCACCCGGTTGCTCGCCTTCAAGGGCTTCGCTGGGACTGTGCTCTTAAAGGCCGGCCCGAAGCGCTCAATCATAAGAACATTCATTAAGGACCATCCAACATGCAACGACCCGTTCAACAAGGTCGCCTGGGCCGTATCGCCGCTGGCGCTGTTTTCTTGCTCGCGCTCGCCGGCTGTCAAACCACTCCCCGCCAGGCGGATGCCGACAAGACCGACCAGAATGTCGTTCCGCAAAGTGTCCTGCTGCCCCAGTTCGCGCCCCGGTGGCTCGCGGAGGGTAAGATTGCCTTGAAACACGAGGACGAATCGACCAATGCGTCATTTACATGGGAGCAGAAACACCAGAATTATGTGATCCGGCTCTTTGGTCCTTTCGGGCAGGGCTCCACCTGGATCCATCGCACCTCCAAAAGCGTGACGCTTGAAAATGCCAAGGCCGGCAATCGCAAAGCGGAAACCGCTGAAGCATTGATGGAAGACCTGTTTGGCTGGCAGGTACCCGTTTCAAACCTGCAATACTGGATTCGGGGACTGACCGCACCCGATGTTGACGCCGAAGTAACAGAAGAAGTGGAGACAGGCATTCTTCTGGGGCTGAAGCAGCAAGGCTGGACGGTCACCTATGAAAGTCATCAAAAAGTCGAAGGCTGGATAATGCCGCGCCGGCTCGTGGCCGTTCGGGACGGGATGGAAGTTACGCTGGTCATTAAACGCTGGGATCTGCCCCCCGTCCCGACTATTCAATGAACCTGTTGAATCTTCCGTGTCCTGCAAAGCTCAATTTGTTTTTGCATATCACGGGGCGACGCGACGACGGTTATCATCAGCTGCAAACGCTGTTTCAGCTGCTTGATTACGGTGACGAGCTGTCGCTATCCTCGCGTCCAGACCCGGTGATTACCCTTGCTCCGGACTTCTCCGCCATCCCGACGGAACTTAATCTCGTCTATCGGGCGGCCCGTCTGCTCCAGTTCACCACGGGTTGCCCCCATGGCGTGGACATTTTCCTCACCAAACGCCTGCCCGCCGGCGGGGGCATTGGCGGTGGCAGCAGTGATGCCGCCACGACGCTGGTCGGTCTCAATCAGTTATGGGGAACCGGGCTTTCCCTCGCCGAGCTGGCTAGTCTCGGCGTACAGCTTGGCGCAGATGTACCGGTATTCATCCATGGACGGTCTGCCTGGGCGGAAGGTATCGGCGAGCGACTTGCCCCGCTGGAATTGCCCGCCCGCTGGTACGTGGTTCTGGCCCCGAATTGCGCGGTCTCGACCGCCGAAGTTTTTTCCCACAAAGATTTGACAAGAAACTCGATCGCAATTAAAGTACGCG
>CAZXLJ010000140.1:0-7557 GCA_964641175.1 uncultured Cellvibrionaceae bacterium
GCTTCGCGAGCTCTGCGTTGGCGCTTCTCGACAGGCAGTCAGCATGCCTTCGAAGAGCCGCCTTGATCTCGCAAAGCGCTGTAAGCCAGACGCTATCCGGACTTAATCAGAGGTTCCCTGGCTGTCCGTGATGCCAGGTGGTCTCAAGGTTCGTCAAACCATGCCCTGGTCGAGTGTGTAGCGGACCAGATCGAACGTACTGCGGATCCCCAGCTTCTGGCAAATCCGGGTTTTGTGGGTGCTGACGGTTTTCGGGCTGAGATGGAGCCGTCGGGCAATGTCGGTAACGGTGCTGCCGGAGGCGAGCTCGATCAGGATCTCCTGCTCTCGGCCGGTTAGTGGACGTCTGGCCTGGGCATCGGCTGCGACCGTAATACTTCCCAGGGCGATTTGTTGCGCGGCATCTGCGCTGAGAAAAAGACCGCCGCTGGCAACCGTTCTGGTCGCCGTGAGAATTTCCTTTAACGAGCGGGTTTTGTTAACAAATCCGCGGGCACCGGCCCGCAAGCTGGCTGCGGCATACTGCTCTTCGCGGTTGTGAGAAACGATGAGAACCGGCGCATGGCATTTCAGTTTACGGGTTTGCTGCATAAACTGGCGCAGGGTGAAACCCGGCATGGCCATTTCCATAACGATGATATCGGGCCGGTGCCGGATACACAGAGCGACCGCGTTCTCGGCATTATCTGCTTCGCCAACAATTTCCAGATCATCCTGGGTGCTATAGAGGGCGTTTAGTCCTTCACGGACTATAGGGCAGTGGTCTGCAATAACAACGGTTATTTTTTTCATGAGCCCGGTTGAAGTGGCGTGAGTGGAAGTTTTAATGGGGCGGGTATCGGGTCCGCAAAGAACAGACAATACAAAAACCATTTACTACTCTGTATAGACCCCTCCCAGAGAAGCGCAAGGATACAGGGGCGATTTCGGGCCGGAGCGTACCTCGGTCCTCTGATGGAGCGCGAGTCAACTGTCCCTCCCGTCGGGTTCGTCGCCATTTTTGTAAGTTTTTCAGAGAATCGGCGCCCAAGAGTGGAATTGCTGGTGAATTGGTGCTTGATATTCTAATCAAGGAAACTGATAGTGAACTCCCGGCATAGATTTAGCCTGACTTGTTGGGGAATTTTTAAGATGGCATTTATATTGCTATACGTAAATTGCAATAGAATTTTGCCGGGCAAAATCGGCAAGAATACTTTCCAGTATCTAATCAGAGAGAGAAGAACTATGACCCAGCTAGGAAAAATGTGCTTAACGCTCGGTTTGGTAATGGCGGTTGTCGGCTGCGACGTGAATAAGACCCAGGAAGGCGAAATGCCGGAGGTCAGTGTAGAGGGCGGCCAGATGCCAAAATATGATGTAGACACGCCCGATGTCGATATCGAAATGGAAAAGCGGGAAATAGAAGTGCCTGCGGTTAACATTGACGAGGCCGACAGCGACGACGATCTGCAGGATTAAGTGTGGGGGAGCGGCGCCTGATATGAAGCTGCTTGTAGTTCCTCAGGCGCATCCCTTTTTCGGTTCAATTAATCCTCTTCGTCACTTGCCACTGTCAATGCATTTCTTCGAGTTCAGACATTAGTGACAAGAATCGCTTACGCGATTTGAGCCGGAGGGTATTTGCGGCACCGAGCTGTTTCAACGTTTCCTGTGCAATACCTTGAAAGGAAGCTACCTGGGTGCCGGACATGCCACGGGCGCGTGCCAACTCAAGAATCTGTTTGAAATTCCGCTTTATCAAGCGCTCCGAAATTTCCTCCTGCTCCTTGATCATCTCATCCATATCCGAGCAAATATGTCGAATGGAGTTTACGGCCTCATCGCGCATCCGGGTCTGCAGTTTCCCCTTATGGGCCTGATTGAGCAGTGAGATGACCTTGTCCGTGGTGTTCAGCATCTGCAGGATAAACTGCTGCTCTGATTCATTCATGGTATCCCTGGTAAGGGATTGCACAATTCCGGCGATATTCAGCATGCGAAAATACAAGCGCCCACCTTGTCCCGGATTAACTTCGCCAATCTGCATATTGTTGATCATGACTTTTTCGCGCACAGCGAGGGATCCTTGAGGTGACAGTTCCAGAGTGCGCTCCGGTGACTTGACCAGCAAGTGGGACGAATGCTGTAGTCCTGAAATGGTTTCGTAAAGGAGAAGGGAGATATCTTCGGTGGAGCTCGCCGTCAGAGCCTCGAGGCTGTAAGCAAGCAGCTGTTGATAATTGCCCAGCTGACTGCGTGAACTTTCGATTTCCTCGCGCAAATGTCTGACTTCGTTACTCAATTCTTCCGATTCAGCTTCAGAGAAGTCAAACAGCTTGCCTCCTTGAACCGAATTGACGTGGGTTCGCAACTCATTAAGCTCATTCTCCAGCATATTTATGCAGATCTCGGACTCCTTGATGCAACGTTGCAGAGACTCAATTTCCGCCGGCCGATCCAAGGTACTGTCGCGGCTTTTCGCGTCCATCAGTTGAAGGTTGTCTTCCATTTGCACCATGGAAACCCGCTGGTTAGCGATGACGTCCCGCAAGCGCTCGATTTCAAGTTCATTGGCTTTGATAAGCTCGTCGGTAATATCCGTGAGCTGTATCGCAGTCGCACGCAGCTTTTTGTCCTCACTCGAATCTGAGGAGGTGCCAGCCATTTGAATTTTATTCTGGAAGCTGCTGAGTTCGGATTTTAACTGGGCGATTTGCTGAGACAATTGTTCATTCTCCGCCTTGAACTTATGCAGTTCCCCGGCTACGGCTTCAGAGCTTCCCAATTTCTTGTGAAGCGATTCGATACCATTGAAGTTCTCTTTTGTCAGTGCGCTTAAAAGTCCTATCTGCTGCTCACTTCGAGCAATATATTGCTTTTGTCTTTTCTGGATCAGGTGGCTACGCCGAGCTTCCGGATCTTCAAAAACGTCCAGCACGTTTTCAAGTTTCCGCAGTTTTGCTTCGAGCGTTGATGCGTCGAAACGCTTTTCGATGTGTTGCGCCGTGATGCCTTCGAGGGATGCAATGGCACGTGCCTTATGCTGTTCAATGCCGGGATTGCTGTTGCCATGCGAAATTGCCAGGACCCGGTCCTTCAGGCCGGCGATACGCGCTTCCAGGGCTGCAATCTCATCATTCTTCTTGACTGCATGGGGGAACAATATTTTGACGAGCTTAAGCAGGTTATCGTTCAGATAATGCCAGTACTGGGAGGAACCGATCCGATGCGCAATGGCCTTTTCTTCGATCTTCAGATAGGCAGATCGCAGATGGACGACCTCCCGGTTCAGCGGTTTGCGGGTGGTGTCCAAGGACTGGTTGTAGGATTTTGTGTTCTGGAACTGGGTCTGAATAAAATCGAGCAGCACGGACGTCTGGTCAATCGGTGGTGATTTTGAGGCCAACCGGTTTTTGCGTCTTTCCTCCAGGAGGCGGTGCGTGATGACCAGGGTTACCAGGATGTTCAGCATCAAAAATGCCGTGACAATCCAGATGACTTCCGAGGTTTGCCATTCAGTGCCGTCAAGATTCAACATAAGTCGCTCACTGCACCATGTCGGTAACACCGACATTGAACACTATCGACTTTACCCGGCTTTCTTTCTCCAGCGTGGGTTGACCTTGCATGATGACATCGAAGTACTGATTCCTTTTGCCCCGGAACCGTGCGTGGAACTGCACGACTGAACGAGTTGAAATACAATCGCTGATCGCTGCCCTGACGGTCTCGTAGTCGTCATGATGAATTCGATCAGTAATTTCCATGTTGCGGAAGATTTCATTTTCGACGTTAGATGTGTAACCCAATTTCGCAAGGGCATTCGCGTTCCAGGTAGTCAGATTGCTTTCAATATTCCACTCCACGGTTGCTTCGGGATCAGGCTCGAATGGAACGTGGCCCGCCACGGGACTGACAGGATCCGCAAGGCGTTTCTTGAGAGCTTTTATTTCCAGTTCCTTTTCATACATGCCGACCAGGTTCTCGACGTAGCCAGCGAATCCAAAGTAGCTGCTGGCTGGCGTATGACTTGAAGAAGTTCCGAAAAACGAGAGAACTCCCCAGAACTTGTCCAGAACCCGAACTGGCAGATGGACCGAGGTATCGTGAGCCTCAAAAATATCTTGCAGTTGCGAGGGGGGGAACTTCGAAGCGAGGCAGAGACCCGCGCGATCAGCGAGGTCATATTTGACTATATCGTGGACAGAAAACACGTTCGTGAGTTTGATCCATGACTGGCTTGCGGAATCCGCATAGCATCGTGACAGGCTTGCGATTCCCATAAACTTCTTGAACAGCGGGGCAATACTCATCAAGTGGTTCAGTTGCGACCCAAGTGCCTGCCCAGGCCACTCGTACAGGCTGCCGACCAGGGATTTCATGTAATAGGGGTTATGAAATTCCGGCAAGTCGACACAGGTAGCCATAAAGGCATCATAACAGTCCGCGGGATTATCACTGACCCGGATCAGTTTGGGTGGAACGGAAGTGACCAGCGCAGGGACCTCACCTTTCAACTGGTCATCCAGTACAGTGAAAGCCCGGTACGCGATCAGGTGAAGATTCTGGTCAATGCTTGCCATCTCCGGCGTAAAAACCGGGATCAACGGGAGTGCATCAAAGCAGACGAACTCGGGCGATACTCGCGGTGTGTCGATGAGTGTTTTCAAATCCTGTATAAAGCCGATACCCGTCAGGCCGCTGCCGAAAATTACCGCAGAAGGTTGCAGCCGTCTTTCGATATAGGTTTTTGCAGCGGACTTGCCGCCAGAAAGCAAGGCATCGCTGACATTAATAAGGTTTTCTTCCTGTATAGGAAGGTTGTGCCGGTCATGGAGTTCACAGTAACTTTCGTAACGCTTGCGCACATCGTAATGACTCATGTCGCCGACAAAGACGATACGGTCTGTTTTCCGGCTCAGCAAATGTTCGAACGCCAGCGCCATGCCCTGGGCATGATCCGAAATGATCAGGGGCAGCTTCAGCGGGAAGTAGTCGTACGCAATGGAGACACAAGCAATTTGTCTTTTAAGAAATGTTTCCGCGAGCGCGGGTGAAATTGCATTTCGTAATATGATGGCTCCGTCAATGCCATCACACATGAAGGGTTCATTGAATTGTCCGAAGCTACCGGTGCGAATTATGACCAGCTTGTAACCCTTGATGGCACTCAATTGTCGAAACTGGTTCACCAGTTCGCCGATATAAAGCCCTTGAAGGAACGGCGTATAAAGCGCGATAACGGGATCGCGATCGCCCGGTTTCGGATGAGTCATAGCTGTGCCTGGCCGTCTTTATTGTTTTCGCTGGATTTCGCAGGATTCTATGAGTCTAGCCGAGTTTTTTATAAAACATGGGACCCGGAGCGCCGCGGCGGGTGTGTTGTGGCGTGCAGTCCGTCAGCGTGGTATCCGGTTCACTGGTCCGGTCTGGATTTTCCCACGACGGCATGAATAATCCGTTTCCCGTTTGAGTCATAATAATCCGCGTATTTCCAGGAGGTAGATTCCCAACCCTGTTCGCGCGCCAGATCATGCGCGACTTTGGCCCACACGGTATTGTCCCGCTCGGAAACCTTGATTTCGCAGAGCGTTGACTTGCAGCTGATAGATTCGATGTCCAGATCGACGTATCCAGGACTGCCAAACAGGAAGGTTTCGATCATGATTTCGTGTTCCTGACTCCACTGTGGATCAATCGCTTCATTCTCAAAGCGGGTGTAAAGAGTCGCAGGCGGAGTGGCGGTATCGCTGATAGCCGGACTCAAGCCCGCTGCCGGGGCTTCGACGGGCGGTCGCGACGGCGCTGGCGAGGAAGGTGATTGCGCGGGTGGTTGCCCCCTGGCATCGGGACTGCGTTCAGTTCGGGCAGGAGTGGAGCCGATTGGATTTCCGAGGATTTCGACGGGGGGTTGAGGTTCGTGATTCCGGATGAACCACACCCGGTAGATCCCGGCAAACAGCAGGGGCAGGAGGATCGCGAAACCAATCACCTTTTTCATGAGAAAACCTGAAATGCACGGATTGATGCAGACTTCCTTCTAGCCTCCGTAGCCGGATGGCCAGAAGCCAGTACAGAGGTTATCGAGCGACCCCATCTCTGGAATCATGCAGTGAAACGATTCGGGACGGTACCGGAAAAATCGCGCCACTGCTTAACAGATGTGCAATTAATGTACGTGGCCGTGCTCGATTTCTTCGGGTGTGGCTTCACGGACGCCCACGACATTGACATCAAAATTTAATGTGACGCCGGCCAGTGGGTGGTTGCCATCGACAGTGACCGAGTCATTCGATACGTCTTTAACCACGATATTGCGCGTTTGCCCGCTGGGATCCTGCGCCTGGAAGTTCATGCCCGGTTCGATGGCGTCGACACCCTGAAAAGCAGAGCGATCGACTACCTGGATGAGTTCGGGGATTATTTCTCCGTAGCCTTCGGCGGGTGCCACACGGATCTGAAGAGAGTCGCCTTCACGCTTGCCCGCGAGCGCGCTTTCCAGACCGGGAATAATGTTATTGGCGCCATGCAGATAAGGCAAAGGCTCTGCGTCGCTGGACGAGTCGATGACATTTCCATCGTCGTCAGTAAGCGTGTAATGAATGGTGACGACCAGATCGTCTCGAATTTCTAGGGCCATAATATCTCCTGAGTGCCGTCGTCCGACACGGATGGTTGCTGGGAATATGGCCGCGCATGATAGCACGAGTGACCGCCGGCCTGTCTGCGGCGGCCGCGTTTGAAGCGGTTGCATCGGGCAATATTACGTGTAGTTTTCGGGGCGTTTTGTGACACAATCGGGGTTCTTGACTCGCCCTTCAATCTGTTTATAATCACTCTGGCTTGAAAGTACGAAGTCTATTTATGCCTGCCATTTCGACGTCACCTCAGCAGTACCTCGTCCTGTTCTTCATAAGTACATCGCCTCGCTTTCAGCCCAGCAGCCTTGACAAAGGCCTTTATGACAATTCGCTTGATAGGATCTGACTATGTCTACTACCACCGGCACCGTAAAATGGTTTAATGAATCAAAAGGTTTTGGATTCATCGAACAAGAATCCGGTCCAGATGTTTTTGCTCACTTCAGCGCGATCACCGGCACAGGGTTTAAAACCTTGCTGGAAGGGCAAAAGGTTCAATTTACTGTTACTCAGGGCAAGAAAGGTCCGCAGGCTGAAAACATCGTTGTACTGTAAATCGCGAAAGTCGTTCCGGCGACTGTAGCGGAAGACGGCGCCTTCCGGCGCCGTCGATCCATCCTCTGCTTCCCTCCGTATTGTTGTGCTTCCGCAACTCCTCGAGTAGAAACATCGGCTTTGCCTGAAACGGACGCAACTGTTTTAACTGCCGGCTGTCCGCTTCGAAAATTCCGGATTAAAAACACCTGTCTCCGGTCGCGACTTGCCTTAGTTGCTTCGCGGTTGCCGGATTCATTCGAAATCCGCTCAGGGCGAAGGAAACAGGAACAGGACTGCCGGCGTCTGGTGGACACCGATTGCACCGGGGCCCTGCAGGCTGTGTAAATTATGATTCTTCGGGCAGCTTTAATTGCTAGGGAACCTCTGATTAAGTCCG
>CAZXLJ010000141.1:0-7441 GCA_964641175.1 uncultured Cellvibrionaceae bacterium
CTAGTTGCCGACGACCCGCAGGTAGTGCTCTTTGCCGGATGGAGAATCAACAGTCACCTGGTCACCATTGAATGTAAGGCTCAGCCATCGGCCGGGATGGTAAAACGTATTTTCCGATTGCGCATCCAGTCGTAACGGCGGGTAATTTCCGAATATAAACTCGAGGCCATTGGTCGTGTAATTGACCTTCAGATCCATGCTGTCTTCAGCGGACCGGTAAATGCCAGCATGTTTGGCGAGTTTGCCGGCCGGCAGAGTCAGGGACGGCCTGCTGAAAACGTGCTGGAAACCGGCGGCGTAGCCCGGGATATTCATGCCGGAATGGCCGTAGCCGATCACGTGGTCCAGCCGCACATCAAACCCTTTCGGTTGAGCCTTTTCAATGGCTTGGGCCAGCGTCGCTACCTGAGGCGCAACCTCGTCGAGACTTCCTGCACCCATATACAAACGCTTTCCGGCCAAGGCATCGGTATGTCCAAGCGCGTGCAACTGCTGCTTGAACACAGCCTGGAAATCGCCGTAGCCTCCGGCAATCGCGATGGCCCCTGTGAATGCCGCGGGGTGTTCGAGCAACGCATAAGTGGCAAAGACGGCTCCGGTTGACCCGCCAACCAAAACCCGCTCACCATTCAGGCGATAACGTCTTTCGAGCTCGGGAATGATTTCTTCAGTCAATGCCCGCAGGAAGTTTTTTGCGTAACCGCTTTGGGGATACTGTGCGACGGGTGCCGGCATCAGGTCGCGGGATCTGATCGCGTGAATGTCTCCTTCGACATCTCCCCAGTCAACACCGACCACCACGGCCTGCGGCATCTGCCCGTCAAAAGCCACGCAGTTGTAGGCCCCGAAAACAAGGGGAAAATCCCACTGCCCGTCGATCTTGATGATCAGTGGGTAGGACTGCCCGACATCTGCGTCAACATAATTACCAGGTACCACTGTCTTTAGGCGATAAGTGTGGTCGGTGATGGCGGAGTAGTGCGTAAACACCTGACTGTTCTCCAGTACCACTTGATTCGAATCAGTGTAAGCGGTGGATGCCGTCAGTCCGGTCGTTGCGCATCCACTAAAGACCAGCGGAGCGATTAGCAGGGCCAGCAAATAATTCGTTCGCATAGGGGAGCAGTTCCTTGGATGAGTAAGCCAGCGCAGGGGGATTCTATCAGAGGCAAAGGCCGGATATGACGATGTTATATACGACGTTGTTTTCTATTGGTTGTGGTAATCCAATAGGTCGCATCAATTAGTGATCCTCAGCCGGAGTCCATAAGATGAGCGTCGCTTTTTATCCGGCCCGTCCGCACGTCAGTAGACGCGGTGCGGCCTTGACGTTTGTTGTATCCGGTTGTGTTTGAATGTCGAATATTCTCCTTGCCATTACCTGTCTGACCATTGGGAAACTCCTTCAGCGCCTGCCGCAGTTTCCGGCATCCTCGGCGCAGGTTTTAAATCTCTATGTCATCTATATCGCGCTACCGGCACTCATACTGATCCAGATTCCCAAGGTTACCCTCAGCGCAGCCATTCTGGCCCCGGTAATTATCGCCTGGCTGGTAATGGGTTGCAGCGCAGCTGGCACCTGGCTGCTGGCACGGTGGCGTGGCTGGAGCCCGACTGTCACCGGCGCGATGCTGCTGGTTATCACCTTGGGCAATACCACGTTTATTGGTATTCCGCTGATCGAGGCCCACCTCGGAGCGGAAGCCATCCCGTTTGCCATTCTCTATGACCAGTTGGGCACCTTTGTTGCGTTGAATACGCTGGGCGTCGCCATTGCCAACAGGTATTCGCCCCAGGTGGACCGGGACCCGGCGCCCCTGTGGCAAAAAATGCTGAAGTTTCCTCCATTTATAGCGCTTCCATGTGGCTTCGCTCTGGGGTTTGTCGAAGTCCCTGCTCTCATTAATGATGTCTTGCAACGGTTGGCCGCAACGCTGGTGCCGGTGGTGATGGTCGCAGTCGGCTTGCAGTGGCGTTTACGGATCGAGCGCGCGGAAGCGGGAATAATTCTGCTGGCGATCATCCTGATACTGGTCATCAAGCCCCTAATAGCTTTGGCACTGGTAAGCCCACTGGAGCTGGAACTATTGATGCGGAAAGCCATCGTATTACAGGCCGCAATGCCCGCCATGATTTCCACCAGTGCCCTGGCAATGTCCTACCAGCTCGCGCCGCGGCTGGTGTCGACCATCATCGGCTATAGTCTGATGTGTTCATTTTTGACAGTATGGATCTGGAGCCTGCTCATTTGACCTGCTTCTGCAAAGGGCAGCGCGCATAATCCTCCACTTTTAAAGGGGCAATTGCTTGTGAATAAACTGGTTTACTGGTCGGTGATGGCGGTAGTTTTCTCAAGCTGCACGGATACGCCGGAACAGGTGTCCGAGACAGCACCTGAGCAATCATCGGCAGCATTAAAGACTGTTTATAAGGACGCTTTTCTGGTCGGTACCGCTCTCAATGAAGACATCACGGTGGGTGAGGATGCGGCATCCACGGAGGTAGTGTTGAAGCATTTCAATACCATCACCGTGGAAAACGTGATGAAAGCTGAGGTTATCAGCCCGGAACGTGGCGTGTTCAATTACGCGCCCGCCGATACATTTGTGGAATTCGGCGAGCGGCATGGCTTGCACATGGTGGGTCATACCCTGGTGTGGCATAACCAGACTCCCGAATGGTTTTTCCTCGACGAATCGGGCAGACCCAATACCCCGGAAGCGCAGATTGAGCGGATGCGGCAGCACATCGAGGCGGTGGCGGGGCGCTATGCCGGGCGCGTGCAGGCGTGGGACGTGGTGAATGAGGTCATTGACGATGATGGCTCCTACCGGCCGACAACCTGGGTCAAAGGTGTGGGTGACGGGGATACGCTGGTGCGCCATGCTTTTGAGTTCGCCAGTCGATATGCCCCAGACACCGAGCTGTATTACAACGACTTCAATGCCTGGCGACCGACCAAGCGCGATGGCATTGTGCGCATGGCAAAAATGCTGCAAGAGCACGGGATCAGGATCGACGGGATCGGTATCCAGGGGCATTGGGGCCTGAATTACCCCAAAACCGAATATATCCAGGCAGCCATCGACGCTTACGCCGCACTTGGGTTAAAAGTCATGATCACTGAGCTGGATGTGGATGTCCTGCCTCTAACCCGCGAAGGGCAAATCATCGGCATGGGGATGGCTCACCCCCAGTTTCAGCTGGAAGAATTTCGCACCTATCTCGATCCGTATCGGCAAGGGCTGCCGGCCGACGTGCAGCAGCAACTCACGGCGCGGTATCAGGAACTTTTTGAACTCTTTTATAACAACCGCGACAAAATTGATCGGGTCACCCTCTGGGGAGTACACGACGGCATGTCGTGGAAGAACGATTACCCGGTGCCGGGCCGAACCAACTTCCCGATGCTGTTCGATCGGGAACGCCGTGCCAAACCCGCGTTGGATGCGGTTCTGCAGGTGCCGGGAAAGGCCGGATAAACAACAGGTTTGCCGCCGACAATGACAGGCCACATCTGGTATTCTCGCCCTTGCCCTGAGCGGGGCAATCTGCTGTACCTGCCGCCCGCGCCGTTACCGGTCTCTCAGGCGGGTGGAGTGAGGCGCTACATCCGCCGCGTGGTGGGTCTATAAACAATAATTCAGATAAAAGACACAGGAGAGAAAATGCGCTGGGTAAAATTGATTGGAGCGGGCAGTACCATCCTCGTTTCTGCGTATGGATGGGCGCAGCAGCCTGCCAGTGACACGGCAGCCAGGGTCGACGCCTTGCTGAAAAAAATGACGCTGACCGAGAAGGTCGGCCAGATGAACCAATACAACGGCTTCTGGGACGCCACCGGCCCTGTCCCGAATCAGGCCGATCAGAAGAAAAAATATGACCATCTGCGCACCGGCCGCGTGGGGTCCGTTCTGAATGTAATCGGCCATAAAAATGTTCGTGAGTTTCAGAAAATTGCAGTCGAGCAGACGCGACTGGGTATTCCGCTGATATTCGGCCTGGATGTTATCCACGGCTATAAAACCATGTTTCCGATCCCTCTGGCAGAAGCCGCCAGCTGGGATTTGGGGGCGATCGAGCGCTCCGCCCGCATCGCTGCCGTTGAAGCTTCGGCGCAAGGCGTCAACTGGACCTTCGCGCCGATGGTCGATGTTTCCTACGATGCCCGTTGGGGGCGCGTTGCGGAAGGTGCGGGAGAAGATCCCTACCTCGGTTCGCTGGTAGCCAAAGCACGCATTCAGGGATTTCAGGGCAAAGATCTTGCTGCCTCTGACACCATTGCCGCAACCGCCAAACATTTTGCAGCTTATGGATTCGCCGAGGGTGGACGGGATTACAACCGCGTTGATATCAGTAATTACACCCTGTTCAATACGGTACTGCCGCCATTCAAGGCTGCCGTCGAGGCCGACGCAAAAACTTTTATGAATGCGTTCAACACGCTCAACGGGATCCCCGCGACCGGTTCGGAATTTCTCGTGCGTGATATTTTGAAACAGCAGTGGGGCTTTGAGGGCTTTGTGGTCTCGGACTGGGCGTCAATCCAGGAGATGGTGCCGCACGGATTTGTGGGCAATAACGAGGCGGCGGCGGAGCTGGCGGTAAAAGCAGGCTCTGATATGGATATGGAAGGTTTCGCCTATATTCATCACCTCGAGGATCTGGTCAAGACCGGTCAGGTTGACCAGACGCTGATCGATGACGCCGTACGCCGCATTCTCACCGTGAAATACGAACTGGGTCTGTTCGACGACCCTTACCGTTATATCAGCGAAGAGCGCGAAAAAACCCTGCTGCTGCATAAGGACCATTTGGCCGCGGCCCACGATATGGCACGCAAGTCGATAGTGCTGCTCAAGAATGAAGGGGATTTGCTGCCGCTGAGCAAAACGCAGAAGAAAATAGCCGTTATCGGATCTCTGGCGAATGATAAAAACAGCCCGTTGGGAACCTGGCGCGCAGAAGCGGACAAAAACACAGCCATATCTCTACTTGAGGGAATGCAGCGTTACACTGATTCGGTCCAATACGCTGAGGGTGCAAAACTCAGCACTGGCGTCGAGGAGTTCGGCGCTCCGATGGAAATCAACGTCACTGATCGCAGCGGTTTCAAGGAAGCCAAAAGACTTGCGAAGAATTCGGAGGTGGTCGTGATGATGCTGGGCGAACATGGATTCCAGTCCGGTGAAGGCCGCAGCAGAACCCGTCTCGATCTTCCCGGCCTGCAGCAGGAGCTCCTCGAAGAAATTTACTCGGTGAACAAAAACATCGTGCTGCTGGTCGCCAGTGGCAGACCGCTGGTGCTTAGCTGGGCCGACGCCCATATCCCGGCGATTGTGCAGACCTGGCAGCTTGGCTCACAAAGCGGTCTGGCCATTGCGGACGTGCTGTTCGGGGATTACAACCCCAGCGGCAAACTGCCGATGAGCTTCCCCAGAGCGCTGGGCCAACTGCCGTATACCTACCGTGAGTTCAATACGGGTCGGCCCGACTCCACGCAAAATGTATTCTGGTCTCATTACACCGACGAGAAGAACTCCCCGCTGTATCCGTTTGGCCACGGGCTGAGCTATACCCGTTTTGACTACTCTGACCTCAAAGTGGATATGCGCGACAAGAAAGCGATTAGCATTACTGTCACTGTGAAAAACAGCGGGAAGGTGGCTGGGGAAGAAGTGGTGCAGCTGTATTTGCGTGATAAGGTCGCAAGCCCGGTCCGTCCGATCAAAGAGCTGAAAGGGTTCAAAAAAATCAATCTGGCAGCTGGCAAAGCTGAACGGGTTGAATTTGTCCTGACAGAAGCTGAATTGGGTTTTTACGACAACAACGGCAAGTTTATCGTACAACCGGGTGAATTCGCCGTGATGGTGGGCGGCAGCTCGGATGCGAAGCTGAATACAAATTTTCAACTTTAAAAGCTGTTCGCGAGCAGGGATGCCCGCCGATTACTTCAGACCATAGGTAGCGCGCTCCGCCGTCCAAATTCTCACGGGGAGCGTATTTTTCCTGTCTCGCTTTACATCTTCAAACACACACCGACCTGAAGGCCGTCTTTAAACTCACCAATGTGACGGGTGCCGATATCCATCATGACAATTCGGGAGAGCTTTCAATGAAAACTCAAGGCTATGCCGCGTTCAGTGCCACCGAACCCCTGATCCCCTTTGAATTCAACCGCCGTTCGTTGCGTCCTGACGATGTGGAGATAGAAATTCTTTTCTGCGGTGTCTGCCATTCCGATCTGCACACCGCGCGCAACGACTGGGGCGGGACAATGTATCCGGTAGTCCCCGGTCATGAAATAATCGGACGGATCAAGGCTTTGGGAAGCAAGGTCACTGGCTTTAAAACCGGGGATATTGTCGGAGTTGGCTGTATGGTCGATTCCTGCCGCAGGTGCCATCCCTGCAGTCAGGGCCAGGAACAATATTGTGTCGAATTTCCCACCCTGACCTACAACGCCACCGACAGGCATGATCATTCACCCAACTATGGTGGCTACAGCAAGCACATTATTACCTCCGAAAAATTCCTCCTGCGAGTGCCTGACGGTCTGGATATGGCAGGCGCGGCGCCGCTACTGTGTGCCGGCATCACCACCTGGTCGCCGCTACGCCACTGGAAAGTCGGCGAGGGCAGCCGGGTTGCGGTGGTCGGTCTGGGCGGCCTGGGCCATATGGCCTTGCAACTTGCCAAAGCACTGGGCGCCCAGGTCACCCTGTTTACCCGCTCGCCGGGCAAAGAAGAAGATGCCCGGCGGCTGGGTGCAGACCAGGTTGTATTGTCCAGCCGTGCCGAGGAAATGTCAGCGGTGACCGGACAATTCGACCTCATCATCGACACCGTCCCCTACGCCCACGACATCAACCCCTACATACCCACACTGAACATCAACGGAACGCTGGTACTGGTAGGCTACCTCGGCCCACTCGAACCGATACTCAACACCTCGCCCATGGTCCTCGGCCGCAAATCTGTCGCAGGCTCATTAATCGGCGGCATCGCCGAGACCCAGGAACTCCTCGATTTCTGCGCCGAACACGGCATAGTTTCCGATATCGAGATCATCCGCATGCAAGACATCAACGAAGCCTACGAGCGCATGCTGGCAAGCAATGTGAAGTACCGGTTTGTGATTGATATGGCGTCGTTGGAGAATTTGTAGAAGAAGCGAACTTGCGGCAGGGATGCCGATGATGCACCCGCTTACAAAGCTCGAGCCAAGTCCGGCCCTGGGCGAAACCAAAAAAGGCTGATCCATTGCTGGATCAGCCTTCCTTTAGATTTGGTGCCCAGGAGAGGGCGTTTCGGAATCAGCGACGAGTATCGTCGTCCGAAACGCGACACGCCATGGATGGCGTGGCCGGAGGTGTTCAAGAAGTTGAACTTGCGGCAGGGATGCCGATGATGCACCCGCTTACAAAGCTCGAGCCAAGTC
>CAZXLJ010000142.1:0-7423 GCA_964641175.1 uncultured Cellvibrionaceae bacterium
GACCCCGGCCACGAGGTCCATTGCGCGCCGATGCCTTTGATCATCTTGCCAGGGACCATCCAGTTGGCGAGGTCTCCTGTCTCGGACACCTCCATCGCCCCGAGGATGCTGAGATCGATATGCCCGCCCTGCCAAGGCATACAGGATCACGGTCACCGGCCCGACAACTATTGCAGTTGTCAAAATGTCCGTTAACGTGTGATATTTTTGGTAAACCATTACTGCAAAGTACACCAACAGACTCATCGAAATAAGCAACGCGGCCGCACTTCGCCAGGAACGATTGTGCAGATGGAAAATCACCAAGGCCAGTGCGACTGCGGTATGCGTACTGTAATCCAGGCCTAAGCCTTCCCAAATTCGCATTTGCCCGTCAACTACCATCAAGCCGTATGCGACGCTGAGCCCCGCGATGCCTTTAAGCACTGCCAACCGGTCCCCCTGCTTCCACCAGATTACGGCGAAGATCATGTAAGCCAGAAAGAGCGCTGGATTATAAGCATCCGCGATGGCATCAATGGTTTCATAAGAAGGCATGCACTGATCTCGATGAAATGTGGATTCCCGGTTTGAAAATCCCGGCACAGTATAAATTCATCCGTACATTGACGAAAGTATCGGGGCCACTCCCGGAAACCCCGCCGGCACGCACAACAAAATTGTGCGGCTCGTCACACAGGAAGAAACTCTTAATGAGAATGGTTTGTATTTGTATTTACAGGAGACTACTGGCCCGTTAATGTAGCGGCAACTGACGTGAATAATTCGTCCTGTCTGATTCGGGTCAGGGTTGGAAGCGAGGTTCCTCACCCGCTTCCACATGGAGGTATATCGCAATGCCAGACTTGCCGCCGTAATCCGGCGGCTTTTTTTAAAAATCCTCCAGCTCGAAATCCATCATGCAATCAGCGCCGCCTGCGATTGCGTAAGCGTGTGCCCGGGTGCGCGGCAATACCCGTCTGTAATAGAAACGTGCGGTCTTGATTTTGCTGTGATAAAAACCTGGGTCAACCGCTCCGCCCTGCAGTTTCTCCTGTGCAACCCTGGCCGCAAGCGCCCAGAAATAGGCAAGCGTGACGTAGCCTGCATACATGACATAATCCACTGACGCCGCACCAACTTCGTCCTGATTCTGAATTGCCCCCAGGCCGATCTTCATGGTCATCTCGCCCCATTGCTTGTTGAGTTTCGCCAGAGGCTCGGTAAATTCCTGCATTTCGCCGCTGCCGTGCGCCTTGCAGAATTTATCGATGATCGCGGTAAATGCTTTAAGGCTTTCTCCCTGGGTCAAAAGAATTTTGCGTCCCAGCAGGTCGAGAGCCTGGATACCCGTCGTCCCTTCATAAAGCATTGCGATACGACTGTCCCGCACATTCTGCTCCACCCCCGATTCGCGTATGTAGCCATGCCCGCCATAGATCTGCATTGCCAGATTGGCACATTCAAAACCGGTTTCCGTCATGAATGCCTTGGCAATTGGCGTTAACAGCGCCAGCATGTTGGCGGCTCGCCGTTTGGCCGCTTCGTCCTGGCTGCGATTTTCCACATCGAGCTGCAAGGCGGCAAAATAGCCAAGCATGCGATGGCCTTCGGTCAATGCTTTCTGGGTCAACAGCATCCGGCGTACATCCGGGTGCACAATGATTGGATCTGCCGGTCCTTCAAGGTTTTTTGCACCGGTCAGAGAGCGCATCTGCAAGCGCTCCTTCGCGTATTTCAGAGACTTCTGATATCCCAGTTCAGCATGCGCCAACCCTTGCATGGCCGTTCCCAGGCGTGCGCGATTCATGAAGGTAAACATGCAGTTCAAACCGCGGTTCGGAGGCCCGACCAGAAACCCGGTGGCGCCGTCGAAATTCAAAACACAGGTCGAATTACCATGAATTCCCATCTTATGTTCCAGCGATCCGCAATAAACCGCATTGCGTTCGTTGGTTTCCGGTAAAAATTTCGGTACAACAAAAAGTGAGATCCCCTTGGTGCCTTCGGGCGCTCCGGGCAACCGCGCCAAAACGATATGAACGATGTTATCCGCAAGATCATGTTCGCCGGCGGAAATGAAAATTTTGGTTCCCTCAATCCGGTAACTTCCGTCTTCCTGAGGAATTGCCCTGGTTCTCAGCATGCCCAGGTCCGTGCCGCAGTGTGCTTCGGTCAGGCACATGGTTCCGGTCCAGCTACCCTCTACCAGCTTTGGCAAATAAACCTGTTTCTGCGCTTCAGTACCGTGAATTGCCAGAGTGCGCATGGCGCCGTGGGACAGACCTGGATACATGGTCCATGCCCAGTTTGCGGTTCCTATCGCTTCGCTTACGAAAGTACCCAGAGATTCCGGCAGCCCTTGCCCGCCCGCTTCCGTCTCGTGGCTCATGGACGGCCATCCGGCTGCTACGTACTGGTGATAGGCTTCTTTGAAACCTGTCGGCGTGTGCACTTCATGGCCCTCAAGCCGACAGCCTTCCGCGTCGCCGACTGCATTGAGCGGAGCCAGCACGTTTTCGCAGAATTTCGCCATTTCCTCGAGCATTGCGTCAACCAGATCACGGGAAACCTCTTCATACCCCAGGGCGTGACAATGATTTTCGAATTCAAACAGTTCATGAATGACGAACTGCATATCCCTTACCCGAATGTTTAAATCACTCATGAATTTTCTCCGATTATTTTCGCCTCAGTATAGAACAGGCCTGTGCCGGATAGACTGAGGACCAAGAGTGAACACGCCGGACTCAATCTGACTGTCCGTGTTGATCGTCATCCAGCCGCCGCACCTTGCCGATAAGCCAGCCCAGTAGAGCCGCAAACGCTACAATCAGCAATAAAAAAATTAAACAAATCAACAGAAATCCCAGCGCCGTACGCACCGGCAAACCCCAGCCCCAGATCGCCAGGCAAATGAAAGCCATACTGGCGATAAGACTCGCCATAACTCGTGATCGCTTTTTAAACCTTATCCGGATCAAACATGCCTCTTTTGATTAATAACGTATCTAACTGCCCTTGCCACGCCCAGACGCAAAGCTGGCAATTGAAGGTATCGGCAGCGGCAGAATAGTCAGGGCTCCTTGGGTTTGTCAGCGAGCGATCTGAAAAAGTTCACGATCCATGGCCGCTCAAGTTGCTTGGTACATTGTTCAAGCTGTCGCTGATAGCTGGTGGCTCGCGAGGCGACCCTGCGGGCAATTGCGATCAACCATTGTTTCTTGCGGTATGAGCCGCGCTTGTAACCGCCCTGCCCTTCGTGATAGGCCAGATAGAGATTGTATGCATCCTGACTGGAAATTTTTACCAATGTGCCACTTTTGTGGTTATACCACCCTATAAAATCCACGGCATCGGCGAAACTGTTGCGACTCGCTACCTCTCGGCCGGATTCCTTCAGATACCATTCCCAGGTGGAATTCAAGGCCTGAGCGTAACCAAAAGCATCACTTGCACGCGGGCCGGGAATGATCCAGAGAATTTTTCTTCGTGGCGGCTTGGCAAACTGGGCGAAGCCGGATTCCTGGTACATGATGGCCATGGTTACGGGAATTGACGCGCCCCAGCGCTCGGATGCGGATTTGGCATACTTGTACCAGCGCGACTTCTCCTTGAAGACTTCGCAAAGATCCTGGGGGTTCTTCGGTGGCGAAGCGCTGCATCCGTATAACGATGTGACCAGGGTTAAAGACAGTGCACAAACGCACAGTCTCATCACTCATCTCCAATCAGTTTCCGCAGTGCCGCTTCGTCCAGTATGCGAATGCCCAGCTGTTGCGCCTTATCCAGCTTGGAGCCCGCACTCGCGCCCGCGATCAGCGCGTCAGTCCTGGCCGAAACGCTGCCGCTCACTTTTGCGCCGAGCGCCTGCAGGCGCTCTTTTACCTCTTCCCGGGTCATGGATTCGAGCGTACCGGTAATGACATACGTCTGGCCTGCAAGCAAGCGTGCCGAAGCTTCTGCCGGAGGCAGGACCGGCCATTCCACGCCGCATTCGAGGAGAGTCGCGATTACGCGCCTGTTATTGGGCTCGCTAAAAAATTCATGGATATGCCGGGCAACGACAGGCCCTACATCCGTTACTGCCATTAACGCATCCATGTCTGCATCGAGAATTGTTTCGAGATCACGAAAGTGCATCGCGAGGGCGGCCGCCGTTGCCTGCCCGACTTCCCTAATCCCCAGTGCGTAAAGAAAACGCGGCAGGGTCGTCTGTTTGCTGCGCTCAATTGCCGCAACAAGTTTACCCGCCGATTTCGCGCCCATACGGTCCAGACTCGCCAGCTGATCAGCCTGCAGCTTATAGATGTCCGCAACCCCGCTTAACATGTCCGCATCGACAAGCACATCTATCAATTTGGTGCCCAGGCCCTCAATGTCCATGGCCAGGCGGCTAGCGTAATGCCGGATGGCCTCCTTGCGCTGGGCGGGGCACACCAGGCCACCGGTACATCGCACGGCAGCCTCTCCTTCGGTGCGATGCACCTCAGAACCGCAAATAGGGCACGCTGTGGGAAATTCGATCGGACGGGCGTCCGCGGAACGCCTGCTGGTTATGACCGAAACAACCTGGGGGATGACATCACCCGCTCTTCGAATAATGACGCTGTCGCCAATCATCAGTCCGAGACGCCGGATTTCATCCTGGTTGTGCAGGGTGGCGTTTGACACCGTAACGCCGCCTACAAAAACGGGCCGCAGACGCGCTACCGGTGTAATGGTTCCGGTACGCCCCACCTGAAATTCGACGGCGTGCACTTCCGTGGTTTCTTCCTGTGCGGGAAACTTGTGCGCAATCGCCCAGCGCGGCGCGCGGGAGACAAACCCCAGCTCGCTTTGAAGTTCAAGATTGTCGACCTTGAATACGACACCGTCAATGTCGTAGCTCAGCCCTGCCCGACGGTTCTCCAGTTGCTGGAAATATTCAAGACAGGCATCAATCCCCTCCACCGCCTTCATTTCCTGACTGGTTACGAAGCCCCATCTGGACAAGGCATGCAGCGTGGCGGTGTGCGTCGTCGCCACCGGCTCGCCTTCGAGATATCCAACCCCGTAAGCGCACATCATAAGGCCGCGGCGAGCAGTGACGCCGGGATCGAGCTGTCGAAGACTTCCCGCCGCCGCATTTCGCGGATTAACAAATATTTTTGATCCGTCTTCCTGGGCCCGTGCGTTCAGTGCAAGGAATTCCGACCTGGGCATGTAAATTTCGCCTCGAACTTCCATGACCTGTGGCCAGCCTTTCCCCAGAAGCCGCAACGGAACCGACCTCAAGGTTCTTACATTTAGAGTGATATCCTCGCCTGTCGCTCCATCTCCCCGGGTCGCCGCCCGTTCCAGAATGCCATCGCGGTAAAGAATACTGACGGCGATGCCATCATATTTGGGTTCACAAGCATAGCCAACCGGGGCGTCCGTGCGCAGACGGTCCCGTACACGCTTATCGAAGGCACGCAGCTCGTCCTCGTTGAACACGTTATCGAGAGACAGCATGGGTAAAAGGTGTTTGACGGGCCTGAATTCTGTGAGCGGCGCCGCTCCGACCCGTTGGGATGGCGAGTCCGGCGTCACCCACTCCGGATGCTCCGCCTCGGCGGCCAATAGTGCCCGCATCAAGCGGTCATATTCAGCGTCCGGCACCTCCGGATCGTCCAGCACGTAATAACGATAGTTGTGCTGGTTGATGGTCGCTCTTAAATCTTCAAGTTCTTCACGGTTCACGTATTTCTAGGTCCGGTTCAAGCGCCGCTTGCGATCATATTCGATTACCCGCTGGCGTTCATGCTCCAGGGTCTGGCGGGTCATCACGCTGCGGTGCTCGTCTTTCAGTTCGCCATCGAGTTCGTGCGCAATCGCCTGAGCCGCCTGCACCATCAGGGTATATGCCTGCAAACTGTCGCTCTTGATGGGTAATGACAGAAACATGCTGATGCCGGGGGTATCGAATTCTTCCATCGTCGCCAGATCAAATGTTCCCGGCACCACCATATTGGCCACGCTGAAGAGTATTGCGCCCTGTCCGTCCGGCGTTTCGAAGCGATGAAATATATCCATGTCGCCAAACCGCAGCCCCTGATCAAGCATGGCCTGCAACAAGGCCGCACCCGCAAATCGTCGATCACCCTTTGCCATCACGTTAATGATCATGACTTCATCCGGCATGGATTTGGGCTCTTCCGGTGGTGCTGGTTCCGAGGACTCCTGATAAGGATCCTCCGCTTCAACGGGCGCCTCCGGCCACGATTCCGCCAAGGGCGTGTCCTCGGGTTCCGCGGTTATTATCGGGTCGCCCGACACCGGGCGTGCATCAGAAGCAGACGTTTCGTCGGTGGCCGGAAAGACGCCATCTTCGGCAGCAACCCCCACCTTGCGCCGGGGCCGGGCGTCAGTTTCCAGGTTATCCAGATCTCCAATGACAGGCTCGGTGTGTTCGAAATATTCGCCCGGTCCCGGCTCTTCGGCCGGCGCTACTACCGGTTCGGCAAGTTCGGACGTGGAACCGGCAAGCGGTGCCGTCTTGTAGCGGGACCCTCGGGTCTGCTTGGATGCAACGTAACTTTTGCGAAGATGCTGATTGACATTGGGCAGGTCATCGGGATCGCGGCGGGCGGCCACGCGTGCACCTCCGCTTGGAAATTCACCGCGATTTACCCGGTCTTCCTCTAACGAATCGGGTGGTGCGTTATCCAGCTTCGCGACGTTGGGCGACATGCGCAAGGCGTTGCGCCGATGTGCTCGCATCCGGCGTATGCCGTCAAGAAGTATCCCGAGAATTAACAATACAATGATGACAGTTAACCAGTCTTGCATTATTCGTGGACCTTTTTTATGGCTGCAATTAAATGGCTGCCAATTCTGCAGCCTCTTCCACATCCACAGTGACGATGCGTGATACGCCTGGCTCATGCATGGTCACCCCCATCAACTGATGAGCCATTTCCATCGCTATCTTATTATGGGTGATATAAATGAATTGCACATGTTCCGACATTTCGTTGACCATCCGGGCATAACGTCCCACGTTGGCGTCATCCAGGGGCGCATCCACTTCATCGAGCATGCAGAAAGGCGCGGGGTTCAGGCGAAAGATTGAAAATACCAGCGCAATGGCTGTCAACGCTTTCTCTCCACCCGACAACAGATGAATGGTACTGTTCCGCTTTCCCGGGGGGCGGGCCATGATGGCAATGCCAGTATCGAGCAGGTCGTCGCCAGTCAGCTCCAGATAGGCATGACCACCGCCGAATACTTTGGGGAAAAGCTCCTGCAGACCGCTGTTGAGCTGGTCAAATGTTTCCTTGAAGCGGGTCCGGGTCTCCCGGTCAATCTTGCGGATGGCGTTTTCGAGAGTTTCCAACGCTTCCTGCAAGTCCTCGTTCTGCGCATCCAGATAGCTTTTACGCTCGGATTCGGTTTTGTATTCATCAATCGCCGCCAGGTT
>CAZXLJ010000143.1:0-7421 GCA_964641175.1 uncultured Cellvibrionaceae bacterium
GTGAAGGCGGCAGCTCCGGCGGCGGCTCAAGCAGCGGCGGCAGCACCAGCAGCAGCGGCGGCGGCAGCACAAGCTCCAGCGGCGGCGGCAGCAGCTCCAGCAGCGGAGGCACCGGCGGCAATACCATCGTCGTACGGGCACGCGGTACAACTGGTGGGGAGAGTATCAGCCTGCGCATCAACAACAACACCGTCGCAACCTGGACCCTGTCCACCGGCATGAACAACTACACGCACCGGACCAATACCCGCGGTGACCTGCTAGTCGCTTACACCAACGACAGCGGCAACCGGGATGTTCAGATCGATTACCTGCAGGTCAATGGACAAACCCGTCAGGCTGAACAGCAAAGCTACAACACCGGCCATTATTCAAACGGCCGTTGCGGTGGCTCGGGCTATAGCGAATGGATGCACTGTAATGGAGCCTTGGGCTTCGGAAGCTTCTAAGTGCGTGGCGGACAACGTCCGCCCCCTGCGCTGAACAAAGGTTTTTGATCAACTGATTGAGTTGGCCCCGGTTCATGTAACCGGGGCTTTTTTGTGTATGCCAAATCCCCTCTGCCGAGAGATTCAGGGGATGTCTTCCACGCTTTTTGCAGCGGTAAACGTTTTTGCCAATCAGCTTTGCCAGGGCAGCTCCGCCTCCTGGGCAACCTCACGTACGCTTTGCAAAACCTGTTGCATCACCGGCTGGATGCAGGGGGAGTTGTAGGTGAGAAAAACGGGATAGGCGAACTCCGGCGACTCGGGCACACGCAGGAGCTCTCCACTGTCCAGATGGCGCTGTACCACCCGGGTACGAAAGTATCCACTACCACCGTTTTCCAGCAGGTAATGTAATGCGAGAGGACCCAGACTCATCTGCATGCCCGCCCGGGCGAAGTGCGGCAGGGCGGCGGCGTGTTGCTGCCGGAAAGTCGCGCCCCAATCGATAAAAATATAGGGTTCAGGATGACTCGCGGCGCGCACCAGGATCAGCTTTTCCTCCAGTAACTGTTCCACCTGCACACCCGTCCAGTATTTGGGCTGATGCACCAGCGCTGCAAAGATCAGCCCCAGCTGTAATTTCTCCTGCAATTTGTCCTGCTCGCCCACCTCTACCCGCACCGCCAAATCGGGCCGGTCTTTGGCCAGACGCGCCAGCCACCGTGTCAGCAGCGGGTTCCACAGACTGACCTCGCAGCCGATCGACACCAGCTCCCGCCGCCCCTCAGGCAACGGCAAATTGCGCCTTGATGCTTCCCATGTTTGCACGAGCTGATTTGCATAAGGCACAAAATGCTCGCCATTTTCCGTAAGCCGCGCGCCGCTGCGAGTGCGCACGAACAGACGGCAACCGAGCAGACCTTCAAGATTATGGACGCGGGCGGTGACCGTAGTCTGGGTGATATGCAATTGCTCCGATGCGGCCATAAAGCTGCCGCCGCGGACAATTTCGAGAAAGGTTCGAGCGAGTTCTATATCCATAGCAAACGGATTTCACTTCATTTTTATTGATGCCAGACAGCAGTTTATTTCATTACCTCCGCCTGCGCCGGCCGCGGCATACTCCGGGCCCATGAACCCGAATATGGTACTTCCCCGGAATCCCGGCATGACAGCTCTTTTTTCCCCCGACCACTGGCAGCGCGTTCAGTCTGTACTGGAGGGTCTGGATCAGCGGCAGGCACTGTGGCTCAGTGGTTATCTGGCTGCTTCACGTGAAGCTCCCGCACCCTCCCAGGCGCGTCCTGCCGAAACCGTCATTCAGGTGACCATTGCCTACGGCAGTGAAACCGGCAATAGCGCGGCCATCGCGGAGGGGTTGAGCCGGCTCCTGCAGGGGCAGAACATCGAGCCCCGCCTGCTGCCTCTGGCCGAGGTGAAGCTGCGCACGCTGGCGCGCGTACAGTATCTGTGGATCGTATGCAGCACCCACGGCGACGGTGATCCGCCGGAACCGGCCATCCCCTTTTTCGAAGCGCTGCTGAGCAAGCAGGCACCCACGCTGAAGCACCTCAAATACGCCGTGCTGGCGCTGGGCGACAGCACCTACGAACACTTCAACACTGCCGGTCTCACATTGGATCGCCGCCTGGCGGAACTGGGTGCCGAACGCATGCTGCCCTGTGTCGAATGTGACGTTGACTATAAAGGTGCCGCTGATGCCTGGGTCGATAAAGTCTCGGGGCTGGTACCGCGAGCCACGATGGTGGACACGCCTGTCACCGTGATGCCGTTCGCGTCGGCCGAAGTGGCGGCAGTCCCCACACGCACAGCCCCCACACGCAGCAATCCTGTGGAGCTGGAGGTTCTTGAAAATATCTGCCTGACCGCCCCTAGCCGGCGTGCGGCGGTGCATCATCTTTCCCTGCTGGTGGAAAACGGGGATCTGCAACTGCAACCCGGTGATGCTGTGGGCGTATTGCCCCACAACCCGCCGGAACTGGTGGCGGCAGTGCTCGATGTGTCCGGACTGCCAGGCGATGATGCGGTTGTCGTGGACGAGCAGGCCATGCCGCTGGTGCAGGCCCTCCGGGAAAAGCTGGACCTCACCATTCCCGGCAAGCCGCTGTTGCAACTGCTGGCGGGGCTGACCGCTGACGCCGGGCTGCAGCAACTCAATGCCAATCCCAAAGCTCAGCGCGAGCTGCTGCGTTCCGTGAGTGTGCTGGACATTTTGCGGCGTTATCCTGCAACCCCAGACACCCAAACGTTGACAGCCGCCCTGCGCCCTCTGCAGCCGCGTCTGTACGATATCGCCAACGCTCCCGGAGACGACGAACTCCATCTGACCGTGCAAACCTACTGGTACCCGCATCCGGGGCGTGCGCGCGCGGATGCTCTTGAGGGAGGCGTTGCCTCCCGCTATCTCACTCAGCTGCAACCGGGCGAACGTGTACGGCTCTATCCGCATTACAACAAGCGATTCCGACTCCCGGACGACAAGGAGGTACCGCTGATCTGGATAGCCTCCAGCACCGGCGTCGCGCCTTATCGGGCATTTGTGCAGAGTTTTGCAGACGAGAGTCGCCGCCACCCCTGCTGGCTGCTGTTGCGCGAACAGCATTTTGAAGAGGATTTCCTCTATCAGACGGACTGGCAGGCCGCCGCCAGAAACGGGGTGCTGACAAGGATTACCACGGAGTTCCATGAGGATCAGCCACATACGCGCTTGGCGGATGCTCTGGCCGAAGACCTCGCCGATTGGGCCGCTCGCGGCGCCCACGTTTATTTATGCGGTGATCAGGAGCCTTTGGCCGAACTAGTAGACAGACTTAAACAACACCCGGAAATGGCCGCCATCTGGGCCACTCTCAGTGCGGAAAAACGTCTGCACCGCAACCTGTATTGAGGAGAAGCCCGTGGAACTGATTCGAACCTGTGACCTGACTCAGCCTCTTGAACATCTGCATGACAACGAAAAGCTCAAGGCCCGCAGCCGCTATTTGCGTGGCGACATTGCCGAGGGGCTGGAACAGCCGATCACGGGCGCGGTGTCCGGCGACGATACGCTGTTGATGAAGTTCCACGGCATCTATCAGCAGGATGACCGGGACAAGCGGGCCGCACGGGTGCAGCGCAAGCTGGAGCCCAATTATCAGTTCATGGTGCGCATGCGCATTCCCGGCGGTCGCCTGACGCCGCGGCAGTGGTCGCAACTGGACGAGCTATCCCACCGCTATGCCGAGCGCGGCCTGCGCATCACCACCCGCCAGACCATCCAGCTTCACGGCGTACGCAAATGGCACCTGCGCCAGACGCTCCAGGCGATCCGCGACGCGGGCCTGGACACCATCGCTGCCTGCGGTGATGACAGTCGCGGTGTCGTCTGCGGCGCCGATCCGTCCCATTCCCGCGTTCATGCGCAAGTGGCCGCGCTGGCCAAAGCGACCAGCGACCGCCTGATTCCCAAAACCGGGGCCTACCCGGAAATCTGGTACCAGCAACCAGCCGAAAACGTCGCTAATGAAGAACCGGTTTACGGCGAGCTGTACCTGCCCCGCAAATTCAAAGTGGGCTATGTGATCCCTCCGGTGAACGATATCGACGTCTACGGCCAAGACCTCGGTTTTATCGCCATTATCGAAAATGGCGAGCTGGCGGGGTTCAACGTGTGCGTGGGCGGCGGCATGGGCAAGCTGGATAACCGCGAAGACAGCTACCCCCGTCTTGCCGAAGAAATCGGTTTTATCGCCCCCGAAGAGGCACCGGAATTTGCAGAAATTGTCATGGGCATACAGCGCGATTTTGGCGACCGCAAAGACCGGCATCGGGCACGCTTCAAATACACGCTGGATCGCCTGGGCACGCCCTGGTTTATCCGCGAGCTGGAACAGCGGCGCGGTCAGCCCCTGCTGCCACTGCGCCCGGCGGGCTTCCGCCAGAACGGCGATCGCATCGGCTGGCATCGAGGCGACAACGGTCTGTGGAATGCCACGCTCTACATTGAAAGCGGCCGCATCGAAGGCGCTCTCAAGAGCAAGTTGCAGGCATTTTTCGAACTTTACGGCGGCCAGGTTCGGCTGACCACCAACCAGAACCTGCAACTTACCGATATCGGCGAACATGAGCTGAAGCAGACCAAATGGCGCCTGGCGGATCTGGGGCTCGATCACCGGCTGCAGCCGGATCTGCAGGATGCCCACACCATCAGCTGCGTCGCCCTGCCCACCTGCGGTCTCGCCATGGCAGAGGCGGAGCGCTACGTGCCGCGCTTTCTCGACCTGTTCAACCGCCTTAAGTCCCAGCACGGCATTACGGATACACCGGTGACCCTGCGCTTGTCCGGTTGTCCTAACGGTTGCGCCCGTCCCTATCTGGCGGAGATCGCCCTGACCGGGCGTGCGCCCGGACTTTACAACCTCTATCTGGGGGGCAGCTTTCAAGGTGATCGCATGGCATTGCTCCACGCCAGCAATTTGGATGAAACCCGGATACTGGAAGTTCTCGACGGCCTTTTCGCCCGCTACGCCGCGGCCCGCCAGCCGGAGGAACACTTCGGTGACTTCCTGCTGCGCAGCCGCCTGCTGCCGTCACCGGAGCGGCAAGCGACAGCGCTTACCTGATCCCGATCAATCTCCCATGGAGTTTTTATGTCCGATTATCTGTTTGTGCAAAGTCAGGATCCCTTTATCGATGCCCGCGCCAGCAATCAGTACGACCTCGCCGCACGGCTTGCCAAAGGGGGCAACCAGGTGCGCGTGCTGCTGGTACAGAATGGCGTCACGCCCGCGCGCAAAGGCGCCGAATGCCGAGCTTTCGACGCTTTGCTGGAATCAGCGGTCACGATACTGGCCGACGATGTCGCGCTGCGGCAGCGCGAATTTGCCCCCGAGCAACTGCGCGATGGCGTGCAGCCGGCGCCCATCGACATAGTGGTGGACGCCATGCTGGCCGGCCACAAAGTGATCTGGAATTGAACCCTTACATCGGCTGGAGCCTTCCATGAACAACAGCACGAATAAAACGCTCACCTTCGCTTTTATGGACCCGCCGTTCGAAAGCGAACGCACCATCACATTTTTCCGGTTGCTGGATGCTGCACTGGAGAAAAACGCCAATGTTCGCGTTTTCGCCTATGAAGGCGCGGTGGCTCTGGCGTTCGCCCTTCAGCAACAGCACGGTAATGCCGTCCATGGTCGCGATACGGAAACGGAGAATCATCCCCTTGCCAAAGACTGGATCATCGCGCTGCAGGAAAAGGCCAAAGAAAAAGGGCTTACGTTTGAGTGGATCAACTGCGGACTCTGCGTGGATGAGCGCGGCGTCAATGAAGCCATCGACGGCTGCGGTCGCGGCGGCCCGGCGGACTTCTGGCGCTACGCCAGCACAGCCCATAACACCTTGACCATTGGTACCCGCTAACTGGAGTCCTCATGAAAGTTTTGCAAGTGATTGACCAGGCTTTCCGCACCACTGGAGAGGAACAGGACGATACGATTCTCTGGCTCACCCAATGCATGCAGGGCGCCGGGGCAAACCTGGAAGTACTTCTGACCGGCCACGGTGTTTTCTACAGCGTGCAATCCCGTGCCCAGCCGCTGCTGGCGTTTGGCAACTGGAAGCAAACCGAACCTGCCGACATCACCCAGGACCTGCGGCGCCTGCGTGAAAAAGGCGTGCCGGTTTACGCTGTTCGAGAAGAATTGATGGAACGCGGCCTGTTCGGTCTGCCGGTGCAGCCGGGCGTTGAAGTCATCAGTCGTGATGCCGTTACACAACTCTATGAAAATGCCGACCAGATCTGGCACTGGTAAGTGAAACCGATTCGCCTGCAGGTCAAACGCGCCTATGATCCACCCGCAACAGAAGACGGATTGCGCGTCCTCGTCGATCGCGTCTGGCCCCGGGGGAAAAAGATGGAACAACTGGCACTGCAGGACTGGTTCAAGGAGGTGGCACCCACCACTGAATTGCGCAAATGGTTTGACCACGACCCTGCAAAATGGGAAAAATTCCGGGAACGCTACGAAGCCGACCTGCGGGCAAACCATACTCAGGTGGAATCGGCCTTCGGCCCGTTAATACAGCAGCATCCCAAAGCCATCACGCTGGTCTACGGTGCCCGTGATCCCGAACACAATCATGCGCTGGTGCTGCGGGATTACTTGTTGAACCATTTCAAGAGCCGATTGATCCATTACTGAACTTTTTCAACCGCACTTCTCCGGGCGCGTCTGATGCCCCCGTCAATACAGTCATGAGATTATTCTAAATAGAAAAATCCATTACCCCGGATCATAAAAACAGCACGCAGATCCGGGCTACCTCTGGCGATTCAATATTTGTAAGAATTTGTCTATGCCCGCTGTGAGTCATCGCCCTACAACCGGCTTTCTTGTTGCGGTGCTTTTCGGGTCCCGCTAAAATCCCGAACGCTGCACTGCTATCAGCGCAAGGAAGAGAGCTTGTTTATTCAGCCAGTTTTTGCAATCCACGGAGCCGGAAAATGGATCAATTCAAGGGCTACATATGTTTTAAAAGGCGTTACTTGCCTGATCAGGAGACGAAGGCAGGATATCGAATATTTATCTCTGACATTGCTCGCAAACAGCTTGATTCACTGTCTGGCAATCGTAGAACGCAAGCAATTAGAACAGTACATTCCCTCGGATCGGACTCCACGACCAAGACGTCCGGCGTCCGATTCTGTGTTCGCGGTCCGAGCGGTACACATTATATGATCGCGAATGGAGTGCTGATCCGATTCGTAAAAAATCCGGGTGCCATTCTTGTAAATTCCGTCATGTCGTCTTCGGAGAAATCTTTGCAGGAAGCTTGTCCAAGACCTGACGAGACCACCACTCTTAACAAGATTGAACGCGCTGCATTGGCCATTGCCGTCGACAAAGCGCTGAAAACCGCTTTAGATGTATTGGACAGGATGAAGGTTGAGCCTGACTATCCCGGGTATCATTACGAGGGGTTCGACAGCGC
>CAZXLJ010000144.1:0-7331 GCA_964641175.1 uncultured Cellvibrionaceae bacterium
AGAATCAATTATTGCCAGTACCAGCGGCAAGCAGGTGGTCGAACTGGACCTCACCAACGTTACAGAGCTGGATACGGCCGGCCTGCAATTAATTCTGTCCCTGCAAGCCGCCAATGCGAAAATGGTGCTCGTCGGCGGTGCTGGAGGGTCCGTGCAGAGCGTTATTGATCTGCTTGGCCTGCCGCCACTGAGTATATCTCCTGACAGGGCGCGGTTATGAATTTGCAGCAGGCGTTACAGACGTTTCTGGAAGAAAGTCGCGACTTGCTCACTGACATGGAAAGCATCCTGTTGGAGCTGGAACACCGCAAAGACGATCTGGAGCTTTATCACGCCCTGTTCCGTTGCGTGCATACGATCAAAGGTTCTGCGGGAATGTTTGGTCTCGCTCATGTGGTGGAGTTCACCCATGTCGTCGAGAATTTTCTCGATCGGCTGCGTCTGCGAGAAATTCATCTCACGCCGGAACTGACGTTTGTGTTGCTAGGCTGCCGGGACCATATTGGCGCATTGATTGACCTCCCGGATGCGGATTTGCAGGAGCCGCTGGCCACCGCAGGACAGGCGCTGCTCGCGGCCCTTTGTTGCGAT
This sequence comes from uncultured Cellvibrionaceae bacterium, assembly GCA_964641175.1. Taxonomy (GTDB): domain Bacteria; phylum Pseudomonadota; class Gammaproteobacteria; order Pseudomonadales; family Cellvibrionaceae; genus CAYNST01. The sequence continues at coordinate 592 of CAZXLJ010000144.1, forward strand.
CATCCCGTCTCTGAACCCGCTGCCGCTGACCGGAAATTCGGTTGTATCGAGGACGGAGTCTGGCACATATCGTTAAGGTTTGACCCGCAAGTGCTTCAGCAGGGCATGGACCCGTTGTCATTTATTCACTATCTGGCCCGCCTTGGGCAGTTCAAAGCGATCGCAATCGTTTCGGACTCCTTGCCGCCATTGGCAAATATGGATGCGGAAAAATGTTATCTGGGTTTCGAGATTGAACTGGTGACAGGCGCCAGCCAGCAAGACATTGAGCAGGTTTTCGAGTTTGTAGAAACGCTGTGCCAGCTGCGGATACTACCTCCGCGCAGCGATGTGCAGGCCTACGTAAAGCTTATCCAGAGTTTGCCGGAGGAGCCGCAACGGCTGGGCGAAATTCTGGTGGCCAGTGGGGCAATATCCGCAGACGAACTCGCTGCGTGTCTCGATTGGCAGGACTCCGCAACCGTGCCGCCTCCACGCAAACCAATCGGAGAAGTGATGGTCAACCAGGGGCTGGTCGCCCCGGAACTGATCAACGCAGCGCTGGACAAGCAACAGCACAACCGCGAACGCAAGTCCGGCCACCATTTGCGGGTGCAGGCGGAAAAGCTGGATCAGCTGATTAATCTCGTCGGCGAAATGGTCATTGCCTCCGCCGCCGTCTCGCTCAACGCCGCCCGCGGCTGTGACACGGCCACTCGCGAATCCGCTGCAGCGATGGCGCTTCTGGTGGAAGAAATTCGCGACCGTTCCCTGCAACTGCGGATGGTCCCCATCGGGGACACGTTTCAAAAAATGCAGCGAATTGTCAAAGAAGCTGCGCGGGAACTCGGCAAGGATATTGACCTGGTTATTTCCGGTGCGGAGACCGAGCTGGACAAGACGGTGGTGGAAAAAATTGCTGATCCGCTTGTTCATCTGGTTCGCAATGCCTGCGATCACGGCATCGAAGCAATGGACGCGCGCAGCGCCAAGGGCAAGCCATCGAAAGGGCGGTTGCAACTGAATGCGTTCCACGAATCCGGCGCCATCATTATTGAGGTTTCCGACGATGGCGCAGGACTGGACCGAGAACGGCTTTTTCAAAAAGCCGTTGATAAAGGACTGGTTCCGGCCGACGCTGTTTTGAGTGATCAGGAAATTTTCAACCTCATTTTCGAACCCGGCTTATCAACGGCGAAGCAGGTGACCAACCTCTCCGGCAGAGGCGTGGGGATGGATGTGGTCCGCCGCAATATTGAAGGTCTCCGAGGTACGGTTGAGGTTAACTCAAAAGAATTCCTGGGCACTTCATTTCGCATACGTCTGCCATTGACCCTTGCAATCATCGACGGCTTTCTATCGAGCGTTGGCGAGAGTACTTACGTCGTCCCGCTTGAGATGGTCAAGGAATGCGTGGAACTGCCGGCCGCTTACGGGCCGGATGATTCGAGACAACTGTTTAATCTCAGGGGCGAAGTCCTTCCACTGGTGATGCTGCGTCAGTATTTCGCAGTCCGCTCTCCACTACCGCGACGGCAGAACGTCCTGGTCGTGGCCTATGGCGGGCTCAAGGCTGGTCTGGTTGTGGACGATTTACTGGGCGAACATCAGACCGTGATTAAACCGCTGAGCGAACTGTTTGCCAACGTAGAGGGCTTGAGCGGTTCGACGATTCTGGGCAACGGTAAGGTCGCGTTGATTCTGGATGTGCCAGGGTTGTTGCAATTGGCACAGAGGAAAGAGCTGGAAAAGGTTCAAGGTGCACCGGGACGAATTACGCACTCGCCCGCGCCCGCTTTTCATTAAAGATTGCCTCGACGTCCGTCAGGCAGAACATGCTAGCGTCGGGAAGCCGACATTGGAGAGTACAAGTTATGCAATGGTTCAAGGACATGAAAGTGGGTACCAAACTGATTTCCGCTTTTTTGATAATTTCAGCAGTAACGGCAGTAGTCGGCTATATCGGCATCAAGAATATGGGCCAGATCAATCACGAAGCGGATCGGCTTTATGAACTGGAGTTAATGGGACTTTCCCTGATAAAAGAGGCAAATATCAATCTCGCTTATTCAGGTCGCTCGACCAGGGCCTTGGCTTCGGCGACCAGCGAGGCCGAACGCCAGGAGTATATCGCGGACATTCAACAGCGATCCCAGGCCGAAACCGAATATGTGCAGAAAGCGAGGGTATTGTTTGAAAGCGAAGAGGCGCAGGAATTGTTCAGACGTTATGACAGGCTGTCAGCTGATTATTTGCAAGCGACCAATGAGTTTCTGGCAATGGTGCGTTCCGAAGAGCATCAGCAGGCGCGCGCCAGCGTCACTTTTCTGCACGAAAATCTGGGCCCTAAAAACGCGGAAATCGACAAACTTCTCACTGAACTTACAGAGCAGAAGGAGGATCGGGCCAAGGAAGCATCTTTAGAAACAACGGAGCTATATAAAAGCAGCTTGGTGAGTATGCTGGTCCTGGTTATCGCCGGCGTGTTGGTGGGTATCCTGATGGGCATAATCATTGCGCGTTCAATAAGCCGTCCCATCGGCAAGGCACTCGAAACAGCCAATGCGCTCGCGGATGGCGATCTGAGTGTGCGGGTAGACGTCGATTCGAAAGATGAAATAGGTGAGCTGCTGGGAGCCATGCAGCGCATGGTAGGGAAACTGTCGCAGGTAATTTCCGAAGTGCGCGCCGGCGCGGACAATCTTGCCTCTGCCTCGGAGCAGGTCAGCTCGACCAGTCAGTCACTGTCGCAAGCGTCCAGTGAGCAAGCGGCCAGCGTCGAGGAAACCACCGCTTCAATGGAACAGATGACTGCCTCGATCAGCCAGAACACTGAAAATGCCAAGGTGACCGACGGAATGGCCGGCAAAGCATCCAAAGAAGCCGTAGAGGGTGGCGAAGCGGTTGCGAAAACCGTGACTGCCATGAAGAGTATCGCCGAGAAAATTTCCATCATCGACGACATCGCTTACCAGACAAATCTTCTTGCCCTGAATGCGGCCATTGAAGCGGCCCGCGCCGGGGAACACGGTAAAGGATTTGCGGTAGTCGCCGCTGAAGTCCGCAAACTCGCCGAGCGCAGTCAGGTTGCCGCTCAGGAGATTGGTCAGGTCGCAGGCTCGTCTGTGGAGCTGGCAGAACGTGCCGGACGTCTGCTGACGGAGATTGTGCCCTCAATTCAGCGCACATCAGACCTGGTGCAGGAAATCGCGGCGGCCTCCAGTGAGCAGTCGGCCGGAGTCGGCCAGATCAATAGTGCCATGGAGCAACTTAATCAGCTGACCCAGCAAAATGCGTCGGCGTCCGAAGAGCTTGCCGCAACGTCGGAAGAAATGTCTTCCCAGGCAGAGCAGCTGCAGCAGGCAATGGCATTTTTCAGGGTAGATGGAAACACCGCAGGCGGGCAGAGACGGCCGCGTGCAAAGGCACCCGTTACTACGCTGCATTCACCGCGTCCCGGCAGGTCAGGTCCGAAGGCACAGCTCGACGGTGACGAAGAGCACACTGTCAATGAATCTGCGTTTGTCCGGTTCTAGGAGGCGTGGTTATGAGTCAATCAGCCAAGCAACAAATAGCGGTATCCGCGCTGGCCAGTGATGAAGACAATCAGTATCTGACTTTCAGGCTGGGCAAGGAAATGTTCGCGATCAATATTTTGAATATTCGCGAAATCATGGAACACGGCAGCATTACGACGGTGCCGATGATGCCGGATTTTGTGCGCGGTGTTATCAACCTGCGAGGCAGCGTGGTGCCGGTCATTGATCTGGTGGCGCGATTCGGTCGCGGCCAGTGCGTGGTGAATCGCCGCAGTTGTATCGTAATCCTTGAACTCGCGCTGGGAGAGCATGAAAGGCGGGAGGTCGGAATCATTGTCGATGAGGTTTCGGAGGTGCGGGAAATCTCTGCCGATGACATTGAACCGCCGCCAAATTTCGGTGCCCGTATCCGCACCGAATTCATCTCTGGAATGGGGAAGGTGCAAGGGCAATTTGTCATTCTGCTGGATGTTCAGCGAGTGGTCGATCTCGAAGAAATGGCGCAGATCAGCGGAGCTGTCTAAGCGCCCCTGACTGCTACCTTGAGCCAATTGCCATGCGCCAATCTGATGACAGACAGTCCACGCCCGCACCGGGTGCCCCGGCTCCTGCGATGGGGGAGCTGGAATTCCGGCGATTTCAGAAACTCATTTTTGAAGCTGCGGGCATCCACCTGTCCTCGGCAAAACGCACGATGGTGGCAGGTCGCCTCGTGAAGCGCCTGCGGGTGCTGGGGCTTTCCGATTTCGTCAGCTATGTTCGCCACGTGGATAATAATCCGTCCGAATACAATCGGGTAGTGGACCTGCTGACGACCAATGAAACCTATTTTTTTCGGGAACAGAAGCATTTTGATTATCTTCGCCAAGTGGTTCTTCCCGGCGTTGCGGCTGCTCCGGCTCTGAATGTCTGGAGCGCGGCGTGTTCATCTGGAGAAGAGCCGTTCAGTGTGGCGATGCTGCTGGCGGATGTCCGGGGGATGAAGAACTGGAAAATTCTCGCAAGCGACATCAGCACCCAGGTTTTGGCGAAAGCTAAAACGGGTCAGTTTCCCTTGAGTCGAACAGAGGGAATTCCGGAGGGATATTTAAAGAGATTCTGCCTGCGGGGGATTGAGGAGGAATCGGGGACCTTGCTGATCGACAGATCCTTGCGTAGCAAGGTGGAGTTTCGGCAGGTCAATCTGATGGAAAGCTTGCTCGGTTTACCAATGTTTGAATTGATTCTGCTGCGGAATGTACTCATTTATTTCCAGACCGCAACTAAAAATGAAGTAGTAAAGCGCGTATGCGGTCGCCTCAAGCCCGGTGGCTACCTGTTCATTGGTCACTCGGAGAGCCTCCACGGCCTCGACTGTGAACTGCAGCAGGTGGCACCCGCAATTTTCAGGAAACTGCCATGAGAATCGACGGCCGCACAGTGGCCTGCACCGAACGGTACCTGAAACCGGGTGAGTGGCACTTCGGCAGCACTCCCGATTGCATACGCACGACGCTCGGATCCTGTATTGCGATGACCGCATGGCACCCGCACAAGCGTCTGGGCGGCATGTGCCACTTCATGCTGCCCTACCGGATGAGTCGTGACCGGACAACGGCGCTGGATGGGCGTTATGCCGATGAGGCATTCCAGCTGATGGCGAAGGCGGCGCTTGCCCGGGGTGTGCACCTGCACGATTGCGAAATCAAGCTGATCGGTGCGGCCAATATGTTCGCTGCGCGGGTGAAAGGCGGTTCGCGGGTAGCTTCCGACAACATTGACGTCGCTCACCTGCTGGCAAAGCAATACCGTCTGCGGGTGGTTGCGGAAAGTTTGGGCGGGCACGGATTCCGTCAAGTCATATGCTGTCTGATGGAAGGAAAAATATGGATTCGGCATGGAAAAGCCTGCGCCGAAAAAACCAAGTTCTGTCTGGAATCGTGACGTTGAAAAAAATTGGCGTATTTATTGTCGATGACTCTGCTGTAGTGCGACAAATACTTAGTGAAATATTGGGAAGCGATCCGGCAATTCGCCTGATCGGGTCGGCAGCCGATCCGATTTTCGCGCAGCAGAAAATGCAGAGGGACTGGCCGGATGTGATTGTCCTGGATGTGGAAATGCCCCGGATGGATGGCATTACTTTTCTAAAAAAGTTGATGTCCGAGCGGCCCACTCCGGTGGTGATCTGTTCGACCCTGACGGAAAAAGGCGCGGAGACAACCTTGCAGGCGTTGGCGGCCGGTGCAGTGGATATCGTGACAAAGCCGCGGATAGGTCTGAAGGATTTTCTGGAATCATCAACGCAAACTATGGTGCGTGTGGTCAAAGGCGCGGCGACCGCCCGCATTCTGCGTATGCCTGCAGCTACCGTAACATCTGCCGCGCCGACCAGTGTCGGTCGCAATGGGACCACAAGCCAGACCCTGACCGTGACCACAGACCAGGTTGTCGCCTTGGGAACTTCCACGGGGGGCACGCAAGCACTGGAGGTTGTCCTGACGCAGCTGCCGGAATCGTCACCGGGAATACTCGTGGTGCAGCATATGCCGGAGAAATTCACGGCGGCCTTTGCCCAGCGGCTGGACAAACTCTGTCGTTGCCGAGTGAGCGAAGCCAAGGATGGGGACCGAGTCGTGCCCGGACGCGTGCTGATTGCCCCAGGGGGACGTCACCTGCAGTTGCGACGCAGTGGCGCGCAGTACTGCGTCAGCGTCGCGGACGGTCCGCCGGTCAATCGCCATCGACCATCGGTTGACGTTCTGTTCCGGTCTGTCGCTCGAGCTGCTGGCTGTAACGCGCTGGGAGTTATCATGACCGGGATGGGCGACGACGGCGCTCAGGGATTGCTGGCCATGCGGCAGGCCGGTGCACATACGGTGGCGCAGGATCGAGACAGCTGTATTGTGTACGGCATGCCGAAAGAAGCGGTGGAACTGGGTGCAGCCGTTCAGATCGTGCCTTTGTCTGCTATCGCCCAGACGATCAATCAATTTGCCCGGAGCCGTTGATTATCCGTCCGGAGCGAAGCGGCCGCTAGAGAACCTCTGGTCAAGTCCGGACAGCGTCTGCGCGAGCCAAGTCGGACCGACGCTCGGCGTTCAGCCCGCAAGGCGCTATTCGTAGCGAATGGCCTTAGCCCTTCGCAAGAAGAGCAACACGGCGGATGGACGTCTTGGCCGCGCCTGGCCGGCCGCACCTAGCCGGCCGCACCTAGCCGGCCGCACCCTACGGGGCTTGCAT
>CAZXLJ010000145.1:0-7245 GCA_964641175.1 uncultured Cellvibrionaceae bacterium
ACGCTTGGCTCATACGATGACGCGAACCCGCTTTTGGCTACGTTCACCGAATAGAGACCGGGGTCAAGCTGGTCAATGACGATGCGACCCTGGGAGTCGGTTTCCAGGGTGCGCGTGGAACCGGTCTCCCGTTCCTTGATCGTGATCTGCACGGTTGGGAGTGGCCGGTCAGTAGTCTGGTTTTTGACTATGAAAGTCAGCGCACCGGGCGCCTCTGCTGCGTGGGCAAAAAGCGGAAAGCCAATCAGGAGTGCCGACAGAGTCAGCCACGATACCTGTCTCAAGTGCCTGCTCATATTGTCACCCCTCCAATATACAACCACGATACCTGCCTCAATTGCCTGCTCATATTGCTAGCTCTCCAACTATCACGAGTATTTGCGCCGGGAGGTTAACAGCGCGTATGTGACTAAAAAGTCGCCGTAATGTGAAAGTTACATTCGCACCGATCGCGGGCAAGTTGTATCAGTCAGGGGATCGCTTATCGTTTGCTTTCTTCAATATTATTTCGTGCAGAATCTTCGATATTCAGAGTACGGGCAATTCCCATAAAATCCTTAACGCGTGCGACATCCTGGTGTAGAGCAATCCGCAGTGGGAAGGCGTCCGTAGTGCGTAGAAGCTATTTCATAACTGCTGCACTCGCCGATACCACGTTGAAAATGGCCTCAGACTGCTCATTTACTCCACGTAAACTCCGCGTCTTCGGCAGAGGTTCCCTAAAAAAATGTACGGATGATCTGTATGCACATTGCAAGCTGAGAAGAGATTCCCACGCCATAAGCGATTGTACGCCAAGGTTGCATGCCAGCCAGGTAAAACAGTGTATGCGAATATCGGGCGGCAACAAATACAGGAAACAACCATGCTGCCGCTGCGGGAGACGCTTCAACCCATATATAGCCTGCACCTAACGCCAGAAAAATTGGAATGTTCTCGAGATCGTTGAGCCATGCACGTGAGGCCCGCCGGACCTGGGGAAGTTCCTCTGTTAAAGCCGGCCGACCAACAAGCGCCGCGTCTTCGGGAGTGACAAATGCCCGCTTGCTGATTCTATGAAATCCCTGATACAGCGAAGTCGCAAACATCTTTAAAAATAGCAGTACGGTAGACAGGGCATACCATTCGACAACAGTATTCATGCAAACCTCTCATTATCAGGCTCGTTGCACCGCAGATGCCGCTACCCGCAGCCTTTGTTCCGTCACCCCGAAAAATATGCCGCAAAAACTTCTTCCCCGGTAAGCTCTCGAGTCTGCTGTTCAAACGAATAGAACGGCGGCTTCTGGTCTATAAATATCTGCTCGCTGAGATTCCATTGGTCACTGTCATTGAAGAGCCCCACGGGAATGGCGTAGTGGCCGTTCTGTTTTAAACGGTAAAACAGGTGAGTGCCACATTTTTGGCAAAAGCCGCGTTCGGCCCATTTTGAAGATTCGAAGGTGGAAATACTTTCGGTGCCGTTGAACTCGACTGCGCCTTCACATTCCACGGCAAAAAAGGGCCCCCCTCCCCAGGTTCTGCACATGGCGCAGTGGCAAATGCCAACGCCGCTGGTTTTTGGTTTGGCGTTGACCTTGACTGCACCGCAGAGGCAAGCGCCTTGATGGGCAATTTCCGGTTTCATGGTTTCCTCCGGCGAAGGTTTCAATCGGCAAGCAGGTATGGTCGCCTGCGCAGCTTCGAGCTCGCCGCGACCGGGCTTTCACGATCGCGGTTCAGACGGTGTTTCGACACTGCGCCGCCAGTACCCCTGCACCCCCAGCTGCAACCAGGCCCAGCGAATCCAGCGCATAAGAGCGAAGGCGAGCCAGAGCGACCAGAGCAGCATGGTGACGCGGTACACCCATAACGGCACGCTGACGACCCAGGCGGTTGGCAACACGCCGTCGGTCTGGTCGTGGTACCACCGCAGGCTGTGGGCCGACGAGTGGTTGCCCGTGATGTACATTTCCGGCGAGGCGAGCAGCGAGTACGGGATGCTGCCCATCATCGACAGTAGCGTGACTACCGAAAAGCCGAGCAGCAGAATCTGCATCAGCGCAAATTGCGATGGCAGCAGCGGCTGCTTGAGCTTGCCGCGCACTTGAATGGCGATGAACCAGGCGGCGATAAGGATCAGGACATACACATTGATTGTGGCAACACCCAGGCTTAACAGAAGCCACTCGTAGGATTTAAGTGGGGTCACACCGCTGCGACCGAGAACCAGCGCGGCGAGTACGACAGTTGCGAAGACACCCCAGAACAGTACGGCCGGGCCCAGCAGCGGGCCGCCGACCAGAAGTGTCCAGCGGTTCTGCGGGAGATTCATATTCAGGTGAATATTGGTAGCCGCCTGATTGAGGTCAAGCGGGGGCGTCCGGGTCATCAACTCCATGCTCCCGGCGGTTTGCCACTCCAGTTGCACTCTGTGCTCGCCCGGACGGACGGGAATCTGCAGTTTTTGCTGACTATAGGTGAGGGGCAGTTCTTCCCCGTCCACGACCAGCCGCTTGGGTTCGGCTCCTTCCGGCAAGGGCAGATGAAACTGCCCGCCGTAAGTGGCCCGCAAGACAAGCTCCAGGTGATGGTCTGTGGCGCGCTTGCCGAAGTTTTGCGTCATCTCTACCTTATCCAGCGCGAGATCCGCCCCGGCTACCGGTTCTGGCCGGGAAATCGCGGCCTGAATACTTTCGCCGGGCCACGGCTGCCACAAGTAGTTGAACTGCTCGCCCGCGCGTTGCACCGGCGCAATGCCGCTGATGTTCGAATGCCACATGGGGCCCGTCACAAGGTTCCAGACTTCGTGCCACTGGTCAGTCTCGGGCGCGGTCAGATTGAGGGCAGGCTGGATCGCCAGAATGGAATCCCAACTGAACTGACGCTGGTTGGCCGCGAGGCGAACATCCATCTTGCCGTCCGCGGTCAGTTGTCCGTTGCTGGGCGCTTCCCCCTCAAGCAGCGGAATCTCCAGCTGGATCACCCCCGAGAGGGGCGCGACACGCTGCACTTCGGTCCGCACGGTCCATTCCAGTCCCAGCTGGATTCGTCGGGTGACCGTGACATAGGCCGGGATTGGGTCCGGCAACAACTGGTTGGTCTGTCGCTGCCGGGTCACCGTGACCTGTCGTACCAGTTGCAGGGTCTGGCTCGATTGCTTTTCCGACGGCAGACCATTGAGCCGCCAGCCGTCCAGATTATGAGTCACGTTGTGGACCGGCATGGCAAAATTCAAGTCCACAGAGCTCCGGTCGCCCAGAGGCCCGGATAAGCTCAGCACCTGGATTCCGCGCTTGAGAAAAACCCACAGCTGTTCATCCTGATTGCGCAAGAGCGGCGGATTCGCTTTCTGGATGGTGACCGATTCGGGTTGCCAGTCATGCACACGGGATGGGATGGGCACTGCAACATCCTCCAGTGCGTGGATGCGCATCTGGATCTCCAGCTGATTGTCCCGTGCCTGAATATGAACTGCTTCGATACCGGCGCAGGACGGCAGGCATTTAGCGGGTTCCAGCAAACGCTGCCTGAGTTCATCCAGCAACGACTTGTCGATCAGCACATCGGCGCGGGCCCGGTCACTGCCAAAACCGCCATACATCGCCACCAGCAATATCGCTAGTGTCGCCGCGCCGCCGGATGGGTGTCCGGATGCGGTTGCGTTTCGGGAGGACAGCTGCCAGAAGCGGCGACCCAGCCAGAGTGCCAGAGCGCCGGGTAACAGCAGTCCAAGCAGATCGCCGAGCCGGTTCCAGAGTGGCGATACCAGTATCCAGCCGCTGGATTCTCCCGCCTGCACCGGCCCGCTCCAATAGCCCCAGGCCTGTTGCCACTGCCACATGGGCAGCCCCGGGCCGACCTGTACTTTCTGTTTGGGATCGTAATCCGGCATGTTGTAGGTCATCTTTTCTCGTGCGGCCTGGCCGCTGTAGGCGCGGGATTCCGGCATCGCCTTCAGAGAGGCCAGGTCGCCGGCACCATCTGCCATCGTCCTCACCTGCGCCGGCGCCGCCGGTGCCGGTCTTTCGAGAAGGCTGGCCGCATATTGCGCATTCTGCTCCAGCTGCGGGTAGATCACCTGACGGGCCTGCTGGACCGCAAACGGCAGCAAGATCAGCAGCAATACCAAGAAGCACAGGGCACCGACGACCTCTAATGCGCGCCCCCACTGACCCTTTACATGAGGCAGCAGGGCCAGCACCGTCAGGATAGCCAGCCAGATCATCAACGGAGCCTGATCACGCTGATAAGTAAACAACAAGGTGACCAGCGCCAGGGCACCACAGGCCGGGCCGATCACCCGGGCGAGCGCGACGGTAATGATCAGCACCAGAAATATGTCCCAGAGATTCCAGCCGCTCAGCCAGGTGCCGCTGACATCGTCCGCTCCGCTGACGTGAAAGGCAGACCAGCCCGGAGGCAGATACACCGTCTGGCGCACACTTTCAAAAGTCTCCTGCCAGCCGCTGACCGGAAGGTCGCCAACCTGATCAACCCGACTGACCGCATTCAGTTGAATATCCTGGGCGCGAATTTCAACACCGGCGGCTTCGTTGTCTTCCAGTTGCGTAATCAGTTGCGGCTTGCCAGCGAGTTCAACCCTTCCGAGCCGGTAAGCGGGGTGCACATCCAGTCGCCAGTGGTTCTGCAGACGCCCGTGAATGGCGTCCTTGATGGTGGCGCCGCCGCCGCCGAAATCCAGCCACATCTCCTTGGTGAGGGTGAGCTGGTTGGCGGCGGGATTGGGATCGCCCCGATGGGTGACGTCGAAAGTGAGTCGGCTGTCGGGCGTGAGGAGATAAGCCGGCAGATGGCGCCATTGCTCCGGTAGCTGCGTTTGAGAGGCATCGATCAGCGGAGCGCCTTCGACCTGGATGGTGCGCAGGGCTGGCTGTGTCTCCACCGCCCAGATTTCCTGGGCCGGCCAGTCTGACCCCTGGGGCGTGAAGGCAAATTCGCGCAAGTCACTGCTGTGGTGGGCGCGCAGGTGAATGGTCCAGCGGCCCGGCTGCAATTGCACGCGCAACTGCCCGTCCGCTTCGATTCGGGCCGGCAAAGGGCTGTCCAGCTCCACCAGACGAAACCCGGGCAGAAGGACCGGCCCGGTCTGCAGCTCACGCTCGCGACCGCTGATGATGAGCTGGATCTGTGTATCCATTGCCAGCGGGATCGTGTCCGTGACTTTGCGGAATACCGACAGTGACACCTGATCACGCTCCGCCACCGACGGCGGCGCCTCCACAATTTCCCGAGCCAGCAGTAGCGTCGTGGCGCTCGCAAGGCTGGGCTGTTCGACGACCTGACCATCCCTGGTGAGCTTGAGCAGACCGGTCAGCGGCGGAATACCTAATGATTGTGGCGGTGCCGGCCATTGCCATTCACCCCGAATCTCGTAACGCCCGGCCTGCAATCGGATTGCCGGCACACCTTCACGCGCGGCGACCGTCTGCGTTTGCTGGTTGACGCTGACTTTCTGCGGCCAGTAGGCGTCACTGCCAGGCAGGATCACCCAGGCCGGTGAGAGAACTTCTACCTGATAAATAAATTGTCCGCCGCTGCGGTGGATATCCAGCTCCAGTCGGGTAGGCCAGACACATTCATGGCGCAGCTCGTTGTAGAACACGGGGCAATTGATTTGCGGGCGGTCGTGCAGAACCCAGTCTTTCCAGTCCTGCAGGTCGGGAGGTATATGGGGTTGCGCCAGAACTGCCGGGATGGTTAACAAGCTCATTAGAATTATTATGAAGGCCGCGCGCATAGTCCCTCCTGTCGCCGCGTTAAATGTTCCGTGATTATAGACTTGCGCGCGGCAATACAGCGAACCGGAATGCTAGGGAACCTCTGCTTAAGTCCGGACAGCGTCTGCGCGAGCCAGGACGTTCAGCCCGCAAGGCGCTCTTCGCAGCGAATGGCCTTAGCCCTTGCCAGACGCTATTCGGACTTAATCAGAGGTTCCCTAGGGTCCAGGGTGCAGGACACCACACCCTGGACTACAACCCGGTTAACTGAGCTTGATTTTCTTGCCGCCGGCAGCGGCGGATTTTAATGCGGCTTCGACAATACGGATGTCTCGAAGGCCATCCTCGCCCGGCACCATTACCGGCGTGTCGTTGATTATCGCCAGCGCATCGTCATCCATCTGCGCGGTCTGCTGGTTAACGACTTCCTTGTTCAGCAACTTGCCGTCGCTGGTCTCGCCGCGCACGCCGGTATAACTTTGCATCGGCTGCACCTGATACCAGCCCTTTTCGCATTCCGCCCGCAAAATGTTGTACTGCTTGCCTACACTGGTTTCGCAGTGCGCTATCAGTCCATCGCCAAAATCGAGCTGCAGATTGGTAGTTTCATCCGCATTTTTGAAAAGCTGCGGCCGCGAATTTTCGTGTTGCGCAGTCACGGCAATGGGTTCCTTGCCGGTGGTGAACCGGGCGGCATTGATGGGATACACACCCATGTCATAGAGCGCGCCGCCGCCCTTTTTGCGATCCATGCGCCAGTAATCCTGAGGCGCACCCGAGCCGGCATACCCGGCCCTGGCGATCACCTTTTTGATCGGTCCGTAAGGTTTTTCCTGCGCCCAGTTGATCATGGTGCGCGTGTTGGGCTCGTGCTGCATACGATAACCGATGCTGAGTTTTACCTTGTTTTTCTCGCAGGCATCAATGATCGACTGACATTCCTTCACGGTCATGGCCATGGGCTTTTCACACCATACATGCTTGCCCGCGTTGGCTGCGATAATTGCGTACTTTGCGTGCAGGAAGGTCGGCACCACGATATAGACCACGTCGATGTCGGGGTTTTCCGCAATTTTGTGCAGGTTTTCGTAGGAATAAACATTCTTGTCCGCGATGCCGTACTGTTTCTTCCACTGCGGGATCTTTTCCGCAGACCCGGTCACAATGCCGCGCAATTCGCAGTACTGAGCCAGTTTCAGGGCTGGCGCCAGCTGGTGGGTGCTGTAATCACCGAGCCCGAGCAGGGCGACACCAAGTTTGCGCCTGGGCGCCGTGGCAGCCAGCGCTTTCAGTGGCAGAAAGTTGGTCAGTGGCAGGGCACAGGCCGACGTGAGCAATCGGCGACGGTTGAAAGGTTTCATAGGCCGTTTTTCCCTCAATGATTCGCTGGAAGGTTCTTATACGGAGCGACAGTAAATACGCGCAAAGACTGCAATGACAGACAAAAACTCTCGGCAAAGATTCAAGCGGGTTTGCACGACGTCGTCAGCCCGCACCCGGCCGGCCGCACCTAGCCGGCCGCACC
>CAZXLJ010000146.1:0-7198 GCA_964641175.1 uncultured Cellvibrionaceae bacterium
CAAGTCGGGGATTCGAGAGGATACACGGCCTCAGTCGAGATAAAAAGGCCGGGGGGTGACCGCAGACCCGGCGAAGGTCTGGCAGGAACCTGCGCAAACATGCGGCACGGGGAGCGCTTCGAGAAAAACAATAAGTGACACTGAACGGGAATCATTATGAAGTTACATTGGCAAATACTTCTGGCAATCGGGCTGGCCGTAGCCTGCGGTCTGGTCCTGGATGCAGACGCAGGGCTGGGACCTGTCAGCTTTCGCGCCCTGTTCGACTTTATCGGAACACTGTTTCTCAACGGTTTGAAAATGATTGTGGTCCCGCTGGTTCTGGCTTCCATCATTTGCGGGGTCTACGGCCTGGGCAGCGGCCAGAATCTGGGGCAGATGGGTTTACGCACCATCAGCTTCTACCTGACTTCTTCACTGCTGGCGATACTTCTGGGGTTGCTGCTGGTGAACATAACCAGCCCCGGGATTGTGGACGGAGCGCCCGCCGGGGAGCGTCTGAACCTTAGTTCGCCGGAGCTGCTGTCCGAGAATCTCGCCAAGATCGAAAATCGCGGTTCGGGGGATATCGCGGATGTATTTTTGCGCATGGTGCCCACGAATCTGGTGGCGGCGGCGGCGGAAGAGCAGCTGCTGGGACTGATCTTCTTTGCCATCCTTTTTGGCCTGTTCATGACACGCATCGATCCGAAGCATGCGGATGTGCTGCACAGCTTCTGGCGGGGCGTATTCGATGTGATGATGGCGATGACCATGTTCATCATGAAGCTGGCCCCGTTTGGGGTATTCGCACTGGTGGCCAAGACGGTGATGGCAACCGGGTTTCAGGCATTCTATCCGTTAATGGTGTTTTTTCTGACCGTCACCGCTGCGCTGGTGATCCATACCTTTGTCACCCTGGCCATCGGATTGCGGGTACTCGGCCGGATTAATCCCCTGTGGCATTACAAGGCCATGGCACCGGCCATGCTCACGGCATTTTCTACCGCAAGCTCGTCGGCCACGTTGCCGGTGACGCTTGAATGTGTGGAGAAGAGGGCAGGTATTTCCAACCGAACCTCTGCGTTTGTGCTGCCGCTGGGCGCTACCATCAATATGGATGGCACGGCGTTATATGAGTGTGTTGCAGCGATGTTCATCGCTCAGGCCTATGGGCTGGACCTGTCGTTCGGCCAGCAGCTGCTGGTGGTGATGATTGCGCTGTTTACATCCATTGGCGTGGCGGGCATTCCGGCGGCGAGTCTGGTGGCCATCAGCGTGATCCTGACAGCCATCGGTCTGCCTCTGGAGGGCATCGGCATGTTGCTGGTCACTGACCGCATTCTCGACATGATGCGAACGGCGGTGAATGTGTTCAGTGACAGTTGCTGTGCGGCCTACATAGCGCGTACCCAGGGCGAAACCGATCTCTACGTACGCGTCCGCAATCAGCCTTGAATGCGTTCCACAATGGATTCAAGGCTATCCGATGATTCATGGATGTTTTTGATGGTCAGCTCGGCGCTCTGCCGCTCCAGCTTGATGTCGGCAAACACGGCATCGGGAATCGGCTGGGCGTTGAACGGGCCCAGTTTTGCCTGATTGAGCAACTGCTGTGCAACGTGCAGAAGCTTCGGGTAGACGGCGTGGGGTCCGTTATAGTCCGGATTGTTCTGGAATCGCAGGGCAGCGACGACCTCGTCCGGCATACACCAGTTCTCCATCAGCCAGCTGCTGATCTGGCAGCTAGATACCCCCAGCAAGTACTGCTCGACCGACCCCCGGGATATGTGGGGATTGACTTCATAGTGGCGGGTCAGGTTGGCGAAATGGGGCGGAAAGATTTCCGCCATGATCATGTAACCAAAATTGCTCAGCAGGCCTGACAGGTACGCCAGCCCGAAGCCGGGCCTGTTTTCCCGGTCAATACTGGTAACCAGTGCTTCCACGGCCGCTGCCATGGTGACGGCTTCGTGCCAGTACTGCCTGATCTGGACAGGACTTAAAGCCGCGCTGCGCAAGCTCTTGCTCAGAGACAGTCCCAGCGCAAGGTTCATGACCATGTCGAATCCCAGCACCCGCACAATGGCATCGTGTACCGACTTGATTTTTCCGGGTGCGGAGTAGTAGGGCGACGAGGCCCAGCTGACGACCTGGGCCGCCAGGGACGGATCGAGTTCGATAATGTTGGTCAGATCGCTGATATCGGAATCCGGATTGGCGCGCAACTGTATGATCCGCTGCGCGGTATCCGGCAGCGGCGGCAGCTCCAGAGTGTCTTCAATGCGCTGCTTGATTCGCAGTTGGGTGAAGTTGTTCAGGGAAATCAGAATCTGCTTTTTGTCCAGCGATGTGGTTTCGGGTACCACGGGCGCCAGGTGAGCCAGTTCGCCGACGACGGCGGCCTTCACGAAACTGCGAAAGTCCATCTGCTGGATTTCCAGCGTCTGCTCGGCATCACCCGTGTCCAGCCAGAGGGTGGGATAGTTCAGCAACGAGGCATCTACCAGGGTTGGTAAACCTTGCCACTGAGGGATGGCCGGAATGCTGGTCAGTTTATGCTGCGCGAGCAGCCGTTCAGTTTCTTCGGTCGGCAGGGCTTTCAGTTGTCGCCCGAAATTGTTCTGGATCGCCGCCAGATCAATCAGGTGGTTCGCCGGCACCAGAAGTTGTACCTGTCCCTGACGGTCATGCAGCAGGAGCGCTTTGACGGCGCAGGCAGCATGGGCCTGCTTGACCTGGAGTTCTCGCATCCGCGCCAGCGAGACCTGACTCGCTCGGAGCTGGTACGCGATGTTGTTGGTTTCCAGAATTTCTAGAACGCTGGCCGGTACAGGCACGGGTGCCTCCTGGTGAATAAAAAAGTCCTGTGGTGTGGCGGCGGGATGTTTCGGGCATGCCAACCGGGAAATCACTGATCGAAACCGAGAAGCCGTGCGCCGGATCTGGAAATTCGGAGGCCGGACCGGAAACCAGGCTGATGAGCTTTTCCTACTATGACTATAGACGCCTCTGGCCGATTCGCTATGGCGGGTCAACCGCGCAGAAAGTCCTTTCCCTGGGGAAACCAGCGCTGTACCAGAGCGATTGCCACGTCTGCGCGGCGGGTTACAAGCTGGTCTGCGGTCTGCTGTACGAGCGGCAGCAGATGACCGTGTTTCTGGATGTCCGCCAGCCGCAGCGCGAGGGCGCCCGTCTGCCGCGTGCCCAACAGTTCTCCGGGGCCACGGATCCGCAGATCTTCTTCGGCGATCACGAAGCCATCGGTCGAATGGCGCAAGGCCGTCAGGCGTTCACGGGCCACCGGCGTCAACGGCTGACTGTAAAGCAGAACGCAATGGCTGGCGGCGCGCCCGCGTCCGACCCGGCCCCGCAGCTGATGCAATTGAGCCAGCCCCAGGCGCTCCGGGTTCTCGATGATCATGAGACTCGCATTGGGGACATCCACTCCAACCTCGATCACTGTGGTAGCCACCAGCAATTGCACCTCACCGGCCTTGAAACCGGCCATAGTGCGTTCCTTTTCAGTGCTTTTCAGGCGTCCGTGGACCAGGCCCACCTGCACCCCGGGGAGTTTGACCTGCAGCTCGGCTGCGGTCGCTTCGGCTGCGCGGGCCGAGAGAGTTTCCGAATCTTCAATCAGGGTGCAGACCCAATAGACCTGACGACCTTCAGCGCAGGCCGCACTAACCCGCTCCACGACTTCTTCGCGCCGCTGCTGGGCAACAAGCAGTGTCGAGACGGGTTGCCGGCCGGGCGGCAGTTCATCGATAACCGACAAATCAAGATCGGCGTAATAGGTCATTGCCAGCGTGCGGGGGATGGGGGTGGCGGTCATTACCAGCTGGTGTGGTTTGAGAGCGCCGGCAGATGCTTTCTGACGCAGGCTCAAGCGTTGATGCACGCCGAACCGGTGCTGCTCGTCGATAATCACCAGGCCCAGCTGCGCGAACTCCACGCTGTCCTCGAACAGGGCATGGGTGCCGATGACCACCTGGGCTGTGCCACTGTGGATGTCCCCGTGCACACGACGCTTCTGGGCCGCGCCCAATTTGCCCACCAGCCAGTCCACATTGAATCCCAAAGGTTGCAACCAGTCACGGAAGTTCAGGAAATGCTGGGTGGCGAGAATTTCCGTGGGGGCCACCACCGCAACCTGAAATCCGTTGGCCAGGGCGGCCAGCGCGGCCACGGCGGCGACCAGGGTTTTACCGCTGCCCACGTCCCCCTGCACCAGGCGCAACATTGGCTGGTCGGCTGACAGGTCCTGCATGATTTCCGCGATAACCCGCAGTTGCGCGGCAGTAGGCGCGAAGGGAAGAGCCGCGTAAAACCGGTCCACGGTGCCTTCCGAGGGAAGTAGCCGCGGCGCACTTTCACGCTGCGCCGAGCGCCGGTAAAACTGCAATGCAAGATGATGGGCGAGCAGTTCTTCGAATACCAGACGCAGCTGACAAGGGTGGCGACCCTCAATAAGTTCATCGAGACTGGCGGAAGGCGGCGGGAAATGAACCAGTCGGAGTGCATCGCTGAGGCTGTGGCCGCCGAACTGACGGTTGATTTCAGCGGGGAGCAGCTCCGGCGGCGGATTGGCGTGCAGTTGCGCCACTGCCTGCCGGGCCAGTTTGCGCAGCCGTAGCTGGGAAAGTCCCTCCGTCAGCGGATAGACCGGCGTGAGGTGTTCGACCTGCGCCGAGCTGGTGCCCACGTGCAGAATTTCAGTCTCGGGGTGATAGAGTTCGAGGCCGGAAGCCCCCAGGCGCGCTTCACCGAAGCAACGCAGGCGCAATCCCGGCAAAAATTGCTGACGTTGGGCGGCAGTGAAATGGAAATAGCGCAGACCTACCCGACCGGTGGCATCCCCCAGCACCACCAGCAGGCTGCGGCGCCGGCCCTGCACCAGATCGCAGCGCAGGATCTCTCCCTGAAGCGCGGCGTAGGTGCCCAGCGTCAATTGACCGATGGGCAGGTTGCGGGTCCGGTCCAGATAGCGGCAGGGGAGGTGGAACAGGACGTCCTGCACCGTGTAAATTCCAAGCCGTGCCAGCACCGCTCCCAGGCTGTCGCCGACGCCCTTGAGATGGGTGACAAGGCAGCGGTCCAGCGGCGGTTGGGTGGTGCTGTTCATGCCTTAAGCAGGGTTTCCGGAGTTCTTGCGGCTTAAATCGATCGCCTTGCGCAGAGCGTCTATGGCTTTGTGCCGTGGAAAGCTTGCACGCCATGCCAGTGCGACGGTGCGCATTGGTTTGACATCCTTGAAACGTTTGACGGCGAGGGAGCTGTCGAGAAAGTGGGAAGCGCGCGCAGCGGATTCCGGCAATATCGTGATCCCGAGGCCCGATGCCACCATATGTTTGAGGGTTTCCAGCGAGCTGCCTTCGCGTGCGGTTCGCACCCGGCCGCTGGGGTCGTCCACCGAGGGTTTCAGGCAGGGAAAACATTCGAGGACCTGATCGCGGAAACAGTGTCCATCGCCAAGCAACAGCAGGTTGTACTGGGGCAGATCCTCCGGATCAATCGTGGCCGTGGCCGCGAGTGGATGATTCTTGCCGGTGACCACCACAAATTCCTCTTCGTACAGGGGTTGGGTGACGACATCGGCTTCGGTAAAAGGCAGGGACACGATAATCGCGTCGAGCTCGCCCTGACGGATCCGTTTGCGCAGCGTCGCAGTGAAACTTTCTTCAATATAAAGCGACATGCTCGGAGCGAGTTTCTGCAAATGGGGAATGACATAGGGCAGCAGGTACGGCCCGACGGTAAATATCGCTCCAACGTGCAGTGGGTTTGAAAGCTGATCCCTGCCGGCACTGGCGATATCCTTGATGGTCGCGGCCTCTTCGAGGACCCGCTGTGCCTGGTGGATGATCTGTTCGCCCAGAGGGGTCGGGTATACCCGCGTCTTGGAGCGCTCGAACAGCGCCACTTCGAGTTCCTCTTCGAGCTTTTTGACGGCAATACTCAGAGTGGGTTGAGATACATGGCAGCGTTCGGCAGCATGGCCGAAATGTTGTTCCTGAGCCAGGGTCACAATGTAGCGCAGTTCGGTGAGAGTCATAAAAAACTATCAGTAATGAATGGCTGATAAATTGTTAACGGAGAGTAGTGCATTTTGGATAAAAAAAATATCCTTTTTTTAGGGTTCGGGGATCTGGCTACACGCATATTTCAGCGACTCCCGGGGTGGCGCGCAACCGCCGTGGCCCGCTCGAACAAGGTTGTCCCCGAGGGGGTGGGTTTCTGGCAAATGTCGGTAACAGATCAGCGCGTTCTGGATTTGCTGACCCGATTTCGCTTCGACGCCGTGGTGATAACCCTGACGCCCGACGGCACCGGAGATGAAGGCTATCGTGCAGGCTATTGCGAGCCGCTGGCGACGTTGTGCAAGGTCTGGCACCGCCATCCGCCAGCAGCGATTTTTTTTATCTCCAGCACCAGCGTGTATGGCCAGCGAAGCGGGGAGTGGGTAAATGAATCGAGCCCGACCGAGCCGGAGGGGTTCGCCGGTCAGCGGATACTGGAAGCTGAACGATTGCTGCAGACGCTGGAAATACCCGTTTGTATTCTTCGCTTCGCCGGCATTTACGGTCCCGGTCGGGATTTTCTGGTGCGACAGGTCCGTGCGGGTAACGGCGGAGATGAAAGTTTCACCAACCGGATTCATGTCGACGATGGTGCGGCGGCTGTGGCATTTCTGGTTGAACGTCGATCGCTAGACAAGGCGATCGAGCCGGCATATCTGGTGTGCGACAGCGGGCCGGCTGCTTCCTGCGATGTGCGAGCCTGGATCGCTGTCCGGCTTGGACTGGATCCGGCGCAACTGACCGCCAGCGACAGTGGCCGCGGCGGTCACAAGCGTTGCAGCAATGCACGTCTGCTGGCGAGCGGATTCCAGCTGCAATATCCCGGTTTCCGCGACGGCTATGAGGAACTAATCAGCGGAACCCGGCATTGACTCGACAGAGGAATGGATCGAGGTTAGCCAGCGGGTAAGCGTCTGCTCGAGCATGTCTGTGCCGTCCCCGGTGACCGAGGAGAACAGCTGGCAGGAAATAGCTTCGCTGGACTCAAGGCCCGCTACATATTTTTCGGTCTGCAGCAGGGCAGACTTGGCCGGGCCGCGTTTAAGCTTGTCGCTTTTGGTCAGCAGGATATGGGTCGGCACCTGGCTCTTTTGCGACCATTCAAGCATGAAACGGTCGAATTCCTGTAGCGGGTG
>CAZXLJ010000147.1:0-7140 GCA_964641175.1 uncultured Cellvibrionaceae bacterium
GGCTGATCACCGCATTTTTGCTGATAGCCGTAATGCCGGTTCTGGCCGGTGTGGTGACCATGATGCTGATGGATGTCCATTTCGGCACAAGTTTCTTCGATGCCGCTGGTGGCGGTGACCCGGTTCTGTTCCAGCACGTGTTCTGGTTCTTCGGTCATCCCGAGGTTTACATCATGATCCTGCCCGCCTTCGGCGTGGTCAGTGCGATCATTCCGACCTTCGCGCGCAAGCCGCTGTTCGGTTATGCATCGATGGTATACGCCACCGCTTCCATTGCGTTCCTGAGCTTTATCGTTTGGGCTCACCATATGTTTACCGTCGGTATGCCGCTGTTCGGCGAACTGGTATTCATGTACGCGACCATGCTGATTGCGGTGCCGACGGGGGTAAAAGTCTTTAACTGGGTTACCACCATGTACAAGGGGTCAATGACATTTGAAACGCCGATGCTGTTTTCCATCGCGTTCGTCATCCTGTTCACCATTGGCGGTTTCTCCGGGCTGATGCTCGCCATCGCGCCGGCGGATTTCCAGTATCACGACACTTATTTCGTGGTGGCCCACTTCCACTATGTACTGGTACCCGGAGCAATTTTCTCGATCACTGCGGCGGTTTACTACTGGCTGCCCAAGTGGTGCGGCAACATGTACAGCGAGGCCCTGGGCAAGACGCATTTCTGGCTGGCCTTTATTGGCCTGAACCTGACGTTCTTCCCGATGCACTTCTCCGGTCTTGCGGGCATGCCACGCCGGATTCCGGATTACAACCCGTTGTTCGCCAACTGGAATATGCTGTCATCCGTCGGGTCTTTCCTTTTCGGTGCTGCCCAAGTCCTGTTTCTGTACATCGTGATTCGCGCCATTGTCAGTGGTCGCAAAGCCACAGCTGAAGTCTGGGAAGGCTCCCACGGTCTGGAATGGACGGTTCCTTCGCCCGCGCCCTATCACACTTTCAGCACCCCACCGGAGGTTAAATAGATTCCCATGAGCGAGCACAAGAAGGCGAATGCACGAACGGTGATCAAGCTTGCGGGCGTGGCGGTTGCCATGTTCGTGTTTGCTTTTGGTGTGATGCCGCCGCTGTATACCTTGCTGTGCGAAGTCACCGGTCTGCGCAAAGTGGGTGGCGCCTACGAAGTGGTGGACGCGTCCGTCGACACCAGTCGGCTGGTCACCGTCAAGTTTGTCGCCACCCAGAATTCGGAGATGCCATGGGAATTCCGGCCCCAGGACTTTGAAATCAAGGTGCATCCGGGCGAAAAGAAAGTCATTAATTACTTCGCAAAAAATCTGTCGAGCCACGCGATGGTGGCTCAGGCTGTACCCAGCATTACACCGTTCAACGCAGTGAATTACTTTCACAAGATCGAGTGCTTCTGCTTTAACCAGCAACCGCTTGAGGCGGGTGAAAGCGCCGATCTGGGTTTGCAGTTTGTGGTTGATCAGGAACTGCCGCAGCAGGTAAAGACGATCACGCTTGCATATACCCTGTTTGACATTACCGAACGGGCTCTCCCGGTGGCCAGCGCCCCCTGAGCCGGATTATTTATACCGCAACCTATTCATATATAAGCGGAGTGAAATCAATGGATCATCAAAGCTCTTATTACGTACCGGAGCAAAGCAAATTGCCATTGTTGATGTCGTTGGGCATGTTCCTGACCGTATTCGGTCTGGGCGCATGGATGAACGGCGTCGAGAATGGCCATTTCATTTTTGTTCTCGGGTTTGCGGTGCTGGCGGCCGTCATGTGGACCTGGTTCGGCACTGTCATCAATGAAAATATGGCAGGCCTGAATTCCCCACAGCTGAAGAGATCCTATGTCTGGGGGATGGGCTGGTTCATTTTTTCGGAAGTCATGTTCTTCGGCGCGTTTTTCTCCGCCCTTGTCTACATTCGCTGGTTTGTCGTTCCGGAACTGGCTTCGGGACCTAATGGCGAACTGCTGTGGCCGGGTTTCACCGCGGAATGGCCGCTGATGACGACTCCGGATATGGCAGTCAACGGTGACAAGGCCGTGCACGTCGGCCCCAGGGAAAATATGGGATTCCCGGGCTTCAGCGGTTTATTCGGCTGGTTGCCCTTCTGGAATACCGTGGTGCTGCTGACATCCAGTGTGACCGTTCACATGGCTCACACCGCGCTGAAGAACAATAACAAGAAGGGTTTTAATCTCTGGCTGGGCGTCACTGTCGCTTGCGGGATTGTCTTCCTGTTCCTCCAGGCGGAAGAATACATTCACGCCTACTCAGAACTCGGACTAATGCTCAACTCCGGCATTTATGGTGCAACGTTTTTCCTTCTGACCGGCTTCCACGGCGCCCACGTGACCATGGGCACTTTCATGCTGCTGGTCATGTGGATACGTTCCGTCTGGAAGGGGCATTTCAATCATCATGACGGTTTCGGATTTGAAGCAGCGAGCTGGTACTGGCACTTTGTGGATGTGGTGTGGCTCGGGCTCTTTATTCTCGTTTACGTACTCAGTTAAGCAGCGCCGCCGGCCGGATTGATTCCGCCCGGTCGCTGTAGCGAGTCGACAAATTACAGCGGGTCACTGGAAAACACGACAGCAAGGCTGGATACAGGTTTACAGGTACGGATAAAACGTTTCAGGGAAGAGTCGGATCAGGATCAGTGGGAGAGGGTGCCAGCTGCTGATCCCAGGGCGGCGAGTTACCCAGTTGGCCCGTCATCATGCCATAGGCGATGACAGCCATCAGAGTCGCCGCGAGGGTTATGCGGATTCCCAGCGCGTAAAGTGTGCGTTTGGATTCTGGCAGGTTCATGTCTTTGAGCAGAAAGAACAGCCCACTGCTGAGGCTCGCCAGGATGGCGATAAACAGCAAAACGATGATGATTTTCAGCAGCACAGCGTACCCCTCTATGTCAGTCAATTCTTCCTTTTCGCACGGCGGGTTCCGGCTAGAGTTGAACTGGAAAATTTGCCTGTTTTCAATTCTGATGCTGCCGCTTCTGGTGTTACTCGGATTCTGGCAACTTGATCGGGCGAAACAGAAGCAGACCATACAGCAAGCACTGGAACATCAGCAAGATCTGGGGCCCATTGCATGGCATGAGTATGCGGGCCCTCTGATAACACAGGCAGAACCCGCGCTTTCGGAACGCGACGAAGATCCGGCGTCGCCCATGTCTTTCCGGCAGATTCGCCTGGAAGGACGCTACGAAACGGACAGAACCTGGCTGCTGGAAAACCAGATTTATCAGGGCCGCAATGGCTACCACGTGGTGACACCGCTGATTCTGCCGGATGGTGCCCGGGTGCTGGTCAATCGCGGCTGGATCATGGGGACGGGCTATCGGGACAGCCTGCCGGCGTTTGAAACGCCGGCAGACGCGGTGAAACTGGTCGGGGAACTTCGCAATCCAAGTCTCAATCGCTTGCTTGCGGGTGCCGAGCCACGCAGCGGCGACTGGCCGCGGCAGATCCTCAGTCTTGATCCGGTGGCAGCCGCCAGCGATCTGGACGGGCCCGTCTGGTCCCACGTGTTTTATCCACAGGCGGACATGCCAGGCGTTTTCATCACAAATTTCCAGCCGATCACCGTCACCGCCGACAAACATCTGGGCTACGCATTGCAGTGGTTCGGGCTGGCTGTTGCATTGATCGTGCTGACTGTATTTGCCAACAGTAATCTGGCAGAAGTTTTACGCGAGAGGTTCTTGAAAAAGTCATGAACACGACGACGGCTGAGAAGAAAACACCCTGGCAACTCCTGGCGATCATCGCGGTGACAGTTGTTCCGTTGATTGCAGCCTACGTGGCTTACTACACGGGAATGGGAGTGCCGGAAGAAAGTGTCAACGAAGGCATTATGCTGACGCCGGCCCCTTCCTTCGCCGCTCTGGCGGAGCTCGAAGGTGACGCCCTGGACTTCGCAGCCGCCCGCAAGTGGCGTTTGATAGTACCAGTGCCCGCGGAATGCGGGGACGCCTGTCAGAAAAATTTCTACATCACCCGGCAGGTGCACACGCGACTTGGTGCGAAAGCCGAACGGGTCGAGCGCTACGCAGTCAACCTGGGCGGGGAAGCCGGTAACCGGTATCTCGAGTCCATCAAGGCCGGTCACCCGGATCTGAAAATGCTCGACGCCTCCGGGCCGCAGTGGCAAGGCTGGCTGGGGGAGGCGGGAGCTGGACTCGACCTGGAAGGGCATCATTATTACTTGCTGGTAGATCCTCAGGGGTTTGCCATGATGGCATATACCAACGATCACACCGGCAATCAGTTACTCGCCGATATCAAACGCATTTTGCGCTACAGCCCGGAAAACTAACGTGAGAACTCCACACTTTTTGTTCGACCAGGCCGACAGCTCGCTCGCGGGCGGCTGGAGTACTGCTGACTCCGGCAGATCGGCGAGGACCAGGATTTTCCGCCTGACGGTGGCGGCGACTTTGCTCGCATCGGTGGTGGTTATCCTCGGTGCATTTACCCGTCTCGTCGATGCAGGCCTCGGCTGTCCTGACTGGCCTGGCTGTTATGGCCATCTCACCTGGCCCACCTCGGTCGATGAAGTGGCACATGCCGAGGCCCGGTTCCCGGAAGCACCGGTAGAGCATGACAAGACCTGGCCAGAAATGGTCCACCGGTATTTCGCTGGCGCCCTGGGCCTGTTTATCCTGGCGATCCTGGTCTATTCGGTTCAGGGACGCCGACAGTCCAGCGGCATTCCGGTGAAGCTGCCGATTCTGCTGGCGGTGCTGGTAATCGTGCAGGCGGCCTTCGGTATGTGGACGGTCACGCTCAAACTGTGGCCCCAGGTTGTCACTGCGCACCTGCTGGGCGGCTTCGCCACCTTGAGCCTGCTCTGGCTGCTGGTGCAACGGACCGGCCGTTTCGTGTGGCAGGCGGCGGGCGACTCCCTGCGCCGGCTTCGAAATCTGAGAGTGTGGGCACTGCTCGCGCTGATCCTGGTGGTGATGCAAGTGGCTCTGGGTGGCTGGACCAGTTCCAATTATGCCGCGCTGGCCTGCCCGGACTTGCCGACATGCCACGGGGAATGGTGGCCCGAGGCGGATTTTGTCCAGGGGTTCAATTTCTTCCAGCATGTGGGCCCAAACTATCTGGGGGGACTGCTCGATAATCACGCGCGTACTGCCATTCATCTGGTTCATCGCCTCGGGGCGGTGGTCGTGACGGGGGCTCTCCTGGCGCTGGTGGTCGGGCTCTGGCTGACGCGATTGCCCCATGCGCGTTTCATGGGTGCCGTTGTCCTGATGGTTCTCGGGTTGCAAGTTTTTCTCGGCGTGAGTAATGTGCACTGGGCTTTGCCCCTGCCCATTGCGGTCGCTCACAACGCGGTAGGCGCCTTGCTATTGCTGGTACTGGTCACCGTCAACCACCGAATTCTGACGGTGCGTTCAGCCTATGGAGCCATTTATGACTGAATCTGTACTCACGACCGTAGCACGCCCGGGGTGGCGGGATTATTACGAGCTGTGCAAACCCAACGTCGTTGCACTGATGATTTTGACTTCGGTGATCGGCATGTTTCTGGCCGTCCCGGGAATGGTGCCGCTGGATGCACTGATCTGGGGAAATCTTGGTATTGCACTGTGTGCCGGCGGAGCCGCGACTGTCAATCATATGGTTGACCGGCATATTGACCAGAAAATGGCCCGCACCTTCAATCGCCCGGTGGCAAAAGGCCGTGTAGCGCCGCAGAACGCGATGATTTTTGCCTTTGTCCTGAGTCTGCTGGGCATGTGCATCCTGCTGGTATTCGTCAACGCGACCACGGCGTGGCTGACGCTGGCTTCGCTGGTGGGTTATGCATTTATATATACCCTGTTTCTCAAGCGGGCAACGCCGCAAAATATCGTGATCGGCGGTCTGGCAGGCGCGGCGCCGCCGCTGCTGGGCTGGACGGCGGTGACTGGTTCAATTGATGGTTACGGGCTGCTGCTGGTGCTGATCATTTTCGCGTGGACGCCCCCCCATTTCTGGGCGCTGGCGGTGCATCGCAAGGATGAGTACGCGAAAGCCGATGTGCCCATGCTGCCGGTCACCCATGGCGAGCGCTACACCAAAATTCATATCCTTCTGTACACCGTCATCCTGTTTCTCGTGACCCTTTTACCTTTCGCCACGGGCATGCTCAATGTTCTATATCTGGGCGGCGCGGTACTGCTGGGCCTGGGGTTTCTGTATTACGCCGTGATGCTGCTGGTCTCCGACAAGCCGTCCCTCGGCATGGATACTTTCCGATATTCCATCATTTATTTAATGGCGCTGTTCGTGGTGATGTTGCTCGATCACTACCTCATGCCCGTTCATTAGTGGAACCGAAATGAATAGCATCGCACAGCAAACCCAACCGGATGCCGCCCAGAAGCGCGGCGTCAACAGGACCATCCTGGTTATTGTCGCGGTGGTCAGTCTGTTCATGGGGCTGGTGGTGAACAAGATTCTCACGCCGCGAGTGCTCAGTAGCGCCGAACTGGCCGCCAACGGCGCCATCATGTTCGAAAAGCCGCGTACGCTGCGCGCGTTCGAGCTACTCGATCACAACGGCGAAGCATTTGTCCCTGCCAATCTTGAAGACCAGTGGACGTTAATGTTTTTCGGTTTTACGACCTGTCCCGATGTTTGCCCGGCCACGCTGTCGACCTTGTCGAAATGGATGGATACGCTGGACCGGGACATCGCGGAAAAGACCCGGGTGGTCATGGTTAGCGTTGATCCAGGGCGGGACACGCCGGAACGTCTTGCGGACTACATGGCACATTTCAATCCGGGTTTTGTCGGTGTCACCGGAGAATTTCTCAACATCAAGCGGCTGACGGACGATCTCAATGTCGCCTTCAATAAAGTCCCGCTGGAAAACGATTACACGGTCGACCACAGCGCCAACATTGTGCTTCTTAATCCCTACGGGCATTACCATGGGTTTTTCAAGCCGCCGTTTCATCTGTCAGGGCTGAAGCTGACCTATCAGTCCGTCGTCACCACGTTCAAGCATTAACGAGGTTGTGTACGAAAAGTACTTTCGATTGGGAACTTGTCTCAACGGCTCATCGCCCTCGCGCACGCGGGGGTCCACGAACTTCGGAAGGGTTAGCCGACTGCCACGGAATAACGACAGCCGGATAAATGAACAACGAAGCCGCTTTATG
>CAZXLJ010000148.1:0-6903 GCA_964641175.1 uncultured Cellvibrionaceae bacterium
AATTTCACGTCAATGCCAACGGAAAATTCGGTGCCGATTTCGTATTCTTCACGTGAAATTTCGCGCTCACCAGCAGATTCGAATTCGACTTTTTCGTTGAGCAGGTTGTTGATCTTGAACCTGGCAGTCAGAGAGTCCGTTGCTTCCCACCGGTAAATAAAATCGATTCTGGTCCTGCCTTTTTCAACGTCGTCACCCCGCGAGGTATTGTCCACACGGAAAATCCGGTCGTCGAAAAAATTTGCCATCAAAGTCACGCTATGTCCTTTACTGATATTGTCCAGACCAGCCTGCAGATTCACCAGATGCTCCGACTGTCCCTGCAGTTGCCTGGTGATCCTCGGCCTGCCCTGTACACCTTCCAGCTGGGCGGTCTGTTCATCAAGCGTTACCTCGGAGTCAACCCAGGACGCATTCCCGGCAATAAATCCCTGCCACCGATCTCCATCAACTACGATTTTTCTGAAATCTATTTCTATTCCGGATATGTCCGCGGTCTGCGAATTTCTGAACGTGTATCCTTCGCGCACACCGGCGGGCACCGTCCGTTCGATGGGGTTCTCTATATCTTTCAGGAAAAGTGCGAAAGAAATACTTTCATCTTCAGAAAAATAATATTCAGCTCGCAAGTCATAATTATTGATGGTGGACAGAAGCAGATCTGGATTGCCTACGATTTTTTCATCGGTATCGGGGTCAAAAAACTGTGAATAACTTCTTTCAACCAGTCCCGGCCGGGAGAGGGTTCGGCTCGCTCCCGCTCTGAACTGCCAGGCTTCTTCCGGACGCCAGGTCAGCATCAGCGCCGGAAGCCACTCTTTGTTTTCGAGCGGATCAATGCCGTTGCTGCCGTCGGCAAGGGGATAGCTGATCGCCTGTTCGCCCTTCTCAAATCTGACCCCGCTCAGCAATGAAAAATGGTCGCCAAATTCAGTTACTGCAGATACATAAAACGCCGTCAGATCATCCGACGCATCGGAGAAATCGGTCCGCTGCCCCTGTGACCTCAAGCGAACCAGTCCCCGATCAAAATTCTCCGCGGTCATTATCGCTTCCACGGACGCCTGTCGATTCACCGTGCTATCCACCGTGAAGCCAAACCGCGCCAGCGCCAGCTCCCTGTCCTTTCTGGATCCATAGGCGCCAAGTTTCAGTTCACTCGCCACATTTGCCGATAAATCCACGGACCACACATAATCCAGCCCTAAATCCAGGGCGTCTTCGGTCAGTTCGGTGTAGCGCCGGAATATTCTGGAAGGTGTAAGGTTGCCATTTTCGAAGACGTACTCGCGCCGATCCGGCTCGTCCCGCGTGGTTTGTGCCAGACCAATATGCCACTCCAGCCAATGGGCTTCGGAAAATCCGAGAGAATGCTGGAGAGAAAATTTTTGAGCGAGCATCTGCCGCTCGGTCCATTGCAGCAGTGATTCCTCGAACAGCTTGGCTTCAGTCAGGTCCTGCCGTGATGTCTGCCTGGTCAAATCGGTTGTATTGCGCAGCAGCATGGTTTTACTGGTAAATTTTGTACCCCCATCGGCTTCTGTACCGAGAACCAGAAAAGCTGATGTATCTATCTGGCGCACGCTCCGATCATAATTATTTAACTCACTCAGATTGAACCCGCTGGTTCCCTCCCGGGCATAAACTTGTTCCTGAGCGTCTCGACGCACGCTCCACTCGTGACCATACGCGACTGCGGCATAGTACCCAAATGAACCAAAACCCGTGTCTGTCCGGTCTCCAAAGGCCAGATCCACACCGATTTCCGGACTCGCTTTCTTGAAGTACAAGTCATAGTTGCTGGATAAGGATTTTCCGAGCTCTGCCAAAGCACCCTGGTCAACACAACCGGGAATGTTTAACGGTGACGGTGGACATTGCGTGGGCAAATCCCGCCGGCCAAACCCGGTCAGATCATTTATTCGGCCGGGCAGGTTACGGCTCCCGTCATCGACACCGGTAAAATCGTTATCCCCTCCCTTATAGGTAATAACATCGTCTGTCATGACAGCGGAATTACCGCTGATACTCAGGCTGAATTCACCGGCTCGCTCCGTCGGCAAATCACGGGTCCGCATACCGACGACTCCACCGGTGGCATCACCCGGCAGTTCAGGCGAATAGCTTTTCGCGATTTGTATTTCCCCCAGAATACTTGCCGGGAACAAATCGAGCGCC
Organism: uncultured Cellvibrionaceae bacterium; assembly: GCA_964641175.1. Taxonomy (GTDB): domain Bacteria; phylum Pseudomonadota; class Gammaproteobacteria; order Pseudomonadales; family Cellvibrionaceae; genus CAYNST01. The sequence goes on from CAZXLJ010000148.1 coordinate 2,179, forward strand.
ACATCGCGACGTAGAAAATCAGTACTGGGCAGCAGTCCGCCATCAAGAGTCGACGCTATATAGCGCCCCGCGAGTCCGCGCACGACTGCGAACTGGCCGTCAATTATGGAAACTCCGGTCACTCTTTGCACTGCGCCGACGGCAGTACTGTCGCCGAACCGAGCGAACTCGGCTGCACCAATGGCATCCACCACGGCAGCCGAATCCCGTTCCAGGTCCATCGCGGTTTCCGGTAAGCCAGGTCTCACCCCGAGCACCACCAGCTCTTCACTGATGCCGGAGTCTGCGCTATTAAAGTTTCCTGACGCTTCATCCGGAAACCCAGCTTGCTTTATAGAATATTCGAGTTCATCTGCTTGAAATCGAAACTTGATCTCGGTGTTTTCATTTCCGCTTAACGAAAAAGGAATTTCGCCCATTGCCTTACCGTCGATGTCCTGCAATACCGCGACATGATCTCCATCGCTCAACGAGACGTGGGCAAGTCCCGAGTCCGAAAATTCCAGATAAACTTTCTCGACGACAATGGAAATATTTTCGGATTTTTCTTCGAAATTTTCCGCGATAAAAACCACATCGCCTGCGGTGACACTGGTGGCAAAAATACTCGCCACTGTTGCGCTTATCCAGCGTACTCTTCTGGATCTCATAAGCAGCACATCAATCATTTCTATACATCCACGAGAATAATTTCTTGCCGGAAACCAAAGCTGCCGGATCTTCTGATGGCGCGTATATTATGAAAGCAGTATTTCAGTTCCTTTACACGCACAAGACATATTGATGACGCCGACGAACGGTCGTAAATCTGAAATTTTTGTCGGGGAGCTGAAGAAATTTGCGTGGAATGCCGCGCAATCAGATTGCAATGAAATTGAGTCCGGCTGCGGGCAGCAGCGGGTTGCAGACTCCAGCTGTCTCGGCGAGTAGCAACAGGAACGCGGTTCTCCGCCACGAAACGGGCCGTCCGGCGTTAACGCGCAAGAGAACACCAATGCAGCCTACGTCTTGATAAACGGAGTGGTCAGGGGAGAATGACGGGGTGTACCCAGTATCGTCCGGAACTGCCATGCGCTCTCGCAAGGCAGCTCCGTGACGAGACCGGATCAGCGGTTTTTAGCGGGGAAAACGAATGATCGCGAAGAAGTCTGTCTCACGAATCAGCGATCGTTGCCATAGCTCATCAAACGGTTGAATCTGCGCTCCAGCAGCGAATCCAGATCTTCCGCCACCAGACGATCAACCTGACCGATGAGCTTCTCGCGCAGGGTGCGGGCCATGGCCTCGATATTTCGATGCGCCCCGCCGAGCGGTTCCGGAATTACTTCATCAACAATACCCAGATCCTGCAACACGCTGGATGTCACCCCCATGGCTTCAGCGGCAAGGGGAGCCTTTTCCACAGTTTTCCAGATGATGTTGGCGCAGCCTTCGGGCGAAATGACGAAATACGTCGCATATTGAAGCATGTTGAGCTGATCACCGACGCCGATGGCCAGCGCCCCGCCGGATGAACCCTCGCCAATAACCGTACAGATGATGGGAGTACGCAGGCGCGACATGACTGCCAGATTCTGCGCAATGGCCTCACTGATGCCGCGCTCTTCACTGTCGATGCCGGGATAGGCACCCGGGGTATCGATGAACGTCAGTACCGGCAGTTTGAATCGTTCCGCCATTTCCATCAGGCGCAACGCCTTGCGGTAGCCTTCGGGCTTGGGCATGCCAAAATTGCGAGTGACCTTCTCGGAGACGCTTCTGCCTTTCTCCTCGCCTATGATCATCACCGCGCGACCGTCAAGCCGACCGACGCCGCCGATAATTGCCCGGTCGTCGCCAAAATGCCGGTCGCCGTGCAGCTCATCCCAGTCTTCAATGATTCTACGGATATAATCGGACGAATACGGGCGCTGCGGATGACGGGCAACTTGTACAATCTGCCAGGGCGTCAAATTTGAATAGATGCTTTCGGTGAGCTTTGAAGACTTGTCCTTTAGCCGTTCAATTTCCTCGCTGATATTGAGTTCATTGCCCAGACTTACCAGCTGCAGCTCGGCGATTTTGCCTTCAAGTTCGGCAATACCCTGTTCAAAACTTAAATAGTTCAAATTCATAGATACAAGTTAACCGTCTCTTGTTATAGGTGCTCCACCCGCGGTGGAAGTCACGCGACCACGCCGCGGCGGGTCGGGAGCGACGATAAAAACCGGTGTTCGTCGTGCACACTCCGATGTATCAGGCAGCGCTGCACGAGGTGAAATATTCTGGTGCGCGCAGTTTAACACTTTCTTGTCTACGCAAAAGCCTGCAGAGCGTCTTGCCGCGCAGGGATGGACCCTGACCGGATTTTCAGTGCTCCGGGTGCGCACGCGTGCAGGACTTCCGGTTTGCAGCACGTTACTGGCGCGTCTGATAGAGCACCTGCACGTTCTGCTGGCCATACAGCGTGCGCAGATGAACCAGCAGCTCATCGCTGGGTTTTACTTTCCATTGATCTGCAAGCTTTACTTCGGCCGAGGCGTCTGCGGTGCTGTAAACGACCGTCACCGGACAGGCACCTTGCAAATGCGGGGCGAGCGCACTGCGCAACTGGCCCGCGCCATCTCGCACCACCTCGCCCTGCTGCCACGCTATGCGAATACCGGCAACGCGCTCCTGACGTACGTCGTTGAGATCCCTGACCTCGTCGGCACGCATTTTGAGACCGCCGCTGTAATCGTCATGACTGATATGCCCGTCGATGACCAGCAGGGCGTCCTTGACCAGTTTTTCCCGATATTTATTGTAGGTATCGGCAAAGACGGCCACTTCCATCCGACCGGTGCGATCGTCCAGAGTGACGAACGCCATGGTATCGCCGCGTTTGGTTTTCATCACCCGAAAGGCTACAACCAGACCAGCCACGGTCTGCCGGCTTTTATCCGGCCGGGCGTTCGCAAGGGAGAACGACACGAAATGGCGAAGCTCATCGGCATATTCTTCGATGGGGTGGCCGGTCAGATAAAGCCCGAGGGTCTCCCGCTCACCGTTGAGGCGCTCTTTGATGCTCCAGCGACGCACCCTGCGGAAATCTTCGTAGGCATCGGTCTCACCGGTATCTGCGGATGTCTCGCTTCCGAAAAGATCCATCATGCCGGCATTGAAATTGGCGGCGGCCTGCTCGGCCGTCTTGACCGCCTCGCCCAGGGCACACCACATCACCGCTCGATCAAAGTCAACATCTACCTGCGGCCCCAGCCGGTCCATGGCGCCACTGCGCACCAGCGCTTCGAGCGCGCGCTTGTTCACCTTGCGCGGGTCGACGCGGCAGCAAAAATCAAACAGATCTTTGAAAGGGCCTTCCCTGCGCGCCTCGATAATGCTTTCAATGGGGCCTTCTCCCAGCCCCTTGATGGCGCCCAGGCCGTAGATAATCCGGTTCTGCTCATCTACCGTGAACTGATAGTCACCCGCATTGACATCAGGTGGCAGCAGTTCCAGGCCCATGTTGCGCACTTCTTCGATGAAGGTCACGACCTTGTCGGTCTTGTCCATGTCTGAGGACATGGTCGCCGCCATGAACTGGGCCGGATAGTGCGCCTTCAGCCACGCCGTTTGATAGGACACGAGGGCGTAGGCAGCCGAGTGCGATTTATTGAAGCCGTAACCGGCAAATTTTTCCACCAGGTCAAAGATCTTGATGGCCAGCTCCGGGTCTATGCCCTGCGCGGCGGCGCCGCTTTGAAAGATCTCGCGCTGCTTGGCCATTTCTTCGGGCTTTTTCTTGCCCATGGCGCGTCGCAACAGGTCCGCACCGCCGAGTGTATATCCGGCGAGGACCTGGGCGATCTGCATGACCTGTTCCTGGTAAACAATAACGCCGTAAGTCGGTTCCAGAATCGGTTTTAGCGACGGATGCTGATAGCGGGCATCCGGATAAGCAACCTGGGCGCGGCCGTGTTTGCGATTGATAAAGTCATCGACCATGCCCGACTGCAACGGACCGGGACGGAACAGTGCCACCAGCGCGATCATGTCTTCGAGGTTATCCGGCTGCAGGCGCTTGATCAGATCCTTCATGCCCCGGGATTCCAGCTGAAACACCGCCGTGGTCTCGGCGCGTTTGAGCAGCTGGAAAGTCTTGTCGTCATCCAGCGGCAAAGCAGCAATGTCCAGCGGGGGTTCACCGGCGGCGAGCAGCCGGCGGTCAATCATTACCTTGGCCCAGTCAATGATGGTGAGCGTCCGCAAACCGAGAAAGTCGAACTTGACCAGCCCGGCATCCTCAACGTCATTCTTGTCGAACTGGGTCACCAGGCCGGCGCCGGTCTCATCGCAGTACAGCGGCGCGAAATCGGTCAGACGCGTTGGCGCTATCACCACGCCGCCCGCGTGCTTGCCGACGTTGCGGGTCACGCCTTCGAGCTGCTTGGCCATATCCCAGATTTCCTGGGCATCCGCGTCCATGGCCAGAAATTCCCGCAGGGTTTCTTCCTGTTCGAAGGCCTTGTCCAGGGTCATGCCCGGGTCCGGCGGAATCATTTTGGAGAGCTTGTCGGCGAGTCCATAGGATTTCCCCTGAACTCGCGCCACGTCACGCACCACCGCTTTCGCCGCCATGGTACCGAAGGTAATTATCTGCGACACCGCTTCCCGGCCGTAATTGTCGGCAACATAGCCGATTACCCGGTCGCGGTTGTCCATACAGAAGTCGACGTCGAAATCGGGCATGGAAACCCGTTCCGG
>CAZXLJ010000149.1:0-6864 GCA_964641175.1 uncultured Cellvibrionaceae bacterium
CTGAACGTCCTGGCTCGCGCAGACGCTGTCCGGACTTAATCAGAGGTTCCCTAGGTGATGCGTATCAGGAACACTGACTTGAGACCGGATGAGAAATTAAAAACTTTAGGAGGCGAGGCAGGGGCGAAATGCTAACTAATTTGAATAACTACCGCGCCGTTAATTAGGCGGCATTATATAACCCCCGGTTGCCCGGATGAAACAGTTGCATTGCCGCCGGCGTGGAGCAGTGCGACTTTATGAGGAACTTCGATGCTGATTCCCACCATTCAGGAGCCTGATGTCACCGCCTCCTCGAAAAGTGCCAAATCCCGCAGGGCGCTGATTGTCGATCTCAACAACTTTGCGCGCTACCCCACCCTGGCGATCGGTTATATCACACAGCCATTGCGCCAGGCAGGCTATCAGGTGACCGTGCTGTCGCCGCTATCTGCCGGCGCCCCCGCCTTTGAACGGGAACGGCGTGAAACTCGCCTTGAGCATGCAAAACGTCGCCTCTATTTCTCGACCCATCCACTGGTGTTGCCGCTGCATGAAACCATGCGAAAATTTGCCGCCAGCCAGGCTTCCCGTCCTCATAAAGCCACGCGCGGAGCGATTGTCGATTATCTTGCCCGGAACGAGGTGGACGTCATTCTGCTATCGGCTTATTTGAATCATCGGGATTCTGTTGAATTTGTCGGTAAATTGGCGGCCGCTCGTAACATTCCGCTGGTTCTGGGAGGCCCCGCCTTCAACCAGCCGACCGTGAGCGAAGACTGGATTAAATTGCCGGGTGTTTCGGTCATTTTCGGAGGTGAGTGTGATCTGGTGGTGACAGACGTCATTGACGCCGTCATTGAAAAGCGAGACCTGCGCGGCTTTCCCGGCGTATTTTTGAAGGAAGAAGCAAGCGCACAGCCCGCTCCGCCGCTGCACGATCTGGATCGCCTGCCTATCCCTGACTACTCTGATTTCCCATGGGAGGCCTATCCCCACAAAATAATACCTGTCATGACCGGGCGCGGATGCGGCTGGGGCGTTTGCACTTTCTGCAGCGATGTCGTAACTGCCAACGGCCGCGGATTTCGTTCCAGGTCGCCTGCCGTCATTTTGAATGAGTTATCCGAGCTGTCGCGGCGGCATGGGACGCGGGATTTTATATTTCTGGATCTGAAACTGAACTCCGACCTTCAGGTGTGGCGTGCCCTGATCGACTCGTTTCAGACCGCGGTGCCCGGGGGTAAATGGATCGCAACCGTTCACGTCGATGCCAAGCAGGAAAATGGCCTCACGCGCGACGAACTAATTCGCGCACATAAATCGGGTCTGACCCGCATCAGCTTTGGCCTGGAAACCGGCAGCCAACGGCTTAATACGCTGATGGCAAAAGGAACTAGTATGGAACGCAACGAGGCTTTCGTGCGAGATGCCGCTGAAGCGGGGTTATCGTTACGCGCCAGCATGATGCTCGGATACCCAGGTGAGACTGCGGATGACGTTCTGCTGTCCGTCGATTTTCTCGAGCGGCACCGCGATCACTTCGACCGGATTCGCCTCTCCCTTTTCAAGGCAATTCCCGGCACGCGCTTCGCGACGCTTTACGAGGCGAAAAAAAGCCGATTCCCCGGACTCCAGAATTTCAACTGGGATTTTCGCTATAACCGCGCCGCTTACCAGTATCATCCCACTGACCAGACCGGCTACCGCCAGGCCAGACATCGGCTTTTAAATCTCGTTCATGAAATCAATCGACGCCCGTTGAGGGACACAATGCAACAATTCGATGGATTAATGTAAAAGCAGAAGATCAGTTGCATCCCGTTACGTTTCCATTCTGAGCAGCGTTGGCAGCCGCTAACGCTGAGAGCGATGCAGTGCTTCGTGCGTCAAGGCTTCTGGACGGTGACAAAAATAGCCCTGCCCCCACTCGATTCCCAGCTTGGCGAGCTCCCGTTCGATTGCTTCACTTTCAACAAATTCCGCAATCACCTCTTTATTTAACTGGTGAGCCACTTCAGTGATGGATTTTACAAGCGCCAGATATGACGGGTTTCGATCCAGCTGCTTAATGAAATCTCCTTCGATCTTCACAATATTAAAGGGCAATTCCTGCAAATATCTAAAGGACGAGAAACCGCTACCAAAATCATCGAGCGCGAGATTGCAGCCCAGCTCGCTCAGTACATTCATGAACGCCCGGGCGGAATCCAGATCAATAGCTTCGGATTCCGTAATTTCAAAACACAGCAGCCCCGGCGGCAGCCGGTTGATTTTGACCAGCTCGACGATGTATTCGGCAAACCCGATATCGCGCATTGATACCGCCGCCAGGTTGATAGATACGCGGTGAAGCACATCGATCAATGACGGATTATCCGCCAGGAACTTCATGACTTCGGTAACCATCCAGCGATCGATTCTGGAAACCAGATTAAGGCGCGTGGCGACGGGTAGAAATTGCCTGGGATGAATTAAAGTGTCGCTTTCTTTGTCATATAGCCGCACGAGTACTTCAATTTTCACATCCCTGCTATTAGCGTCATCATAAACAACGTCTTTCTTATAGTGATTAACGGTTAACCGCTGAATGCGCTGGAACCAGATTCTGAACTGGTTTTTGCGCAGCGCTGTAATCAGTCGGCTTTCCCAGTCAATAATATTACGACGCGCCTCTGCAACGTCGGGCGAGGGCTCCGTGTATACCTTGATATTGTTGTCGCCTTCGCTCCGGGCCTGAAAAATAAGTTCATCTGCGACGAGCAGCAGTTGGTCGAAGGAATGGATGCCTTCATCCATTTCCACCACGGCCAGGGTCGCAGTCAGTGAAAAGGTTTTATCATCGTGACTAAAAACAAAATCATTGATCATCTGCTGAACATACTGGGCGGATTTCTGGGCACCTTCCAGCGTCGTTTCGAGACACAGCAACCCAAACTTCGCGCCGCCGACTCGCGCAAGATAAGTACGGTTGGTTACAATATCCGCAAACACCCGCCCAAGCTGACGCAATAACTCATCGCCCGCTGCACACCCGCAACTACCGTTGATCAACCCCAGCTGCTCGATTTCGATGGAAACAAAGGCCGCCCGCGTGCGCTGCAGTTGGACTCGTGCAATTACCGTGGTAACTTCATTCTCCAGTGCTGCTCGATTATAAAGGCGCGTCACTGGATCATGATCTGCCAGGAACTGCAGGCGCTCCTGCATATAGCGGCGTTCCTGTACCTCATCATTCAACCGCTGGTTATCTACCGTCAGTGCCAGAGTCTTTTCATCGATGGCTCGCTCAAATTTCACTTGCCAGTGATCGAGCTGCCGCACCAGGCTCAGCTTGTCCAAAGTGCGTCGTATCCGGAACTCCGCCTCGGTTTCACTCACTGGCGTAATAAGCAGGTCATCCGCGAGCTGATGCTGCGCAGGGGTCAACTGGCTCATGTCCCAGGCCACCAGCATTACCGGATACTGACTCAGATTGTGGCCGGACTTCAGGCGGTCCCAGATTTTCAGTCCGGCGCCTTCCGGTAAATTCAGGCTCAGTATAATGAGATCGGGATCGACATCGTGCAGGGCACCGAGGGAGGAAAAACCGTCCACAACGGTTAAGAGACTCTGGATTTTGTCCCGAGTGACACTGCGTATGGTGTCAATCGTCTCCAAATTTTCCTCGATCAGCAGTATTCGAGCTGGACCCATAGTCATAAATGTCTCGTCGGGTAGAGTGAATCTCCTTGTGCGAAACCATCCAGTTCCAAATGCTACGTACCAGGTAAAGCTGCGTCGGCGCCATTACACTATAGCAAATATAATTCTTGCGACACGCCTCACACTTTTCTTAGACTTCAAGCTTTCACGTCGAAAAGAACATGCCATGTCACGGTTCGGAATCGACGTTTCCGAGATACTTCTCACAAGGGTCCACAGGATTACAAAGACGGGGCGTGTGGTCGCTGGAGAGTAAATTAATACCACATCGAGTTTTCCGGGACTATTTCCCATCAGGTGAAGGGTTCTAAAAACGGTGCTGGTATAAGCGATTCGGAATTTTTAACACCTATTACAGTCCTTAAGTATTAAGAATTCTCTAACTCCATGAAATACAAAGAATCCCGGAAAGTGGCACCAGATTTGCTCTTATGGCGTCAAGGGCTACCAGCCCCGTCTGAGACTCTGAACCCTTGGACAACAATAAAAAGTAGTGAAAGCCGAAGGAGGCATTATGAAGAAGGTAGTACTGGGTTTGACCATGGCGTTGGCACTGGCCACAGCCGCTGCGCCGAGCTACGCAACATTTGGCAGCCATCACAAGCACACGGGTTTTAACAAAATCCATCTCATTTTCTCATTCCTGTGTGATCACAAAGTGAAGCCTACCAAACCGACCAAACCCACCAAGCCGACGCCGGTTAAACCGACCAAGCCCACACCGACACCTGTTACACCGGTCAAATCGGTACCAGAAATTGATGCAGCCGGCGCGGGTCTGGCACTTGCCTTCGTAGGTGGCGTGCTGGCTATCCGACGCGAGCGACGCAGACTGCAGAAATAAGCGCAAGCGAATTGCCCTGAAAGCCCCTCTTAGCAGGGGCTTTTTTTATGGTGACTTGTTTTCCGACACGGCGGACCCGGGGCCTTCCATACAAATCACCCTATACTTGATTAGCCCCTCGTCGGGATTTCTGACTTTAGCAGACATGGCAAAGGATTATTGATGAATGCCCGTAATATCGAACTGAAACGCCATCTCAAACCGTCCCTTTTGCTGCTGGGCATCTGCCTTCCGGTTCTCGAGGTCATGGTGTTGAGTCAGTTATTCGACGCTTACAGTCTGATCATGCATGGCGAGATGAGTGGATGGCGCAAAGTCTTCGGCTATTTTGGTGATATCGCAAAGATCCTGGTGCTGTGCGCCTTCACTGCAGCGCTGTTGATCCATAAACAATTGCTCGACTATGCCCGTAAACTGGTGGACATTTTTGAGATTGGACGATTTGTCGGCCGCTGCATACCTCACGCGATAGCGTTTGCCGCTGTTATCGCGCTCACAGCGAAAATTTACGCCGATCCGGGCGCTGCACAATCGCTCGCATCGGGATGGTATGCGCTCTGGCTACTCAGCCTGATAACCACTTTAATATCCTGGGCCCTGCTGTTTCTGCCTGGCAGGACGTTAATACGCGCTATTAATCAACAAAAGTGGATATTAGGTACTGCATTCGCCATTTCCCTGTCGATCTGGGCGCTTGCCATGTTCACCCGCCAGTTCTGGGGGCCCATGAGCGAATTGACCTTTATCCTGTCTGCAGTCTTCCTCCGTACCCTTTATCCAGATTTTGTGTATGTCAATTCGGATGAAAAGTTACTGGGTCTCGGGGAATTTATCGTCAACATCGCACCCGCCTGCTCAGGCTATGAAGGTGTAGGTCTGGTCACTGCCTTCACCGCGCTTTATCTCTGGATCAGTCGGAGCAACCTGCGTTTTCCTCGGGCATTCCTGCTCTTTCCCATTGGCGCCGTGAGCATCTGGCTGCTCAATATCGTACGGATCACGGTATTGATACTGATTGGGCACCATTGGAGTCCGGACGTAGCCGTTGGTGGTTTCCATTCGCAAGCGGGCTGGCTCACTTTCATATTTACCTCGCTGGTAATTCTCTGGCTTGCGAGCGATAGTCAGTTTTTTATGAAAGTAAGACGCCCGGTCGTGGCCGAGGCGCTTTCGCAAGAACGCACGCCCGCAGCGGTCGATCACGCCGCCATTCCGAGCCTGATTCCGATGCTGGCTTTATTGGGAATGACCTTGTTGACTATGGCGTTTTCCGGCGGCTTCGACTGGCTTTATCCGCTTCGGGTTGTCGCGGTAATGGTCGCTTTGAAACTGTACTGGGCTGCGCTGCCACTGCTTCCGTACCGCTGGTCCGCCCTTCCCTTTATAGCTGGTGTCGCGATGGCTCTGATCTGGATCCTTATGCTCGGTACTGATCAGGAGGCCGACACGGCCTTTAGTGAAACTCTTGCCACAGTGCCGGTGTGGGTCAGCGCGGGCTGGCTGGTGTTTCGCTTCATAGGAACGACCATAACGGTTCCTATCGCCGAAGAGCTGGCATTCCGCGGATATATCCTGTGCCGTTTGTCGGGTACGGAAGTCCGGCTTAGAGGCACGTTGCCGTTTTCGCTCGTTGGGGTAGCAGTTTCTTCTGTAGCATTCGGCGCGCTTCATGGAGCCTGGCTTGCCGGAACGGTGGCGGGACTTGTGTATGCGGTGGTGCGGCTGCGCAGCAGTTCGATCAGCGACGCAATTGTGGCCCATGCGGTTACAAACACACTCATATTCGGCTATGCGGCGGCAACCGGCGTGTGGTCGGTGATTTAAATACTTCCACTAGCGGAGAAGACCCAGTCCGAGATGACGCTGTTCCGTGCGGCACGGCTAGTGTTCCCGGCTCGAGCCGGACAAATTCATTGCGGCACGGCTATTTAGTGTCATGCGGGGGTTTTTGACGGGCAAAAAAAACGCCGCAATAGCGGCGTTTCTGGATTCAGTCGGGATTAAACCGCTGTCACGTTCTCAGCCTGAGGACCTTTGGCGCCGTTGGTTACGACGAACTGTACTTGCTGGCCTTCGGCAAGAGTTTTGAAACCAGTGCCATTGATTGCCGAATGATGAACGAAGACGTCGGGGCCACCGCTACGCTCAATAAACCCAAAACCTTTGCTTTCGTTGAACCATTTGACAGTGCCAGTCATGATAGATGACATAAATAAAGTACCTGAAATAAAAATAATCAAAGTGCCTGAAACAGGCTGTGCTGCTGAGAAATGATGTTCGACGATTGCTACTGGACGGGAACTGCTAGAAAACGACTTACTAGAGACTGCGCCGAG
>CAZXLJ010000150.1:0-6522 GCA_964641175.1 uncultured Cellvibrionaceae bacterium
TCCCGCTCCGATTCTTCCTTTTCAGCGAGCACGGCTTTGATTTCCTCCAGAACCGCATCTACATCGGCGAGTTCGTTATCAACCTCGCAATGGCCTGTCAGGGGAATACCTTCGTAGAGGTCACCCGCCTCATAGAGCGTCCAGATTTCTTCCGCGTACCTGGTGGCAAGTAATTCCGGCGCAAACTGGCCGTAGTAGCGCGTGACGTTAATAACATCGCGCATCAGAAACGCTTTGGCGCTGTTATTGGCGGAAGCGTTAATGGCCTGGGGCAGGTCAATTACGATAGGTCCGGTTTCGTTGACCAGGATATTGAACTCGGACAAATCGCCGTGGATGATGCCGACACAAAGCATGCGCGCGATGGTATCCATCATGATCGCGTGATCTTCAATGGCCTGCTCCGGCGGCATCACGACATCACCGAGCCTCGGCGCCACATCTCCCTCGCTGTCTACGATCAATTCCATCAGCAGGACGCCGTCCACGCAGACGATCGGGCGCGGTACGCGGATGTCGGCGGCAGCGAGCTTGAACAGTGCATCCACTTCGGCATTCTGCCAGCTGCTTTCGCGCTCCTCTTTCCCATACCTTGAACTCTTTTCCATGGCGCGGGCACGGCGGCTGTTGCGGGACTTGCGGCCCTCGTTGTATTGGGCGGCCTTTTTGAAACTGCGGGCGGCCGCGTCTTTATAGACTTTGGCGCATCGGACTTCACCCTGACTACGTACTACATAAACATCGGCTTCTTTACCGCTCATCAGCCGTGTGATTACCTCGTCGATGAGGCCTTCCTCAAGCAAAGACTGCAGCCGCGGGGGTGTTTTCATAAAGATACCTGGATTGGTCCGATGGTCATTTTGCTTGAGTCCTGAGACGATGTCAGCCGGGTGCACCGGACGGCATGATACAGAAGTGCGCGCGGTGTTAAAACTGGAGTGAAATGGCAGTTTTTCCCCTGACGGGAGCCTTCAACCGTCGCGGCGAAACGCCGCTTTTCCCACGTAGTGGTGTCAACTCTTCCGGCCATTCGGCAAACGCATGCCATCAGACCGGACTGTAAAAAGAGGGCTACAGATGACCTTTGCGAGCGATCAGGATCAGGGCAGCCCGATGCTGTCGCCCACATCGAAAAAAATGCTGGAACTGCGCGACGCGGTATTCGATGAGTGGGAAAAACGGGTTCGCGTCTCGCTCCACGCGGCCGCCGGCCTGCGCCATCCTGTTCTTATTGATACTTTCCCGACCTTCTACGACAACATCGCTCAGGCCGTCACTGCGTCCTACCCCCGAGCACATGGTAGTGATGGCAACTCTGTCCCTGGTCAGCATGGCAGCGAACGCGCCCGCCTGACCATGTACGATCATCAGGCACTCGTTTGCGAATACCAGATATTCCGCCAGGTCGTTTTCGACACGCTCCGCGCGAGCGAGCTTGCGTTGACGCACGACGAAACTTCCGTGATCAACACCTCGATTGACGAAGCCATCGTCAAATCGGTCAACGCATTTGTTGGCGTCCATGCAGAACTGCATGAAAAATTCTTTACCGCCCTCGCACATGATCTCCGGGGACCGTTGAGCGCCGTCTCCATGACAGCCGAGGCCATTCTGCGTGCGAACGATCCGGTCAGGATTCGTAATCACGCAACCAAAATTCTCGATCACTCGAAGCGCATTGACGTCATGATCACAGAACTGCTGGATACCGCAGTATTTCACTCGGCGCATCGGTCGAAAATGGAACTCGTCGAATTCGACATGCTGGACGTGTTACAGGAAGTATGTGCGAGGGTGGCGGATACCGGCGCCTGCAATCTGCAGCTCGAGGGCCACTCGATCCGCGGGTGGTGGGGCCGCAGCGCCATCGCCCGAGCGCTCGAAAATCTGGTTACCAATGCCGTCAAGTACGGGGCGCCGAATACACCGGTTCGAATCAAGCTGGACACCTCGAACGAGCGGCTCCTGCTGAGTGTTCACAATGAAGGTCCGACTATTCCCCCCCATGAACAAGACGCTATCTTCGAGCTATATCACCGCGCGAGTTCGCCAAGCGCGATTCATGAGAGCCGCCAGAAAGGTTGGGGAATAGGATTGCCTTATGTACGAACCATCGCTGAAAGCCATGGAGGCAGTGTCTGCGTGGATAGCGGCGCCCATCGCGGCACCACCTTTCTGGTCGATATCCCCGTTGACGCCCGGCCTTTTCTGGACGACGTCAGCTCGCTTTCAGATTAAGGTCTACCAGAGGTTTCCGGACTGGCACCCACGGAACCAGTTTCAGACAGAAAACAGTGTTGCACCGGCGGCATCCTGACTCGCGAGGTATTCATCGTAAGTCCCCTGGAAATCCACCAGCTCCCTATTTTTGATTTCGATGATCCGCGTCGCCAGTGACGACACAAACTCCCGGTCGTGGCTGACGAATATCAGCGTGCCTTCGTAATGCTCAAGCGCAAGGTTCAGTGCCTCAATCGCCTCGACATCCAGATGGTTGGTCGGTTCATCCATAATCAACACATTGCTGTCCATCAGCATCAGTTTGCCGAATAGCAACCGGTGCTTTTCACCACCGGAGCAGTTAGCGGCTTTTTTCTTGAAATCGTCGGCAGAGAACAGCAACCGCCCCAGCGTGGCACGGACTATCTGATCATCGTGCCTGGGTTTGCGCCACTGGCCCATCCACTCGAATACTGTCAGCTCGTTTTCAAAATCGGCGCTGCTGTCCTGGGGGAAGTAACCAATATTGGCGCTTTCCGCCCACTGGATCCTGCCGCGATTTGCGGGAATTTCATTGACGAGGCAACGCAGCAAGGTGGTCTTGCCTGCGCCGTTTTCACCGATGATGGCCAACCGGCTTCCCGCCTCCAGAATCAGGTTGCCGCCGCGAAACAGGGGCTCGCCATCAAAGCCGTGGGCCAGATTTTCCAGAATCACCGCCTGGCGGTGCAGCTTTTTCTCCTGCTTGAAGCGAATGTACGGGCTGACCCGACTCGAGGGTTTCACTTCCTCAAGCTGGATTTTTTCCATCCGACGGGCACGCGACGTGGCTTGTTTGGCTTTGGATGCATTGGCAGAGAAACGGCTGACGAACTGTTGCAGGTCGGCAAGCTCCGCTTTCTTTTTTGCGTTTTCGGACATCAACCGCTCCCGCGCCTGCGTGGAGGCCAGCATGAAGTCATCATAGTTGCCCGGATAGACCCGCAGTTCACCGAAGTCAATATCCGCCATATGGGTGCAGACTGCATTCAGGAAATGTCGGTCGTGGGAAATGATCACCATGGTGCTGTCGCGCTCATCGAGCAGCTTTTCCAGCCAGCGGATGGTGTGGATGTCCAGGTTGTTGGTGGGCTCGTCCAGCAACAGGATGTCGGGATCGGCAAACAATGCCTGAGCCAGCAGTACCCGCAACTTCAGACCGGGCGCTACTTCGCTCATCGGCCCGTATAACAGCGTCTGCGGGATGCCCGCACCGAGCAGGATGTCGCCGGCCCGCGCTTCGGCGCTGTATCCGTCCATTTCGGCAAAGCGCACTTCGATGTCGGCCACCAGCATGCCCTCTTCTTCCGTCATCTCGGCCAGACCGTAGATACGGTCACGTTCCTGCTTGAGCTCCCACAATTCCTTATGGCCCATGATCACCGTGTCGATCACCGAATACTGTTCAAAAGCGAACTGATCCTGATGCAATTTGCCGATGCGCATGTTCGGCGCCACTGAAACATTCCCGGCAGTGGGTGTAAGACTGCCGTCGAGGATTTTCATGAAGGTGGACTTGCCGCAGCCATTGGCCCCGATCAGTCCATAGCGATTGCCGTCACCAAACTTGACGGAGATGTTTTCAAACAACGGCTTGGCGCCGAACTGCATCGTGATATTAGCGGCGGTAATCAAAACGGTATCCTGGCGGGTCAGATCAAAAAATGGACAGACAAAAGGGCGGCTACTATAGGGGGAAGACGATGCCAAGTCGAGAGGCTTCGGCAAACGTTTTGAACAGGTACCGCGACCTGCTCATCTGCATTCCGACGATTTTTAAAGACGGTTTACAATTTCGCTTCCCATCCGCATCAGGCGCCCCGGTCCATGCTCACCGTGACAAATCCAGCCGACCCCATCAATACAGATACTGACGTTGGCGTGAATCCTTCGTTTCACTTCCACCCTCGCTTCACTGGCCACTTCCAGGCGCGCTGAAATACGCTCCTCAAGAGATTTCAGACGGGCATGGCGCTTTTGCAGAACTCGCTGCGCCCGCCGGATGCGATTGACCTTTTCTTCCGATGCCGGCGTGTGGGCCCCTTGAATCAACGCGCGCAGCGCTTCATTGAGTTTTTTCATGTTGGCGTCGCAGGCCGCCATTTCTTCCCGCAATGATGCCCGCAGTTTGCGCTTGCTCGGCAGACGACCGACGACCACCTCGCCGACCACACTGGCCTCACTCCCGAGAACATTGGCTACGACCATGCGCCCCGCTTTCGAAAACCCGCCGATCAGCGTGCCTTTACCGGTGGGCTGACCCAGC
Source organism: uncultured Cellvibrionaceae bacterium (assembly GCA_964641175.1). Taxonomy (GTDB): domain Bacteria; phylum Pseudomonadota; class Gammaproteobacteria; order Pseudomonadales; family Cellvibrionaceae; genus CAYNST01. The sequence continues at coordinate 4,526 of CAZXLJ010000150.1, forward strand.
CGCAGATCTCTTCCAGCAGCCAACTGGGACTGCAGCGCGTACTCGCGCACCATCAGATCCACGCCGGCAGTTACTTTGGCGAGGTTAATGTACTTGGCACTGAAATTCTGACCGGCACGCAGACGCGTCGCCAGGTTCATCTGGCCATCCGCCTGCCAGCCGCGATTCTCTCCCAGCACGCCGCCGTTGATAAACAGATCCTTGCCGGCAATAACCACGGCCTTCTCTACCATGCCCCGCACCACGACATCACCGGTCGCGCGCACGGAAAAGCCGCTGGTGACGTTGCCCTGCACTTCCACAGAGCCGTCGAATGCAATATTCCCGGTCGAAAGGTCTACGTTCTTCACCCGCAGCGCCGGGTCGACGCGCACGCCTTGCCGCAGGATCACTGGGTGCCCCTTGATGGCCGCACGCAATACATTCGGGTCGTCCGGGTCGGGTTCCGCACCGGTGCAGTCCTTGTCGAAAAACAGTTCCTTTCCAGCCACTGCCGGCAGCAGCTCGCCGACGACATTGATGCCCGCCTTGCCGGGTGTGGGTGGAACCCTTCGCATCAGCGGCGCCCCGATTTCCACGACCACGAAATCATGTAACTGATGCATATCCACCTTGCCGGTTTCATCTTCCTGCAAGTCAACCGTGAGTACCGATTTGATGAGGGATTCGAAGCTGCTGTCGGTTCCGGGCTCAGGCAATATCGCCTTCGCCACGACCTTGCGATCGGCCAGAGCCTTCTCCAGCGCCTCATCTAGCTTCGGTTGCAGCCAGCAGCTTTGCGGGACATTGAGATCGGCCAACTCCTGCAGCAGCTGCTCCCGGGTCACCATGGCACCTCCCCAGGCCGGGTGCAACGTGAGATAAACCACCCGCTTGTCGTCGCTGATCTGCCAGACAGAGGCAGCATCACGGCGCTCCGCAATTACATAAGCCCCTGCTTCGGCGTGATTCGCTCGCTGCACGACGGCTTCCAGCGCGGCATCGGTCGCGTACAGTTCACCCAACCCCTCATCGCGCAATAATGCGCGCAACCTGTGGACGTTCCACGATCTGGCCTCGGGGGAAGGAATCAAAACCGCTTCGACCTGACGGGAGGTTTCGTCATAGCTGAGCTTGATAAGGGACGCACGGACCGGCGGGGAAACCGGTGCTTCTGGCTGCCGGTCCCCGGCCGATGTTGCCGGCTCCGTGGGAGGAGTGGGCGTGGCGGGAATTTCGTTGACGTCCATATCAACAGATTAGCACACACCCGAAGTTTCGCCCCGCGCCGGCCGGGCAGGTTTTTCACTCCCTGCCGGTTGCCTCCCAGACGATGACCCAAGTGCCGGTATCGGCGAGGTCCGGGCATTTTGCGACCTCGTTCCCGATGCGTTGAGACTCCTGTCTAAAAATACTTGCTTGACTTCTCTCCGGCATCTCTATACCGTGGCCCTCAGCTTGAAGAAGATCTGATTGACCAACTCCATTTCGCTGCATTACTCGTAATTCTCGTCCTGTAGTTTTTAGATTGGTTTCGACGTTAGCGACTAATTTTCAAGAATTAGCTCCTTCTGTTTTTCTAGCACAAACTCAGCTTTCACCAGCTGAAAACAAATTTTTACAGGATTACGATTATGTCTAATACAGTTACCGGTACCGTCAAGTGGTTCAATGAATCTAAAGGTTTTGGCTTCATCGAGCGCAGCGGCGGCCCAGATGTGTTCGCACATTTCAGCGCCATCAGCGGTTCAGGCTTCAAAACTCTGGTTGAAGGTCAGCAAGTGACTTTCACCGTGACCCAAGGTCAGAAAGGTCCGCAAGCCGAGAATATCGTCGCCGCATAAGGCCTCGAAGAATCGAATATCAAAAGGCGAGCTTCGCAAGAGCTCGCCTTTTTTATTGCGTGACCACCCGGCCCAGAACTTCCAGAAATTCCTCCTCGCTCATATCAACGAATTCAAGCACCCGGCCGTACAGTAGCGCCGTGGACACTGAATCGCGCCCCAATTCTTTCCGGG
>CAZXLJ010000151.1:0-6519 GCA_964641175.1 uncultured Cellvibrionaceae bacterium
AGCGAAAATGCATGGCCGGGGTACCTGACCCTCATCTCGTCAATAGCATTGCGCTCATGGGTGCGGCGCGATACAGATATCGCCATATTCACCGGATCGACGACGCCCTTCAAGCTCGCCTTGTAAACCGCCGTGGCGTTAATCCCGAGAAACAGGTGTTCGGTCTCACCGTCCATCCGCGACTCGTCGGAAACTTCCTGGCAGTTTTCCGGCGCGTCAACCTGGCACTGGGCTGCGGTGATGCTCACGTACTCTGCGTTGCCCGGGTAAGGATACTCATCTTTGCGGACGTTAATTGAGGCCTGAAAGTCTTCGCCGGAGGGCGTGTCGATGCGACCGGCGAATCCCAACCGATCCCCGGAAGCGAGCTTGTTGAATTTAATCCGGGTTTCTGTCGCCTTGCCAAACACACCGTCACTGGCAGGCGTTTTCATAATGTTTTTGATGTAGGTCATATCCCCGTCTGCCACGTCTGCAATGAGAACGGCCGACACTTGATATGAACCGCCGGAAGCCGCCTTGGTGAGGCTGATAGGCAGACGCAGCCGGAAATCGATCAGCTCCAGATCCAGGTCTTTGCCTTCGGACTGCTCTCCCTTTTGCTCACCCATGGCGACATTAAGTTTGTGGGCCCGGATTTCCTGCTTATCGCTTTCGAATCGCAAGGTCGTTGAACCAGTGAAAAGCCGACCGGTAAGCTCCACGGTTGCGTTTCGCACCGCGTAGGATTTCACACCGGGAATACCGCCAATACCACCAATCGTGACATTCGCCGTCAAGTTCGCCCGGACCGGCGCGCACACCCCTTCACCCGTGCAACCTTCAATAGATTGATCGATGAGCCTGATGCGCTTGATCTTGTCCTGCTCCGAGTAGCTGAGGCGGATGCCGTCAATTTCTTCGGGAACTGAATCTTCCAGGTAAGTTGCACCAAGCAGTTCCATCATCGCAGGCAGGGACTTCTCCAGCACGTCAAGGATCTGCTTTGATTCATCACTGGTGAAGAGCTCTGCTGCGTCGATCTCAACACCGAAGGCTTTCAGCGCTTCGGACGCATCTCCACTGACAAAACTTGACAGATCGTTGAACGATGCCAGCTTCTTCATGTTCAGTGATGCCGCTATCTGGCGGACATCCTGCACAAAACCTTTGGCGCGCATCAGCGGTTGCAGCTCGTTGGATGAACTCGGGGTCCCGATTTCAAGCTCTGTGGAACCCGTATTGTGCAGCAGCGCCTGGGTTGCCTGCAGTTCAGTGAACAAACCTGAAAGCTGGACCAACCTTGCCTTGTGCGCGCCGATCAGTTCCACCAGCTCGTCATAAACCAGTGCAAGAGAAATTTCGTTTTCGGCCTCACTGGCGTCCGCGACACCGGAGTAAACATATTGAGATTTGAACGCTTCTACCAAAGCGCTTCGGTCGTAACCGGGCAGCTGCTGCTTCATGGCCGACACAATGGCGTGGCCCATGGCGGAATAGCGCACCGCGGCGGCATCGGCTGTTTTCAGTTCAGCAGAAGAAGCAACATCGACAAGGGGGTACTCGGCCAGCGCGCCGATAATTCCGAACCGGCTGGCAACGGCGGTGTTGGCATCGGTGATCTTGATCGCGGTGTCCGCGGCCTCATCACCTGATGCGTAGGTGGACTGGGCCATTTCTGCGGCGAGCTCCGACAGCAGCGTCAGGTTATAACGACCGTCCGCCCGTACCTGGGGCACCGCCACGGAAAGCACGCTGCTTTCAACAGCGGGCATTTCGCTGCCGAAGGGCAGCTGCTCACCGCAACCCTCTACCACGGCACAGCGTTCACGGGTTTGCCCGGCAATAATGTCCGCCCGGATAATGACCGGTGAATCGTATACATTGCCATTGAGGGTAAAAGAATACTCGCCCGAGCTGTCAGTTGTGGCCATGGCCAGGGGGGATTCAAAATCAGGCACGCCGCCTGTGAACGGGTAAATACGCACTTCAGCGCCACTGGTCGTGGACTCACCCACGCGCCCTGCCACCAGCAGACTATCGTAAGGGCCGGGTTTGCCGGAAGAGATCGCCGAGCGATCGATGACGCCATAGGTTACCGCTCCGCCCTGATCATAGGAGGAGTCTTTACAGCCGCCGAGGATTACAGTAAAGCTCAGGAGCGCCGCACACAGGTGAGTTCGAGTCACATCAGAACCTCTCGTGGAGCAGGTTTATTGTTATCGCAGTAGCAGAGCGAACGGTTTTCAGCTTCTGCTATCAAGACTTATGCGGGGCTAGTGTAGCGGGTTTCGGTGGGGAAATGTACAGACTGGGTCGCAATTATCTGACATGGTCCGACCCATAAAAAAAGGGGCCGAAGCCCCTTTTTGCGTTAATGCAGTTCCCTTGATCAGTCGACGGTTGCCGCGACTGTTATGTTGGGGTTGCCCACATTAATGTTGGTTTTGCCGGAGACGGTAATCTCTTCGACGGAACCGCTCACCAGGCCAGAAATGGTCACACCGTTGCTGGTGCTCTCGGCAGTGACGTGAATACTGGAAATACCCAGTGGAAAATCCTGACCGATTGCAAGCGGGTTGGGCTGAAGATCAATCTGACTGAATGAAGCAGACCCCGATACAGTCAGGTTCACGTCAGCACTACTGGCGGCAAATGACTGCAGATTTACATCGGCTGCCTCAATGTAGAAACCATTTTCCGTCTCTCCAAACCCGCTGAGGTTCACCGTCATCTGCCCGGCAACCGATACGCCGCCCGAATTACTGCTGACCGAAACAGCAAGGTTCGCGGCTGCGGGTGTACCGCTGCGGGTAATGGTAATGGGGCCAAAGGTGTAAGTACCGTTCGCGCCGGCTATTACATCTTCTATGCCGGGACCTACGTTGTTGAACGCGGCTGCAATACTCCTCGCCAGACTGGTTGCGGCAGCCTGGTCATATGCCGACGCATTAACTTCATTTGCCACGGTGTTGTATTGGGCTTCTCCGATTTCCGCCAGAACCTGATTGGCGATCTGCTGCCAGGTCCCCGACAAGGACATGCTGGATTCCAGCGTGACGGCATGGTCATAGGCAGCACCGCTGGAACTGCTGGTGCTGCTGCTTGAACTGGAGGAGCTCGTGGACGATGTACTGCTGGTACTGGAAGTACTGCTGGTTGAACCAGAAGAGCTTGAGCTGCTGCCCGGTTCTTCACCATCGGAATACACGCTGACGCCAACGGTAACATCGGGATTTTCCACGGAAATGGTTGTGGTTCCAGATACCGTTATGCCCTGCGCGGATCCACGGACATTACCCTGGACAGTTACATCGTTACTGACCGCTTCCAGATTGAACTGGATGTTGTTCACGCTGAGTGGATATTCGGCACCCAGAACGAACGGAGATGATTGAAAATCTACCGACCGTAGCTCCGCTGACCCCGTCAGAGTGGCAGTTACGCCGCTGCTACTAACCCTGAAAGATTGAATGCTTATATCGACCGTGTCGATGTACGTGCCATTCGCTGATTCTCCGAATCCCTCTAAGGCCACCGTGAAGGTGCCATCGAGGGTCGTACCATCAACAGTACTGTCTACAACCACTGTCAAAATGACGGCTGCTGGAGTGCCGCCCCGGGTAATGGTGACACCATTGAAGGTATGAGTACCATTAGCTCCCAGGAGGATCCCTTTAATTTCTGGACCAACCGGTGCAAAGACAGATTTAAGAACATTGCCCGCTGCAACTACCGCGTTCTGATTAAAACCAGAACCATTCAATTCAGCAACGAACTGGTTGTACTGAGCTTCGCCAACTTCCGCCAGCAGTGCCTGTCCAATTTCCGGCCAGGTGCCCGACAGAACTACCGCCGAGTTTAGGCCCACGGTGTATTCAGAACCGCCGCTGGAGCTGCTGGTAGAACCGCTGGAGCTGGATGTGCTGCTGGTTGAGGAAGTGGTGCCCGAGGAACTGGTTGAACTGGCAGTACCCGAAGAGCTGGTGCTGGAAGTGCTGGATGAGCTGGTCGAGCCGCTGGAACTGGTGCTGGAGCTGCTGGAACCGATGCCGTCCCCGGACAGATTAACGCTGATGTCGATGCTGGGATCTTCGATGGAGATGGTTGTGGAACCGGAAACTTCAATTCCGTAAGCCGCTCCGCCCACCGATCCTTCAACGGTTACACCATTGCTGATTGCTTCCAGATTCAACTGGAGGCTGCTGATATCCAGCGGATACTCCTGACCAATCGCCAGGGGTGACGCCTGATAATCAACCGGACCTAATGCAACCGAACCAGACAAGCCAGCCATGACGCCGGCGTTGCTGATAGTCAGTGACTGGATGGTGATGTTTACCGTTTCAACATACAGACCGGTTAATGTTTGCCCGAAGCCGCCCAGCACAACCGTGAACTCACCTTCAATAGTAGTACCACCGGACGTGCTGTCCACAACCACCGCAAGGGTAGGTGCAGCCGGCGTACCAGTACGGGTGATACTGACTCCATCGAAAGTCCGGGTGCCATTGGAACCGGTGATCAGGTTCTCGATTTCAGGACCTACCGGACTGAAAACAGCACTCAGACTTTTCAGGGCGTTGTTTACGGCTGCCTGGTCAAACCCCGAACCATTCAGGGCAGACACGAACTGGCTGTACTGGGCTTCACCGATTGCGGCAATCGCAGCCTGGGAAATTTCTGCCCAGCTGCCTGACAAAACAACAGCAGAGTCGAGGCTGCCATTAAAAGAGGAGCCGCCACTGGAGCTGGTGGTACCGCTGGAGCTTGAAGTGCTGCTGGTGGAAGAAGTGCTGCCTGAAGAACTGCTTGAGCTGGCAGTACCTGATGAACTTGTAGAACTGGTTGAGCTCGTGGAACTGGTTGAACCACTGGAACTGGTGCTGGAGCTGCTGGAACCCACGCCATCGCCACCCAGGGTGACACTGATGTCAATATCCGGATTTTCTACAGAGATGGTGGTTGACCCCGAAACGGTGATGCCATCGGCTGAACCACTGACGCTACCGTTCAGGCTGACACCGTTGCTGAGCGCTTCCAGAGTCAGCTGGAGGCTGGCAATGTTCAGGGGATATTCCTGACCCACGGCCAGCGGAGAAGCCTGATAATCTACCGGGCCCAGAGCTACAGAACCGGAAAGGCCCGCCATAACGCCCGCATTGCTGACGGTCAGTGACTGGATATTTACGTCAACAGTTTCGACATACAGGCCGGCTGCAGTTTTTCCAAAACCTGACAGTACGACAGTGAAGCTACCTTCGACGGTGGTACCGCCGGCAGAGCTGTCCACCGTCACCGCCAGCGTGGGCGCCGCGGGTGTACCGGTACGGGTAATGGTCACGTCGCCAAAGGTCTTGGTACCGTTGGAACCAGTAATCAAATTCTCGATTTCCGGACCAACCGGACTGAAGATTGCGCTCAAACTTCTCAGGGCGCTGTCTACGGCAGCCTGATCGAACGCAGAGCCGTTCAGTGCTGCGACAAACTGGTTGTATTGCGCTTCGCCGATTTCGGCGATAGCGGCCTGGCCAATTTCAGGCCAGGAGCCGGACAGTACGACAGCGGAATCGAAACTCGCGTTAAAGGTGGAACCACCGGAGCTGCTGGTATTGCCGCCGGAACTGGAAGTACTGCTGGTTGACGAAGTGCCACCTGATGAAGAAGTGCTGCTGGTTGAAGAAGCGGTGCCCGAGGAACTGGTTGAACTGGTAGAACTGGCGGTACCGGAAGAGCTGGTACTTGAGGTGCTGGATGAGCTGGTCGCGCCGCTTGAGCTGGTGCTGGAGCTGCTGGAACCGACGCCATCGCCGGCCAGATTGGCGCTGATATCAATATTAGGGTTTTCGATAGAAATGGTGGTCGATCCGGAAACGGCGATGCCTTCAGCCGATCCGCTTACGCTGCCATCCAGAGTCACGCCATTGCTGAGAGCTTCCAGATTCAACTGAAGATTGCTGATGTTCAGAGGGTATTCCTGACCAACGGCCAGCGGAGAAGCCTGGTAATCGACCGGCCCCAAGGAAACAGAACCTGACAAACCGGCGATAACGCCAGCGTTACTTACAGTCAGTGACTGGATGTTCACGAGCACGGTTTCAACATATAAGCCGGCGGCGGTCTGCCCGAATCCGGCCAAAGTGACGGTCATGTTGCCGTCGACTGTCGTTCCGTTGGAAGTGCTGTCCACGACCACCGTAAGGGTGGGCGCTGCAGGGGTACCACTACGGGTGATGCTGACACCGCCGAATGTTTGGGTACCGTTGGAGCCGGTAATCAGATTCTCGATTTCGGGGCCGACTGGACTGAAAATGGCGCTCAGGCTTTTCAGTGCGCTATCCACGGCAGCCTGGTCAAACGCCGAGCCATTCAGCGCGGCAACAAACTGATTGTACTGAGCTTCGCCGATTTCGGCGATGGCGGCCTGGGCAATTTCTGCCCAGCTACCTGATAAAACTACTGCGGAATCAAGACTGCCATTAAAAGCAAAACCGCCGCCTGAACTACTGCTGGCAGTCCCGCTCGAGCTGGAAGTGCTGC
>CAZXLJ010000152.1:0-6285 GCA_964641175.1 uncultured Cellvibrionaceae bacterium
AGGAAATGTCCTGGTTGTTCTCGTCACCCGGCTCGGTTTTGGCAATAGCAATCTGGTTCAGGATGGAAGGATAGATTTTTACAACCCGGAATTGACTGATGTCGCCGCCAAATTCGTGCAGGCGCTTTACCGCCCAGGGCGACATTAGCGACTTGATGTACCGGCGGGGGATCCCATAGTCTTCTTCCAGAATGGCTCCGTCTTCATCTGCATTGAAGAGGCCCAGGGGAGTTTCAAATACCGGAGAGTCCTTGATGCAGTAGATGGGTTGCTTTTCCATCAGGCTTTTGAGTTTTTCCGCCAGGGAAGATTTACCACCGCCGACGGGGCCTAACAGGTAAAGAATTTGCTTTTTCTCTTCCAGACCCTGAGCGGCGTGGCGAAAAAACGAAACAATCTGCTCGATGGACTCTTCCATGCCGAAAAAATCCTCAAACGCTTTGTAACGCTTGATGATCTTGTTGGAAAAGATCCGGCTGGAACGGGAATCCCGAGAGGTGTCGACAAGCTCCGGCTCACCGATTGCCAGCAGCATGCGCTCCGCGGCGCTGGCGTAAACAGAGGGATCTGACTTGCACAGCTCCAGGTACTCCTGAATGGTTAACTCTTCCTGTTGTGTCGCTTCGTATCTCTGACGGTAATGGCTGAAGATCGACATATTTTGGCTCCTCAAAAAAGCGTGAAACTGAGCTGGGCGCAGGTAGGATTCGCAGTATATGTTCTAGTAGACCGCAGCAGGCAACAGGCAGCTGGCCCCTTAATAATCATAGTCTTTAGAATCGCTTGTGCATGGAATTTAAAATTCAGTCTGGGAATAATTTGACCCGGAATTAAAAGTACCAGTTCCAAATGTCGTGCCGTCTTTTTCTCAATAGAAGCGGTGTCTGTCAATAGGCTGTCACAAAAAAGTCGTCATACAAAAACCACGCCACGAAACGGGAAGTTTAAAAAAATTCACGAATAAACCGGTTGGCGGAGTTACGCGGGAAGCAGGCCGGGGCTGCGCCAATTTAGGTAAAGGTTTGGCAGGGGGCGGTCGCCGGGACTTTTCATTCAGGGGCAACCGGTCGAATGCAGTAAAGCGGCCGAAAGGGTCAGCGAAGCCTCCAGCCGGGAAACATGAACAGAAGGGATGCCCCGCAGGTAACTGGCGCGACCAGCGGTGCGACCGAGGGAATCCTCAATGTGTGCGGTCTATCACGTAAGCCGACAGCTGGCGCAACGGGTCGGCTCTGCCGCCGAGAAGCATCAGCGCCTGTAAAGCCTGCTCGTGCAGATCTCGTGCTCTCGCCCGTGCTTCGTCGAGCCCCAGCAGGGATACATAGGTGGGCTTGTTACGTTGCTGGTCGGAGCCCTGTTGCTTGCCCAGTGTGCGGGTGTCGGCCACTACATCCAGAATGTCGTCCTGCACCTGAAAGCACAGCCCCACGGCCTTGGCGTACAGACGAAGCGCCTTCAGCTCGTCAGGTTGTGCCAGCCCGCTGGCCATGGCGCCCATAAGTACGGAGGCTTCAATCAATGCCCCGGTCTTGTGATTGTGCATGCGCTCGAGCTGTTCGAGTGTCAGTGTCTGATTGGCAGCGGCCAGATCAATGGCCTGACCGACAACCATGCCCGTGGCGCCCGCCGCGCGGCTGAGCTCCTGCATCATGTTCACAACAATTTGCGGTGGTGCTTTCGCTTTGGAGAGAATTTCGAAGGCGAGACACTGCAAGGCATCGCCAGCAAGTATGGCCGTGGCTTCATCGAAGGCCCGGTGACAAGTCGGTTCTCCGCGGCGCAAATCGTCATCATCCATGGCCGGCAGGTCGTCATGGATAAGACTGTAAGCATGTACGCATTCAATAGCACAGGCGGCGGCATCCGCCGTCGGCGACTCGAGCCTGCCACCGACGGCCATGGTGCCTGCGTAAACCAGTACAGGCCTGAAGCGCTTGCCGCCGCGCAGCAGGCTGTAAGCCATGGCTTCGAGCAGGCGCTCGCCGTCGGGCACGCGGGTAGGCAGCAGATTGCGGAGATTCTGATCGACCCGTTTGCTGCATATATTGAAAAACTGCTTTAAATCAAAGGTCATCAACAGGGTCTTCTGCACCACATTGGGGCGTCCCGGAGCTTTCACGTTTATTCTTTAACAAAATTTCCACTTTCTGCTCGGCAGTTTGCAGCGCCTGCTGACAGTCCCTGGTGAGCTTGATGCCTTTTTCAAAAGCGCCCAGCGCCTGTTCCAGCGTCAGCTCTCCCGATTCCAGGGACACGACGATAGTTTCGAGCTCATCAAGGGAATGTTCAAAGTCGAGCGCCTTCTTGCGGATGGCCATGAAATCTTCCTGAAGGAAAAAAACGCCAAACTTACCGAAGGGTTGCGGCCGGGTCAACGGATAATCCCTTTCAGAATCGAGTCGTCTCACCCTGCCGGGCCAACATGCAGGTGATCGGGTAGCTGCCGGCGACGATGCCCGTGCTTAAAAAAAGCAAAAAGGGGCGGCTGGAATTGCGCCGGCGCCATTTTATATTCCGGCTAGACTTAAAAAGCCTGCGATGCGAAAGCCCATAGTGAGCAGCATGGGGGACAAAAACGAATTGGTTATATGTTTTGGAATGGTGAGGGCGAGAGCGTGGATCTAGCAACTCTGGTAGGCATTATCGGCGCCTTGGCCCTGATGACGGTCGCGATGTTGATGAGCGGCAGTCTCGACATGTTTGTGGATGTTCCATCGGTAGTCATCGTCGTCGGCGGGACGATCTTTGCGGTGATGGCAAAGTATGGTCTGGGCCAGTTTCTCAGTGCCGGCAAGGTCGCTGGAAAGAGTTTCATCTTCAAATTGCCGGAGCCAAACGAACTGATTGCAGAACTGGTATCGCTCGCGGATGAAGCCCGGAAGGGAGGTCTTTTGTCCCTTGAAGGGAAAGAAGTCAGCAATGCATTTCTGGAGCGGGGGATCCAGCTGCTGGTCGACGGTCATGATCCCGATGTGGTCAAGGGATTGCTCGCGCGCGATAAAACGCAAGCGATCGAGCGCCATAAACTGGGGTCTTCAATTTTTTCCGCGATGGCAGAGGTCGCTCCGGCGATGGGGATGATAGGCACCCTGATCGGCCTGGTTGCCATGCTGGCGAATATGGATGACCCCAAAGCAATCGGTCCAGCCATGGCAATAGCGCTGCTGACGACATTGTACGGGGCAGTGATTGCGAACGTCGTGTGTAGCCCGATCGCGGACAAGCTCAAGCTGCGTGCCGCCGAGGAGGCCATGGTGAAAAGTCTGATCATTGATGCGCTGCTGGCGATTCAGAGCGGACAGAACCCGCGAATAATCGACTCCATGTTGCGCAATTATCTGCCGGAAAGTAAGCGCGCGGTCGCTGAAACATAGGGATTGCCGTGGTCGTAGACGAAGAGAACACGTGCGAATGCAAACCGGGGCTTGCACCCTGGATGGCGACGTTCGCCGACTTGATGTCTCTGCTGATGTGCTTTTTCGTATTGCTGTTGTCTTTTTCGGAAATGGATGCCATGAAATTCAAACGTTTGGCTGGCTCGATGGCACAAGCGTTTGGCGTGCAGACCATGGACGAGTTTACAGATATTCCCAAAGGCACGAGTATCATTGCTCAGGAGTTCAGTCCCGGCCGGCCCGAACCCACCCCCATCAACGAAATCTGGCAGAAAACCGACGATAGTACCGAGATGTCCCTGGAAGTGGACTGTGCCATGGAGTTCGACGTCGAGCAGGGTGAAGAGGGGTTGGAGTCCGGCGCCAAAGTCCGTGTACGGGAGATGCTGGAAGGCTTGATCAGGGAGACCGAACGTGATGCCCATGATCTGGCAAAGGCGCTCAGCGCCCAGATCGCTGCAGGGGAAGTCGAAATAGAAACAGAGGGCCGCAAGATCATCATACGTATTCGGGAAAAGGGCTCTTTCCCCTCAGGGTCTTCGACACTCAACCCGCAGTACCGCGGTGTCATGGACGAGATTCGCGCAGTGCTGGCGCTGAAACCCGGCCGCATTCTGGTGCAGGGGCATACCGACAACGTGCCTATCAATACGGCGCGGTTCCGTTCCAACTGGGAGCTCTCGGCCGCGCGGGCAGTGTCGGTTGCCCATGAGTTGATGGCCGGCGGACAACTTCAGCCCCGACGTTTCGAGGTGTCGGGCAAAGCCGACACCAGTCCTGTGGTAGCGAACACGTCGTCGGCCAACCGGGCGCAGAATCGCAGGGTGGAGATCATCATTGAACAAAGTCTCACCGCGTCTGTGTCCGAAGAAGACCAGAGTTTGTTAAAGAGTGACGAAGGAGAAAACATTTTGCGCGAACTGGATCTGACACCCGAGTACCTGTTCGAACTCACTCCTGACGATATCTTTTAGGTGAACCATGACAGAAAAGCGCCGTTACTTCCGAATCAATGAAACTGTCGGTCTGAGTTATGAATTTATCGACCGGCACAGTCCAGTCCGACAAAAGGAATCGCTACCCTCCAGCGTCCTGGAAATGGTTTCCCAGCAGGATGCTCTGATTGAGCGGCTGTTGCGAGAAGCCGCTGTTGAGTCGCCTAAAGTAGCGGAGCTGGTGCGTGCTTTTAATCAAAAGCTCGAGCGGGTGGTCAGTCAGCTCGTGCTGGATAATCAGCTGGTGGGACGCATTGCCAACCGGATCAAAGAGGTTAATATCAGTGCCTGCGGCCTGGGATTTGTTAATGAAGTGGCGGTAGTACCCGGGGAAAAGCTCAAAGTGGAACTCGAACTGTTTCCGAGCAAGTATCTGGTCAAGGCGAAAGCAATTGTTATTGGATGTGACCGGGTACAGGACGGATATTTCTGGCGAATCGATTTTTATGACATGAGTCCGGCGGCTCAGGAAGCACTTATTCAGCATATTGTCCGGCGACAAAGTGCTCAATTGAAAGAGTCTCGAGGGAAGCCGCAGGGCACCTTGTGACTGCTGCCAGAGATGGGGAATGTCGCACAAAGGTGCAGGAGATAATCGACTTCAGCTAAATCTCCTCGCGTTTACAATGACTTCACATCGAGAGACGGACCATCAAGCCAGATGGCTGGCGCGGCCTGTTCTTCTTTGTAAAACCTCTGTGAGATGTACTTTTCCGCAGCCAAGCTGGCTGCGGACTTTTTTTGTTTCAATTTAATGACCAACCGCTTTTTGACGTCGCAATAAAAAAAATTGTTATAAGCTGCGCCTTGACGGCTCGTTTATGGCGAATAATACTACCTCTAAGAGCCAGTTCTGGAAGAGGAGGTCAGCCTTCAATATCTTCGGCAAGTCTTTGGCTGAAATACGCCGACACAAAGTTAACTGGTCGTCATTAGTCCCGTCGACTGAGCGGTCTTGTCACTCTCAAGTCCCTGCAAATTGCATAATTTCAAAACCCCGTCTGGTTAACCAGTACGGGGTTTTTCGTTATGGGGGAAGGGCGGAACCGAGTGTGATTCGTTACAGCCGGAAATTTACCAATATTTAACGGCGTTTCGAATTGACAGACGCACATTCCGTAATGGCGGAGTGACTGATCCATTAATAATGACCGGTGCGAACTGCATCGGGAAACTGTTTGTGTCAGTAGTGAACCTGAAAAAGTGAGAGTCCATGGAACCGCGAATACTCAGATTGAATATGGCGGGCCAGCCCATCGAGTGGCTTAGTTGGAAAGAGGGCGTATGTCTTTATGCGCGTGATCTCGTGGTGTGGTCCTTGGGAGGGATCATTCGCAAGGTACATGGTGGCCGCTCTCGTCTGACCGGTTTGCGTACAGTCATTGAGCTACCTGCGATCGTGGCATGCGACGGGGCTCGGCTCTCACCCATGCGCACGCATCCCCCGTTGACAAACCGGGCCTTATTCCACCGTGATAATTTCCAGTGCCTTTATTGTGGGATCTATTTTTCCGAGATGCAGTTATCTCGCGATCACGTCATTCCAACCAGCCGCGGAGGTTCTGATCGCTGGGAGAACGTAGTCGCGGCGTGTAAACGCTGCAACCAGCGCAAGGGAAATGCATTGCTTGCGGAAATCGATATGACTCTGCTGGCGCTGCCTTACCGACCCAACCCGTACGAATATCTCGCCCTGATAAACAGCCACAGAATTCGCGGCGACCAAATGGACTATCTGCGGCCCAGGTTCGATCGCTATGAAGGGCACGCCAGGGAAAACATCGCTTATCTGAAACGTGCGGGTTAGAAGACCTCATTATTTGTACGGGGTCTGATATGGAGTCTGAGCGGGCGTGATATGAGACGCCATTATTTTTTTACGATGCGCACTTTCC
>CAZXLJ010000153.1:0-6070 GCA_964641175.1 uncultured Cellvibrionaceae bacterium
GGCAGTCAGCGCGTGTACAATGGCGTGCCGAAATCGCCCCACTATGGTCTGGATATTGCGGCTCCGGTGGGAGCAAAGGTGTTGGCGCCAGCAGCGGGCGTCGTGACGCTGGCGGAGCCGGATTTGTACTATTCAGGGGGCACTCTGATTCTGGATCACGGCCACGGATTTTCTTCGACTTTCATCCACCTGCATAAGGTGCTGGTCGCAGTGGGAGATCGGGTGAGTCAGGGTCAGACCATAGCGGAAGTAGGGGCGACCGGACGGGTGACCGGTCCTCATCTCGATTGGCGGATCAACTGGTTTGATGTCCGGATGGATCCCGCATTGCTGATGAAAAACACACCCATGCCGGATAAACATAGAACGTCACAATGAGTGCTGTCCCATGCTGGATAAAAAATTATTAAGTATCTTGGTGTGTCCTGTCACCAAAGCGCCGCTGATTCACGACCAGGATCGCGATGAGTTAATTTGCGTCGCCAGCGGCCTGGCCTATCCCATCCGGGACGGAATACCGGTGATGCTGGAGTCTGAAGCCCGGACAATTACGCTGGACGAAAAGGAACGTCTTGCGAAGTAACGGGTGCGTCCCCGATTAAATAATGAGTTGATCAGGTCAGATACCGGTCCAAAGTATTCATATTCGGCGAGAGTGAGGTAATCAGAATGTCGGACTCAATATTCACCAGGATTATGGAAGGCGAAATCCCGTCCGAGTTCATATATGAGGACGAGGTTTGTATTTGTATACGGGATATCGCACCGCATGCCCCGACTCATGTCCTGATTATTCCCCGTAAACCGATTCCAAGAATTGCCGATGCCACCGTCGGGGACCAGGCGCTGCTGGGGCACATGATGGTCAAGGCCGGCGAGATAGCCCGTATGCTGGGGGTGACAGACGCTTTTCGGCTGGTCATAAATAATGGCGCAGAAGCAGGTCAAACGGTATTCCATCTGCACATTCATTTGCTTGCCGGAAAACCCTACAAAGAGTCGTCTCTGGGGATGTAGTTGCCAGGAGTGAGAGCACAGCCGCGACCCGGGCGGCTTCGGTCCCTATGACAATTGAACTGCGCGCCTTATACTGGGCGCCATTTCGCCACAGCCCATGTCCACCATGCCAAGTGCCCCCAGAAGGGTGCCTCATGGTTCGCGGCGGGGGCGCCAATACGTATGTCTGGCTCCACTGTGGATGACCACACGGATTATTAACTGGCCATGCAGAGCGTGCGAAGCCGTCGATTTTAACTGGGAATACAATTTATGAAGAGCGCCGAGATTCGCGACGCATTTCTGTCCTATTTTGAAAGCCGGGGGCATGCGGTGGTGCCAAGCAGCTCCCTCGTGCCTGAAAATGACCCGACATTGCTGTTTACCAACGCCGGCATGGTCCAGTTCAAGGACGTTTTTCTGGGAGCCGACCGGCGCGCCTACGCTCGCGCAGCCAGTTCGCAACGGTGCGTGCGTGCTGGAGGTAAACATAATGATCTGGAAAATGTTGGCTACACCGCACGGCACCACACCTTTTTCGAGATGTTGGGCAATTTCAGTTTTGGCGATTATTTCAAGAAAGAAGCCATCCAGTACGCATGGGAATTCCTTACACAAGTCTTGAAGCTGCCCCCGGAGCGCTTATGGATCACCGTACACATATCGGATGATGAAGCCGCCAGCATCTGGCTCAATGAAGTGGGCGTCAGTGCTGAACGTTTTTCCCGGCTGGATGAAGACAATTTCTGGCAGATGGGAGACACAGGCCCCTGTGGCCCCAGCTCGGAAATCTTTTTCGATCATGGCGTCGAAGTGCCAGGCGGACCGCCGGGATCTCCCGACGATGGGCTGGATCGATACATCGAGATATGGAATCTCGTGTTTATGCAGTATGAACGGCAGGTTGGCGGGGAGCTGGTCCCCTTGCCGAAGCCTTCCGTTGATACAGGCATGGGTCTGGAGCGTATAGCCGCGGTTATGCAGGCGGTCCATAGTAACTACGAAATCGACTTGTTTCAGGCGTTGCTCAAGGCTGTCGCGGCCCTCACCGGCGCCCGGGATCTTCAGGACAAATCACTGCGGGTCATTGCTGACCATATCCGCTCGTCGGCATTCCTTATAGCCGATGGCGTGATGCCGTCGAATGAGGGACGGGGATATGTACTTCGACGAATTATCCGGCGGGCGATACGGCATGGTCACAAACTTGGCCAGGAAAAACCGTTTTTTCACAAGCTCGTCGTTGCGCTGGTCGACCAGATGGGAGGCGCGTATCCGGAACTGGTCCACAAGCAGCAACTCATCGAACAGTCGCTCCTGATCGAAGAAGAACAGTTTGCCAAAACGCTGGATAACGGCATGGCCGTACTGGAAGCCAAACTGGCAGCACTTGGTGGTAATGAAATTCCGGGGGAAGTCATTTTTACTCTCTATGACACCTATGGATTTCCGGTTGACTTGACCAATGACATTGCCCGGGAACGGGGCTTGTCCATGGACCTTGACGGGTATCAGGCCATGATGGACCAGCAACGCGAAAGGGCCCGGGCCAGTGGAACATTCAAAAGCGGTTTTGCCGGCGCAATTGCTTTTGATGGAGAGACACTGTTCGAAGGGTATGAGCAGTATGCATCGGAGTCTTCGATAGCTGCGATCCTCAAGGATGGCGTTTCAGTCCGGTCAATTGCAGAGGGCGATGAAGGAATTCTCATTCTGCGAAATACACCTTTCTACGCCGAGTCAGGCGGGCAGGTGGGGGACAACGGTTACATCGATCACGATGGTGCGCGCTTTGAAGTAACTGACTGCCAGAAGAGTGGGGGCGTCCACCTGCATGTCGGTAAGGTGCTCCATGGAAACTTCCATCTGGATGAATCCGTACGTGTGCAAGTGGATAACAGCCTGCGCGCTGCGATCGCACTCAATCATTCGGCTACGCATTTGCTGCACGCTTCCCTGCGGAACGTGTTGGGAACTCATGTGGTTCAGAAAGGTTCACTGGTGGATTCCGAGCGTCTGCGGTTCGACTTTGCACATTTTGAAGCGCTCAAGCCCGAACAGCTCGAGGCCATAGAGGCTATGGTCAATACCGAGATCCGTCGCAACACGCCGGTGGAAATTGAACTTCTCGACATCGAGACTGCGCGAAAAAAAGGTGCGGTGGCTTTGTTCGGAGAAAAATATGGCGACACCGTAAGGGTCCTGACCATGGGCAACGGGTTTTCAATGGAGCTCTGTGGCGGAACGCATGTCTCGCGAACGGGAGACATTGGGCTGTTCAAGATCGTTTCGGAAACCGGGATCGCGTCGGGTATTCGGCGGATCGAAGCGGTTACCGGAGCCAATGCGTTCCGCTATCTTGACTCCGCCCGTATTGCGCTGCAAAAGATTGCTCATTTGATCAAGGCGTCACCGGAGAGTCTACTCGACAAAGTAGGGGTTCTGGTGAATAGCCAAAAACAGCTGGAACGCGAGATCACTGTTTTGAAAGCACGCCTGGCGGCCACATCAATCGAAGACTGGATTGCCGAAGCCGTGCAGGTGGATGGAATCAATCTGATTGCAAGAGCGATGGACACCGGCGACGTAAAGATACTGCGAGACTTGGTTGATCGTCTGAAGAACCGGTTGGGCAATGCTGTGGTTTTACTGGCAGGACGTGAAAACGGTATGGTCAAACTCGTAGCGGGTGTGAGCCAGGAGGCGACCGGGCGGGTGAAGGCGGGGGATCTGGTGCGACACGTGGCGGAGCAGCTGGGTGGCAAAGGGGGTGGTCGGCCTGATATGGCGCAGGGCGGAGGAACCGATAGCGACCAACTGGATGAAATATTGAGAAATTTGGCGGCCTGGATTAGATCAGGGCAAGTTTGAAGTGACTGCTCTTCGCTTTTTTTGCGATGAGCAGTTAACAACCGTTCAGATTTGTTGTTTAATTGCCGCCTTTTGAGCGGGTGTCCGTGGTCTTCTGCATGAAGGCCGTACATTGGTAGATAAAAAACCTTTGCGTCGGGGATAACAGCGTAAATGAGCCTAATTGTGCAGAAGTACGGCGGCACGTCCGTTGGCACTGTAGAACGTATAAAGGCCGTGGCAGACAAGGTGGTGGATTTTCGCCGGCAGGGTCACGATATCGTAGTCGTGGTTTCCGCCATGAGTGGCGAAACCAACCGCCTGATCGCGCTGGCTAATGAAGTGCAGCCATCGCCAGATCCGCGCGAGCTGGACGTTCTGGTGTCCACTGGCGAACAGGTGACCATTGCGCTGTTGTGCATGGCGCTGAAGCAGCGGGGTCAGGCAGCGAGATCATACACCGGTTCCCAGGTCAAAATTCTTACCGATGACGCTCATAACAAAGCGCGGATCCAGAATATTGATGTGGAAAGGATGCGTAGCGATCTGCAGGAAGGCAAAGTGGTGGTTGTAGCCGGATTCCAGGGGGTAGATTCGGATGGCAACATCACGACACTGGGGCGGGGTGGCTCAGATACGACAGGCGTTGCCCTGGCAGCTGCCCTGAAAGCGGATGAGTGCCAGATTTACACTGACGTGGATGGTGTCTATACCACTGATCCAAGGGTGGTAGAAAAAGCCAGGCGACTGGATCGGATAACATTCGAAGAAATGCTGGAAATGGCGAGCCTGGGTTCCAAAGTCCTGCAGATCCGGTCAGTTGAATTTGCGGGCAAATATAACGTGCCTTTACGCGTCTTGTCTTCGTTTCAAGACGGTCCTGGGACTTTGATAACCATCGATGAGGAATTCTCCAATATGGAACAACCAGTAGTCTCTGGTATTGCTTTCAATCGCGATGAAGCCAAATTGTCGATCCGCGGCGTACCGGATCAGCCGGGAGTAGCATCACGAATTTTGGCGCCCATCGGCGAAGCCAATATCGAAGTGGATGTGATAGTGCAAAACGTGGCGGCTGATAATACGAATGATCTGACGTTTACCGTTAATCGCGGTGACATGCTTAAAGCGAAGGCGATTCTGAGCAAGGTGGCGGAAGAATTGGGTGCGCGCGAAGTTGTGGCAGACAATAAAGTGGTCAAGGTATCGGTGGTGGGTGTAGGAATGCGATCCCACGCCGGTGTGGCATCTACCATGTTTAAAACCCTGGCGAACGATAATATCAACATTCAGATGATTACCACTTCTGAAATCAAGGTTTCGGTGATTATCGACGAGAAATATCTGGAGCTGGCGGTGCGTTCATTGCATTCGGCTTTCGGCCTGGATAAAGATCCAGTCCAGGTATGATTTTTACGCGCCTAATGGGGAAAGACTGCCTGTTCGGTCGTGCAAACCAAGCCCTCGACTTTGCCGCGACGAGAGCTCCAGAGCGCTCGCATAAACCAAGAAAAATCGCGGTGGTTGAACGATGGCTTCTGGCGGAGATCTGTCCGCCCTTCTCACAGGATGAAATAAGGAGAGTAAATCGATGTTAATTTTAACGCGCCGCATAGGTGAAACACTGATGGTTGGTGACGAAGTCACCGTCACCGTTTTGGGTGTGAAGGGTAACCAGGTCCGCATTGGTGTGAATGCGCCCAAGGAAATCGCCGTCCACCGGGAAGAGATTTATCAACGAATTCAGCGGGAAAAGCAGCAAACCAAGGACGATGTCGGCAACAGCTGAAGAACCCTCAAAGTACTAGAAATCGTTTGAATAGGCTCGTGGCCTGCAGCCCCGACCATTGCTATTGTTTGAATGCAGTAGGTGTTGGAGCGCAAGGATATCGCTTGCGCTGCATCCCGCATCAAAATTGTCGAAGGAGAATTTTCTGTTAGGGAGCCTGTAAAGGGATAGTGGATCAAACGGATGCCGGTGAATTTGGTGGCTATTAGTCTGCGGCACCGACTCCTGCTTCAGCCCCAGGATATTTGTGCGCGGTAACCGTAGTGAATATCACATAGAAGCATTTGACATTTTACGAGGTGTTGCTATTATGCCGCACCTTAGCGCGGCACAGATAAACATTGTCGCTCGCGCTTTGCCAAGCTTCGCTTGGTGTATCCGCGCCGCGGAGAGATGGCCGAGTGGTCGAAGGCGCTCCCCTGCTAAGGGAGTATA